>JAOHKZ010000019.1 GCA_028101545.1 Opitutales bacterium | reverse complement strand
GAACACTCATGCGTCGTGCTGAGCGACTATTGGAGAAAGCTCGAAATGATGGATCAGACGGCCAGTATGATCTTGCTGCAGATCAACTAGACGAAGCACTTTCTATTCTGCCAGAAAATACATCCTCCATTGCTTTGATTAGTGATATTTATAAAACTAAACAGCAAATTACTTGGTATCGAATGGGTGAGGCGATGCTTAAGGGGAAGGTAGGTGAAGTACAGGAACTAGTTGTTCAATACAAGGAAGTCGAGGATGGTAAAAGAAATGCAGAAACTAATATTCTCGGCGTTGATACCCAACCTGATTTTGAGGCTGAGATGGAAAAAGCAAAACAGAAAGTCGAGGAACAGGCAATTAAGGCGGAAGAGATGTTAGCTAAGGCAAAGGGACAAATAAGGAAAAAAAATTATGAAGATGCTGATACATCTCTTTTAAAAATTAAAACCTTTTTAGAACCTAATACTCGCACTTGGCCTATTATTTTAGAGGCAGCTTTGTTGAAAAATCGTATTAATTTAGAAAAAGCGGAAGACGCACGAGAAGAAAAAGATTGGGATTTAGCTAACCAATATTTAGATGCTTTTAGAACGGGTTTTTATCAAGATCGTGATATTCAGGGAGATCCCTTGTCATATGGTAGACCCGGGTTAAAAAAGACTGATGGCGAAAAATCGTTAAAAGAAGAACTTCAAAAGGCGGAAAGAATGGAAAATAGAATATCTAAGGATAAAGCAAATCCATATAAAAGAGATATAACTGAATTTACTCCTAATTGGCGAGAAGACAGGAATGATTTAAACGAATTACTGATGCGTGCAAAAGTCCAATTCATAAATGGCGATTTAACGGGTGCCACTGAAACCTACAGAACTGTTGAAACTCGGTTTTCTGAAAATTATGAGGCCAATGAAAAGAATAGCAAGAATGCGGGGCGAGGAAAGTTATTTGGGTTATCTTAAAACTAGGCAGGAAATGTTGGAAGAAATTGAAAGAGAATGGGAAAGGCCCAAAGTATTTGATAGACAAATAGAAGAGGTTGAAAAAGTGAAAGAAGGACCAAGTAACCTTGAAAGTAAATTAAAGATCATTCAAGTACCCGGTGTTCAATTTTTTGAGTCGCCATTGCCAGAAGTTATGGCTGAGCTACAAAGACAGGCAAAAACATTTGATTTAACAGAGCCAGACCCCTCGAAAAAAGGTGTTAATATTATTCCATTACAAAATGGTGATGAACCTTTTCCGAATGTAACCATAACACTTAACACAATGCCATTGGGTCAGATGATTCAATTTATTGCTGAAATGGTAAGTTGGACTTACGATGTTCGATCGGATGCGATTGTGGTTTCCAAATCAGGAGGTACTTTTACTGGTAGGTCTTTAGAAACCGAATTTTATGAAGTTACCCAAGGTACTATTCAAAGAATGACAGGTGGAGCTGGTGCCGGAATGGGGGGGGGGAGGGGCAGATCCTTTCGCACCTGCACCTGGAGGTGGCGGTGGAGGTGCTGATGACACAGGAGTAAAAATAAAAGCCTTCTTAGAGGGTGCTGGAATTCCCTTTGATGACACAAAAGGACACAAGTTTGTTTTTGATGGTTTTCAAATGATTGTTACTCATGAAAGGCGATTTCTTGATTTAATAGAGCGAATTCTGGAAAGACTTGATGCAGATTCTAGTAGGCAAGTCGAGATAGAGACAAAATTTTTAGAAGTTCAAGAAGGTGCACTTGATGAGATTAGTTTTGACTGGTCTTATAGTTTTGGAACGCCTAATTATATTGTTGATCAAAAAACTGGACAACCTTTGATGGATTCAAAGGGTCAGCCTATGTTGAGTTTTCCTCGAAGTTTATCTGGTGGCACCCGTAATCTGGCTGAAGCTCATTCACCTACCGGAACAACTCGAGATACAATAATTAGTATGCCTGACAATGAAGAAGCAAGTATGCGTATTCCTAATAACTTGCCTAACCTTCCCGGTCGCATTGGAATTGGTGTTGGTGTAACCCCTTTTGTTGATGCACAGGAGTTAGACCTTCAATTGTCCGCTGGTGGTGGATCTATGATATTGGGTGGTTCACAAGCCAATCTGCTGATCAATGCACTGCAACGAAAACAGGGAACAGATTTGTTAAGTGCTCCAAGAATTACCGTGATGGACGGTCAACCCGCCCAAATAACGATTGCTCAAGAATTTATATATCCAACTGACTATGAGCCGGCACCAACTCCAGGAGGCGGAGGAGGCGGAGGCCAAAATAACCAAGGTGCGGCTGCTTTGGCTCAGGCAATACAAATACAAAGTGCAATCCCTCAATTTGATACAGTTGCTCCAGACGATGAGCAACCAGGGTTTCGTGAGGTTGGTGTGGTAATGGATGTTACTCCAAGAATAGAAAAATATAATTCCATAGCCTTGGAGTTAAGCCCTAAGGTAACTGAATTCGATGGATTTATTGAATATGGTGGATCTTCTGCAATGATAGGAACTTCTGCAGTAGGCTCTCCTCCAATGATTATTCAACCTTCTGGAATATTAATGCCAATTTTTTCAGTTAGGAAAGTAAACACCTCAGTTACAATATTCGATGGTGCAACTGTTATAATAGGTGGACTTACTCGAGAAGAGGTAAAGACTGTTAATGATAAAGTACCCTTTTTGGGTAATATACCTTTATTAGGAAGGCTCTTTCAGTCGTCTGCCGAAAGTTACTCTAAGCGAAATCTCTTAATTTTCGTAAGTGCCAGTATTGTCTCTCGCGGAGGTTCCCCCGTCAGGGAAGTCATCCAAAACATTAGCCCCCAATCTATTTTTAAAGACCCTGTTATAATGACTCCAACGGGCACGATTCGTAGAACTGTTAAAAAAGAAGATGGGCCCGGAAACTAAGTTTAATTTAATCTTCACTACAGATGTAGTTGAATATTCTGTTATATGATTGTGTGCCATCTAACTACAAATGATGTTTTTATTTGATGGTAAGAAAGTTTTGAACAGCCATGGGCTAAAACATCACCAGTATTTGGTAAGGCGTTAATTGAGGAAAATCTTGTGTGTATGCCTCCAATTTTTAATATGTATCAAAATCGCCAGTTATGTTAATGAATTGAAAGAAAATTGTTTAATATTACATACCTTGATATACGACATTTTATAATGTAACTTATAGTTATGCCCCTACACGCCCTTGATCGCCTAAAAAATAACCTTAATCCAAGGTCTTTTTCTTGGTTGGGCAAAAGTTTACTTCCATGGGTATGTTTAGTAATACTAGCATTTATAATTTTTAGAAAAAGCCAAAATCTATTACCTCCCCCGCTCCCCACAGGTATTGATATCAAAGAAGAAATATCTTCTGAACCTAATGATCAAAACCTATCAGAATTAGAGACTAAATCTCTAATTACAAAAGTAGTTAAATCAGACGAACCTGAATGGTGTAAAACCGATGACTACGAAGATCTTTCGCAACATCAATCAATTCTTGCTTTTGAAAATTGGTTGCAGGCATACGAAGCTTTTAAATGTGAAAGTTTAAAAAGCTGTGTTCATGACCCAAGATTTCATCGACAATTATTAATTGACGGTGAAAACATAGCGAAAGAGAGAAAAAAAATATTCGAAAGAATTATACAGGGAGATCCCCAAATGGCTATCGAGCTGGCGATCGAAGATTACCGATTAGCTCGTTTGCCTGAAGAGATTCAAAAACATACCGAAAAATGGGTGCATGATTTTGCGGATGTGGATTCCATTCACATGTGCTTTAACCCCAAAGAGCCCGCTGGCATGATTGTTCGCAAAGCAAAATTACAGGATGGGTCTGATTACGAACTTTTTGTTTATGGCAAAAGAAAATCTTTACCAACTGTTAAAAAATTAGCCATTTGGGGTGTTCATTTAAATGGTAAATTAGCCATTTCAGAAACTTCCTACAAACTCCGTGAAAATGATTCAAGTGAAGATGATAAATATAACCTATCCCTAGGAGGTAAAAATTTCAGTTTTCCTAGTCAACTTAAACGAAAATTTTTCTCTGAACAAATTGAGAGTTTTGAAAGATCATCTTGGGGGAACCGTAGAATGCAATATCCCATTATCGCATCTAGTACAGGAGACACTTACTTCAGTAGTTATTGGTTGATGGAAGTTCAGCGTTCTTGGTTGGAATCGAATGAAACTGCGAATTTGTATGATGGACTTAATGGAATTACTGGGAAATTAGCCTGTGTTGAAGATGATAATGAAAATGAATTAATTTTTGAATTAATGAAGCGGCACAAAATTACGGGTTCAATTCCTGCCTCCATTAATTATATTTGGTTAGGTGGTAAATATGATGTTAATTCTAGTCAATGGGTATGGGTTGATAATAAAGATTTTAATCAAACAGACTCAAAATGGAAAACCGGGCATCCCAAAAATCCTCCGATGGGTGCACTTGCCATGGATTTAAATGATGGAAACTGGGTAGATTTGAATGAAAGTAACAAAACATATGCCTTGTTTGAATTTGAAATAGATAAAGATCCCATGGCTGCTGCGCAACCACAGGGACGAAGAAAGGTATTGGTTGTACCGGGTCGTTTTTATGATGAGGGAAATTATTTCGAAGGATCTTCGGGTAATCCTGTTGATGAAAATGGTAATCCAATTACCGGACCGCGGGGAGATGATTCCTTTGATCCTGATACGCGAGAAGATTTAATTGCAGTTATGGATGGAGTGCAGAAATTTTATCTTGATAATTCCGACCAAAATTTTGATCTGGATTATGTAATTTCGCCAACGGTTACTCTTGATTATCCAAAATGGAAAAGAGTGCCTGCAGGTACTACTGGAGTTGATAACCGAATTTTTGATAGCACCGGTCAGACATGGTGGTCATCTCCTGTAGTTTACTTTCCCGTTCCAGAAAGGTTGGAATTTTTTAATAATTATTTCCGTCCAGAAACTGTTCCTAATACGGGAAGTGGACATAGCATAATTAGTGATGTCGGCGTAAGTGCATTGCACAAAGCCAGAGCTATTTCAGATGACTATGATTTTAATGGTTATGCTTTTCAGGGTGTGACTGACATAGTTGTAAGTGAACCTTTTGGTAATTTTACAGACCCCGTAATAATTTTTGAGGGTGGGAATTTGATGAGTAATGGTCTTCCTGATCCCAAATTTAAATCCGCACAGGCCGTTGCCAAAATTCTCAATGGCGAGATTTACGCAATAAAAGTTCTCGATAATGGTGCTTATTATCACTCTATGCCAAAACTGACTATCGTTGAAAGGGCTGGTTCCAACCCTATCACTTCGCCATTTGTTCAAGTTAAGTGGGGAATGACAGCAGTATCCTGGGTATTCGTTTCTACTTATGATAACAGTGACGGTGTTACGACTGATAGCGGAGGAGGCTTAGGTGCAGTGGGTGCACCAGGTAGTCATTGTACGGCCAAATCCTCGGTTAAAGTGATGGCGCATGAACTCGGTCATAACTTTGGTCTTTTACATGCGAACAAACTTATATCAGAAGGTTATAACCCGATAGGTGACGAATGGGGGGAACTCGAATATGGTAACCAGTATTCCGTTATGGGTACTGGACAGCCTGAAAAAGGTGATTTAACCATTGTAGCAAAAGGTTATTTACCCATGGGTTATAAAATTGGGCGTGAGGCAAATAGTTCAGTAGATATTTTGGACTTTTACGAATCCGACCAAATTAAGTCTTCTCCTTTTCAGGTGAAAAATTCGGAACATAATAATACATTTCGTATTTACCGACATGATTTTGGGCACGCTCCTAATCCACTTTCAGCGATTTCATATGACCTGAATCTTTCCACAGATGATTTGGTCGAAGTTCTTCAGAATTCTTCGAATCCACAATGGATTTTTAATGTTTCGACAGGTTATTATGATTGGAATGGTAGTGTTGAAATTGGTGGGCCGGGGCAGGGTGCAAATGCCAACTTTAGTCTCGCACAAATCCACTCTTCGGAAAAAGTACATTTTATTTTGGATGTAAATGAAACTGGCTTTGGATATTCTTCAGAACCCACAATACGTGTCTTAGATGAAAACAATCAAAGTGTGCTTACGATTGATCCATCTTTGTTTCCACATGAATTAAGAAATTTAACCAATTCTGCTCATCGCGGAATTCGCGGAATTCGTTTACCTGCTAATAATTTATCCCCTTATTCTAAAAATTATTTCTCATACCGAAGAAAACATGAAAAATTGGACTATGGTTTAAATGTTTTAAACGGCAATGCTTTCGGTAGCGAAAGTGCGGAAAATTACTTAATTGACGCCACACCCAATACGCCTGGAAATTTTGACGATGCCTTACTTTTACTAGGTCATACTTTTTCCGAATACGATCAGGACGCACATATTACCCCCATTGCGAAGGGGGGAATTTATCCAATGGAATATATTGAAGTAGTGGTAAATATCGGCACAATTGAGGGAAAATTATCAAAAGCCCCCACTTTTAATTTACTTGTGAGTGATTCTTCACCAGCCATCAATCACAATACCAATTTTACAGTGGTTCCCACATCTGGCGATGAAAAGGCTTATGCTTATTCTTGGTACATTAATGAAGTTCCTGTAAGTGATCCTAGGAATTTGAACCGTCGGGATATTTCAACAAAATTTACAAAATCTGGTTATCACATCGTTAAAGTAGTAGTTTCTGATATGAAGGGAGGAATTTCATCGGAGAGTGTTACCATTCGAGTAGGGGATGCTGATCAAACCTCAGGTTCTTTATTAAGTGGAAAAGTAAAGTCTGAAAGCGGGCCCATTCAGGGAGCAAAAGTAGTTTTGCAAAAAGCACCCATAATCGAGCATACCGTTCGGGTGGTGGGAAGTTTACAGGATTCTCATATACCCTCAGCCAATTCGAATTCACTAAATTTTGTAATCGATGGTATACCAAATAAACAACTCGAGGTTCATCGTGGAGAAGTTCACCGATTTATTATGGAGAGTACATCTGCTGGGTATCCCCTCACCTTTTTTGATAAACCAGATAATGAACCGGCTAAAGTACGACTTAAATTATTTTTCGACCCCCTCGTTGAATTTAAAGGGAATGGATATACCTTAGAACCCAAAGTTACTTTTACAGGGGGCTCTTTATTTGATTCACATTATTCAAAAACCTTAACAAATTTATATGAATATCAAAACGGAATTGGGCCGAACGGTACAAATATAACGAAACCTTTTGCCAAATCCCTATTAACCCCAACAGAACTTTTAGCTATTGAAGTGGCTGATTTAAAACGTGATCCAATAACAGATGATTTTATAAGATATGGTGGGTTTGGAAATTTAAGGGATTTTCCACCAGCAGTTGTAGTTTACAGAAATACATATTGGGAAGATTTTGATCTTCCAGTTGCCCGAGCTGAAGCAATAGTTGATGGTGTTGGAACCATAGAGAATTTAAATTATGGTGGAAGTGGATATACAAGTACACCGGACATTGTAATGGTTGGTGCAGGAAAAGATTTTAATGCAACTGGCTCCATCCGAAACTGGAGTGTTAAAAAAGATCAATGGTGGCAAAAGAAATTTATTTTAAATACATCCGAATTAAATATAAAAAATCAGGGTAAAGAATTCGATCCTAATTCCACCTTGCCTGTAGCATTGTATCCCAAAAGCCCATTTGCCTACTGGTCTTTTGATCGAAACGAAAGTCTTTTTGATTCGAACGAAACCAAATTCCAGCCAAGTCCTGCCTTTAATAATAATATTACATCAAAGCTTCATTTATATTGGAAATGCGATGAAAACCGAACGGATAAAAATAATGACACATTTTATTTAAATGATTTTTCTGGTAATGATCCATCCAATCATGGACGTGAAGAAAATAATAATGTTCCTACCTTTTCATGGGGTGTAAAAAATAAAGCACTCAGTCTTACAGATCCTAATCACAAATTATGGGTCAATGGAGGAGAAAGCATCCCCGATGGAAATTTCACTGTATCCTGTTGGTTAAATGCCTCCGAATCGAATTCACTTTTGGGTATTTTTAAGACTAATCAAATAAATTTTTCTCCGGATATGACAGTTGGATCTTATACTTTCAACCCCACATTGCAAAAATGGTTTCATTTTGCCACTACCTGGAATGGAGTGAATCGAAAAATCTTTATTAATGGGAAAGAGAAACACAGCGATACTGTACAAAATACAAATCTTGAATTTGCTTCATTTCTAGGCTTTTTACTTGACGAAGTAAAAGTATATACCCGAGTGCTCACCGATTCAGAAATTCGCCAAATGGCAGGTAAGCTATTTCTTGATCTATCAGGTAATCGTCGAAATATTGTGCCAATAGGCATTGATATGAATGCATCAACATTTGCATCCACTATTAAACCAAATGAATTGACCGAACTAGAATATTCCTCGGATTTGGGTGATGCTTTATATTTAAATGGTAGTCAATATTTGGACTTAACTAATAATCGGGCAGATTTTAACACATTATCGGTAGCCACTTATGCTTTCTGGGTTAAGCCAGATTCGACTGATAAAGAAATGACTCTTTTTTCTGCCTCAAATGTGGACGATAATGCTTCGTACTATCGACTGTTCATTAACAGAGATGGCTTTATAAATCAGGAAGTTATTAACAAGGGAGAAGAAATTAATTTTCTTCAAACTCAAAAAAATAATTTATTAAATACAAATTTCCAAGTTTCAAATACTGGTTGGCACCATGTTGTCGTCCAAATTACTGAGCAAGGAACCACTATTATGGTGGACGGTGAAAATACTGGTGCAAAACCACCTGCTGGATCCAAAGAAGATCGAGGATTTATCTCTGACATTAAAGGAGTAAATCAAATTGCGATTGGCTATTTTAAAACAACACTAGGAACTGATTATTTTTCGGGTTTTATAGATGAATTTCATTTTTATGATCGTATTTTAAATAACAATGAAATTACTTACCTGATTAATCAGGGAATCACTAAGCATAAAATTATGCGTGCCAGATTACATGCCCATGTTGATGCTGTTGGCACCATTAATGTGATCGATAATGGAAAAGGCTATCAGGTACAGCCAAGAGTTGAGTTTGAATACAATGCTACTCATTACAATGGCGTAAATTACAGTAAAGCTTACGGAGAGCCCGAATTAAATGCTACCTCAGTTGAAAAAATAATTATGGTCCAAAAATTTCCAAATCCATTGGATATTGAATTACCGGATGGAAATATTGTACAAACTGACGAAGTTGAGATTGTGAATAGTGCAGGTGCTTTTTTACCTGGTGGAACAATCAATGTACCTCTTGCTACTTTACCGAAAGGAGTATCTGGATTTTCATCTCCTCCTGAAATTACTATTCAGCCATCTCTAGGAAAACCAGGCGATTTGAATGCCACCGGTTTTCCCTTACTCTATCTCGACGAAAATCAGTCCGTAGATGTTTTAAATGGTGGGCGAGGATATAATACATCTTCAGCTGGTTTTGGTTTTGATTGGAAAGTTGATTGGTTGGATGGTGCAGAAGATGTTATCTCAGTTGAGGATGCCACAGATTCAAATATTTCACATCTTTATGTTTTATCTACCCAGTCTAGTACAATTGCTTGGATAAGGCACAGTAATAATTTCGGAGTAATTTCATATGATTATATAAAATATGATCCACTTGATCCATTTGCTCTCAATTTCTTAAATGGGTTAAACTCAATTGCTATTAGTCCGGACGAAAAACATGTTTATATAACTGCAGATGTAAATGAAAGTGTAAGTTGGTTTGATCGAGATTTAGTAACTGGTGCACTGACTTATGGGGGAACTCTGGAACAGGGTGTGAATGGAGTAGATGGATTGGACGGAGCATCTACTGTAACAATAAGCCCGGACGATCATCATGTTTATGTGACTGCTGAAAGAAATGAAAGTGTGAGTTGGTTTGATCGGGATACCACAACGGGTGCCTTAACTTATGTTGGAAGCGTGGAACATAATGTGACTGGCGTAAAAGGGGCAAGCGGTCCAATTTCTTTAGCAGTCAGTCTAGATGGTGAACATGCTTATGTGACTGCAGATGTGAATGGAAGTAACAGCTGGTATGACGGGAATATTTCTACAGGACCTCTAATTTATGACAGAATAAGTTGGTTTGATCGGGATACCACAACGGGTGCCTTAACTTATGTTGGAAGCTTGGAACATAACATTACAAGTGAAGGATTAAATGGTCCAAACTCAGTCATAATAAGCCCTAATGATAACCATGTTTATGTGACTGCAGATGTAAATGAAAGTGTAAGTTGGTTTGATCGGGATACCACAACGGGTGCCCTAACTTATAGAGGAACACTGGAACAAGGTGTGAATGGAGTAGATGGATTAACTGGAGCAGAGAATATTATTGGTACGAACGATCATATTTATATAACCTCTAAACAGAATAATAGCGTAAGTTGGTTTGATCGAGATTTAGCAACTGGTGGATTGACTTATGTTGGAACTTTGGAAGATGGAGTGAATAACATAGATGGGCTAAGAAGTGCATCTTCTATTTCTATTAGCAAAGATGGACTAAGAGCCTATGTGACTGCGAGTTCTGATGATACATTAAATTGGATGAATCGTGATGTAAATACAGGAGCACTTACTTATGTTGGCGGAATAAAGAACCGAAGTGGAGTAAGAATTTTTGGCGAAGGATATAGACCTCCAAAGTTTAAAGCATTAATAAATAACGGAGAGTTTTATGGCTTTTCTTTAGTTCAACGAGGCGAGGGTGATTACGATGAATCAACTAATAAAATTCATTACCTTTCATTGCACAGTGGAAACGCTAACCCCCAAATCCCTGTCTCTCCATGGAAAAAAAATGATCAGAATAGAACCAATACTACCCGGGCAGCAAATAAGTATGAAATTACCGGAATTAGTGTTGGCAAAAGCGGTTTTGGGTGGACGGAGGAACCTGCGGTTTATCTTGATTGGACAAATCCTAATCGTGATGTTAGCCCGGTTGATGTTAAATTTAATACTACACTTTCCCATGTTTCTGTGGATAATCCTGGATTTGGCTATTCGGTGCCAGTTAAAGTGCAAGTGGTTGGTGGGAATCGGATCACAAGCGACCCGAGCTATGCTTTTAGACCTGCGGTTGTTGTTCCCCAAACTTTAGATAGCTATTCCGGGATAACTAGCTATCGAATTGTAGACCCAGGACAGGGTTACAAAACTACGCCAGGACAAGAGCCAGTAATTCGCATTACTGGAGGGGGAGGGCTTGGAGCGACTGCAATTGCTGATATAAATGGCAATGGTCAACTAGCATCAGTAATGCCCGAATTCTTTGGAAGAGGCTATCGAAATGTCGATAATAATAATACACCCATTGCAAAAGTTTCTAAGATTGGTGGACCTATTGGGGATGAAACAAACGCAAGTGTTCTTCTTAGATTAGGTGGTGGATTGCAAAAACCTGTGGTTAGTATGTCAATAAAGTTTTGGAATTCTTTTGCTTATGCAGCTCCATGGATTGACATACTTGACCGGGGAAGATCCTCTATTCCAGAATCTGACAAAGCAGAAGCAACTGCAAAAGTAGTGGATGGAAATATAACTAAAATTATCGTTACTAAAAGCGGAAAGAATTATATTGATCCTTATGTTAAAGTTTCTCCAACCCCTCCGGGACTATTGTCTAAATTATTAGCTCAACCACGTTGGAAATGTTATAATATTCGAGAAAATAGAGCGGGTAGAAAAGTAATTTGTGGTCATGTGGTTGGTTCTCAAAATCGACCGACTTCTTGTCATGGAGAAAAAGATCTAAAGCAAAGACCATCAGAGCAAGATTTGATTGATTGGAGATTTAATCATAATTCAAAATTTGGAGCACCATTTCCTCTCTGTCAGGATCATGGAGATCATCTAGAAGGAAATTTTACGATCAATACTTGTTCTGCAACTTCAGAAAATTTCATTTTAATTAATGACCCACACAGACCATACGAAGAATTTAAACATTTGGATATTAATTGTTCTGCAGTTTCTGAGGATGGAAAAATTCGAGAAATTGTAATTGATAATCATGGTACTCATTATTATGCACCCAACCTTACTTTCTCCGGTACAGGAGGCGGAGTGGATGCGGTTCCCGTTTTTAATAGTGACGGTAAGATTAAAGAAATATTTTATTACGATGATCGAATAAAAAATTTAGAGATGGATCTGATAGACCGTCCAAGTGGAGCGGGTCATGGATTCACAGAAAGACCATTTACTAAAGATTACAAATATAATTCTGCTGTTAACGAACGGGATATGGTCCATATGACCGTGTCTTGGGAAAAAGCATATCAAAAAAAAGCATTACGGGATGTAACTTTTGAAAATAGTGACAGTCCACAGAAAAACGACCCACCACAGCCCTTGTCCCCTTCCTTACTAGACGCTTGGGGCGATCGGGTAATGAGTGTGGATATTCTGGACCAGGGATCTTACCTTAATGGTACCTCGTTATCTGTTACTATTTTAAATCAAGCACAACCTGCTGTTGAGTTCAATTCAACCCATGCAAATTATCCAGACTTTCAACCCGCTTCTTTGACTGCGTTTGTAACTAATGGTTTATCTAGTTTTAATTTGGATGGAAATGCTACATATCAAATAGACAAGCAACTTATGGCTGATAATAAAGAGTATACCCTTTGGCGTAGTACTTTTCTTGCTGAGCCCACCGTTGATCTTTTAAATACTCTTGGTTCCGAAACTTATTCTTATTTTGAAAGTGAAGATAAAAGCGATGAAACCTTCCGTCTTAATGGTGCATTTAATTACAGTATTGATTCGGAAAAATCGTATTTTGATTTCTTTGTAGATGAAAGGGTACCTAACAATCTTTATTATGGTCTAGATTCTTCCAATTGGTATTCAATGGGTGGAGAAATTGTTGTTAAGGAAGGTATGCTTGGAGATAATTGGGGAGATACCAATGACTGGGATTCAATCGCCTACACCGATTCTAATGGTTACTATGTAATGCCAGATTTGGAGCCCGGTATGTATAACATAGGGGTTATAATGGAAGATGAAAAATACCAGGACATTACTTTTCGTGCTGATTCTAATCTTACCTTAATTTCCCAAATGGTTTATGTTCCTGGGTTTGATTCTTTAACCCTACAATCAGACGGAACAGGTAATGGTTTGAGTTCTTTGGTCTGGGATAAAACAAGTCAGGCTAGAAGCATACATAATTCCGCTAATCCGCCCAATTTGAATAAAATACTTGAGGGAATTGGTGGTGGTTTTAAAGCGGGAGAAGAGTCTAAAATTCAGTTTCGTTTTTTACCGCATCCCGACAATACAGGTCGTGGTACTCCTGCTTTAACTGCAACTATCTCCGCTATTGATGGAACACTTACTTTACAAGTGGTGGATAACAATGAATCTATCAATTTTGATTTAAACGATAAATTTACTGTATCCTATGCCTCTTCTATTGAGGGAATTGATTTTACACAAGATTACGAATATGCAGATTTGAGCAATTCCTACTGGGGTGGGGGTAAAGCAACTGAGAGTAATAGTACAAGTAATTTTACCCTCAAATTGACCCCTCAATCGAGTGGTTCACATAATGCGGTTGAATTAGATATTGCAGCTGCAGCAAATAATTTTTCTGCTTCCACTTCTTTTAATTTATCGGTGTTCGATGAGAACGGAAGTGATATAAATGGAACCTCTGGTTTGAAGTATTCTTCCAAAGCAACTTGGGGCATTGTTTTTGATCAAAATGTAAAAGATCCAAATAGTACGATATCTAGTAAAACTTTAAATCTGTCTCCTGCCCCTGTGATCTTTAAGGTAAGTGGCGGAGATGGCACTAAACCTTACTATAATTTTTCTGATTTAAGCGGAAGCATTGTAGATTTTTCTGAATATAAATTATACCCCGGCTCAACATATATTTTTATTAATGATGGTGTCTCGGATGACCATCCTTTTATGATTGGAGAAAGCTATGGAGACAGTAATTCAATACATGTTTCTCATGGTGGTGAATTTAATTCTAATAATTTGGGTGATCGGATAAATGTAAACTTACCCAATGATTTTTCAGGAAATCTTCTCTACTTCTGCACCAAGCATAATTCCATGCAATCTCTTTTTGTGATTGAGAGTTCAAGTTCTTTTTCCAGTCGGCAGGCAGTACTGACATTATTTTCCTCTCTTCGCGGAAAAGGGGCACGCTTGTTTGCATATTGGAACGATCAAAATGTAAGCACCCGGGTAATGGCTTCCGGCAGAACGACATTATCTGATAAAGAAAAATGGCTGGATCAATATTTCTATTCGACAAATCATGTAATTGCTTCCACCGACGACAATGATTCGGATCAATTATTTGATTATGAAGAATGGAACTACCGAACCAACCCTAGGGAACCTGATACAGATGATGACAATCTTACAGATTGGGATGAAATCACGAATATTTTCACTAATCCATTAGTCGCAGATACTGATAACGATGGATTTGATGATTTTTATGAACACAGTTACAAGGATGCAGATGGCAATAAACCCCTTAATCCTGTAGTTTTTAACTTTTTGCCTCCGCCTCCTGTCATTACGCTTTTTGGAAATGCGACTATTTCCACAAATGCAGGGGCGACCATTTTATTAGGTGCATTTTCTTCCGAGAAGCTACCTAATAAACAAAGTACTGAATTAACTGTCAAGATGGAGGGAAATTATACTAGTGCGGTAAGCAGAAGCGGTAACTCAGAAATTGGATATATATACTCCGTTCTCCCCAATGCGATTTCGGGAATATACAAGGTGAATTATTCCGTTTTGGATAGCTACAAGCGTATCATTCAGAAATCACAAACTTTGAATATTGTTGGTCTGGATAGTCCGCCCAGTCTGACTTTATCCGATAACGGTCCTATTAAAATGTACAAGGGATCCAGTACTATAAATTCCATTCCTTTATTGGATTATATTAACTCAAATCCTTCAGCAAGCGATACGGTAGATGGGAATTTAACTTCTAAAATCCAAATAAGTATAAGTGGAGATACTTCAATTGATGTTAATCAGACTGGAGAATATGAGGTGGTTTATTCCGTTATTGATTCCAGTAAAAACGAAGTAAAAAAATCGTTACTAGTTATAATAGAGGATTATGCCTATGTAATGTCTGGAAAAGCAATAGATGGATATCTAGTTGGCTCCACGGTTGTATTTGATGCCAAGGAAGATGGATTTGACGGACAGCACGATCTTGTTCAAATAATTACTACTGACAGTGACGGTGGGTTCAAATTACAGTTCACTCCTCAGGAATTTATCGCTTATGACATTAATGAAAATGGAATAATTGATTTTAATGAAGGAAAAATTATTATTTCGGGAGGAATGGATGTATCAAGGAATGTAAGTTTTACCGGGAAATATAAGTCCGGGGCAACTGCTTCTGTCATTAGTCCACTCACGACTCTAATAGAAGCAATTGCCGGTGATAATCCGTCACCAGATCAATTGAATGCTGCATCTCAAAAAGTGGCCACTGCACTTGGCTTGCCTGATCTAACAGAAGTAGATCCCATCGCTTACGACCCCATTTATGCTGCTTCGATTGGGGATGATTTATCAAAATCTGTATTAGGTGCAACTGCACGTCTTGCTAGTGCAATGAATCAGGTTGACGCATTAGCGAGTTCAACATCGTTGAATTCAGGCAGTGCAGCAAGTGTGGCATTTATTAATCAAGTTGCGGATAAAATTTCTATCAGTGATTCAAATAACCCTCTTGAAGACAGTGATTTTTTAAACACCGCAATAAAAGAGTCCTTACAAGTAGTGGGTCCCGGAGTATCGCCTTCACAATTGGATGATGCTGTGGCAATCATGGAGCAGAGTGATAGCCTTCTAAAAAGTACTTCAGAAAATCCAGATTCGAATGCAACGACTATTGCGATCAATTTAGCTAAAAATCAATTGGCCGTTCAGAGTAAAATTATAGATGAGTATCAAGCAATAGTTGGCGGCTCAAGTCTTACAAGTATCCGTAATTCTTCAACTACCGACAAATTATCAGTAACTAGTTTAGCCATAAATACAATTAATGTTTTCCCTCCCGTTGCCTCGAATTTTCAATTTTACATTGGACCAAATTCCTGGGGCAATAATTCGGATGTAGGCTTAATAAGTGGACATGATGGAGATCCAGGTACAAACATATCATGGGAGATTATATCTTCCAATTTTGATTTGGATGCAGATGGAAATAAACCATTTAACATTGATCAAGACGGAAAAGTAATAATTGGAGATATGGATGATCTATTACCTTATCTTGGAAAAAGTCGTCAAATAACAGTACGCCTTTCAGATGGACAAATGAGTAGCACCGCTACTGGTTCTCTCCAAATTGACAATCATTTAAGCTTAACCTCTAAATCACTTAATGGCCTTGATGGTTGGCTTGGTTCAGATTGGATGGGAAATTTTTACTCTACAAAATCCACTTGGGTTTATCATGCCAAACTTGGATGGCTTTATATAGGTTCCGGGGATTCAAGTGGCTATTGGATATGGCATAATAATTTAAAGATTTGGTGGTGGACGAAACCTAGTGTTTTTCCATACTTCTATAATTCGAATAACGTTTGGAATTATTGGGATCTCAATTCGAATCCAATAATTTATTATAATTTTGATACAAAAAAATGGGAAAACCAATAATTCATTAAAGTGAGAATATTTATATACATTTTCACTTTTGGTTTTATATTAAAGTGTAACAGTTTATTTGCACAAAACCCTCCGTTGTTAACGGTTACATTAAATGGGGATATTGACCAAGTAAATGTGGGGCAGGCATTTCAAGTGAATGGTATTATTTCCCTTGATGCAAACTCAACTGCAATAAGTGGAGGTACTCCGATTAATTATTCCGTTCAAATTACCAATAAGAACGGCACCATTATTTTACAGGATACACCTGCCCCAAATAATGCAGGATTGGGCCCAGGTGGAACAATCGATGTTCAAAGTACTTTTACGATGCCTTGGACACAGGATGATATTTGGTCCGCACCTGGGGATGTATGGACAGCTCGTTTATTAGTTAATTCTCCTGGAGCAACTATTTTAACTCCAGGAAATTCTCATGAAGATCCGTTTAATCTTATTATTCCTGATTTATCAATAACTGTGAATAGTCCAACAACTGCACGGGCAGGGGAGTATGTTAATATTGAGGGTGAAATTACAAACAATACGACAGCCGCTTCAGAAAGTTTTGTCTTTTTTCGCGTGGATGCAAATTTCCCTTCAAGTGCCGGAATAAACAGTTTACTTTTTCCTACTCAAGCAATGGTAGATGCGTCGGTAGCTTGGCCCGTTCTTCCATCAGTAACTTTACCTTTTTCTATCCCTAATGTTTATATTCCAGCGAATACACCGGATGGTCCCTTTCAGGTAGATGTATTTGTTGATTCTCAAAATAGAATCATCGAATCGGATGAGACGGCAGGAAGTAATCAATTTCAACACACAATTAATATTGTTTCCGGTACTGCGAATATTGCCGCAACAATATTTTTTAACGCAGAAGGCACCTTTCAAGGCCTTGATCCCATAAATTTAAAATTGGTTGCAAGGAACAGTGGGGATGGACCCATAGTAGCGGGTGATACATTCACTCTTCGCGTTGCCCTGTCACAAAATAATTCGTTTACTCAGAGTAATACATCCGATGATTTTATTTTACGACAGATTGAACTAGGAGGTGGGAATGGTGATTTGGGATTGGGCTTAAGACCCGACGAAACCATCACCCTTGATTGGGTACAACTTTTACCAGATAATTTAGAAGGAGATTATTATTTGGTTGCAGATTTAGTAGCAAACGGGATTCAGCGAGGTAATATTAATCAAGACAATGCAACTCCTCAAATAAGCCTTCGTTCACAGAATGAAGTACATGGAGGTATATTATCTGATTCCCGGGAGGATCGCAGTGGACGACCTTCTTCGAATCGGGATGGAAGTATTGTTGTGTTTGAGTCATTTGTAGACGGTCATTCTCAAATCATTTTAAAAAATACTAAAACCAATATTGAAAAGCAAATAACTACAGGTTTACTGGAAGGTCAAGATCCAGATGGTTCAAGTTATGCACCGAAAGTAAGTGGTGATGGCAGATTTGTGGTTTTTCATTCGATGGCATCAAATTTGATTTCCGGTGATAATAATAATCATCCCGATATATTTCTTTATGATGTTTTTTCCGAAGAATTACAGTTGATCAGTCAATCCACTACAAAAACAAATGCAAACGATGGAAGTTTTTATCCAAGTATTGATGAATTTGGACTTAATATTTCTTTCGAATCTACTGCAACAAATCTAACTAGTAGTGCTGGAGATGGAACGAAACAAATATATTTATTTAAAAGAAGTTCCGTAACTTCTCCAGGTTCAATTATTCAAGTAACAAATGGAAATGGTATGAGTTTTGATTCTTGTTTAAGTGGTGATGGATCGAAGTTAGTTTTTACTAGTTACGCGTCTAATTTAGTCACTGGCGAGTCGGACCTTAATAACCAGTCGGATGTTTTTTTATGGGATAACAATACTTTTTATTATGCGGGGAGAAATCAATTGGGACTACTACCGGATGGTGGTAAAACACAGTACCCCAAAATAAGTCAGGACGGTACCACGGTAGTTTTTCAATCCGCTGCATCTAATATGGTAAGCGGAAAAGGTATATCTTCAATTGTCATACAAGATGCTGGAGTAGGTTATACTGATACAGCAACAATCCAGATTTTGGACGCTACAGGAAGTGGTGCGCAAGTTATTCCCCGAGTAAATATTCATGGGGAAATAAATCAGCTTCAAATTATAACTCCTGGTAGTAATTATTCGAATCCAAGTTTGATGATATTCCCAGACCCCACCGCAAACGCACCAACTCGTTTGGCATCGGCAACTCCACTTTTGGTAAATCCAGGTGGAGACCTTTTTCGTTCTTTGGTCTCGACTATAAAAGCAAAAGGGGGTTCCAATAGAATAAGTGAATCTCCACAACTAAATGGTGAAGTCGGGAGTCGGGTAGGGGGAAATAAAGTAAGTAGAGAACCTTCAATAAGTGATGACGGAAACATTATTGCCTATTCAACTCAATCTTCGAATCTATTGGATTTAAATTTGACGGGAACCGATCTTAAGGTTTATCCAAATCATACTTACAGGCCCGCTCAGGCTAGAGCTGTTTTACAAGGAGGAATTGGAAAAATAGAGATTGTTAACCCTGGTTCTGGCTATCCCGCAAATGGTAATTTTATAATTCAAGATCTTTCTGGAAATGGTAGCGGAGCGGTCGCTTCTTTTTTAGCTGACGCAAATGGAAGAATTATTTCCATTACGATACAGAATTCGGGAAATAATTATCACTTGGATCAAACAATAGTTTCTGTTGCAAACGCATCAGGCGGAACTGGTTTTCAAGCTGGTGGGCTTAAGTTCGCTAATCCTACAGGTGCTGTTCAAAACAAACAAGGTGGTGCATCAATTCATAGAATTGAAATGGTGGATTCTGGAATTGGGTATCCGAATGCATCTGGGCAGCTAATGCTTAAACCTTCAATTATTGTTGATGGAGATGGTGCCGATCAAGATGATGATGGTAGACCTGATGCGAGAATTGATCCCGATCGAATTCATTTTGGTTCAAATGGAGAAATCTTTATAGAGCAACATATTGAACTAAATGTACTGGATAGTGATGCACTTCTTGGCAGTACCTTAACAATAGGAGATTATACGAAACAAATTACAATTATTTTTGGTTCATTTGCATCACCTCCTTTTACTGTAAATATTAATCAAAGCGAAGAGCAGGTAAGAAATAGTATTATTGGAATAATAAACCAACAATGGGCAAACCCATCTAATTTATCCAGTGGACCACAAATTGAAAATAATGCAACGGGTTTGGCAAATTTTACATTAAAGGCTTTTACTGGTAGGGTTACTTCTAGCACCCCATCTGCGCTTAGCGTGAATATATTGACTAATATGCTTATTCAAGGGAATGGTTTTACTCGAGCCACGCCTAAAATTTCTCCCTCTCCTATGATTTTAGGTTATTCAGAAATTTCCACTACAATGACTTCTGTTACATCTCCTGGCAGCAGACCCGTTTTCAATTTCGAAGAGGATCAAGTCACTGACGATATTTATGTGTTCAATGCCCAAGATCAATCAAATGAAAGAGCTAGCCTTAATAAGTTTGGCCATCCAGCAAATTATATCACAACTACAAGTATGCCTTCCCACCGTTTTCCAACATTAAGTGGAGATGGGAGGTATGTTTTTTACAGTTCGGATGCCGATGGTTTGGGTGGATTGATTTTTGGAAACTCTAATCAAGATATTAATAATTTAACTAATAATTTTAGGGATATTTTTTATCGCGATTTAAAGACAAATTCATCCTATCAGGATTGGGGACAAATTTCTATAGAAGAGAGCTTTTTCTCTTCGCTTGGTCATGAAGTTAATCTTAACGCAGAATACCCAATTTTTATTAATGGTTCTGTTCTGAGAGGTGCTGTGGATTCAGTTGAATTATATGCAGATGGTAATTTGATAGGTTCTTCACCAGTTGATTACGGGGGATCCCAAACAACCACCATGTTTTTTCCTTGGAATAATAATCGAACGGGAAATCACCGGCTTATCGCCAAATTAATTGATAATCTTGGAAACGAATATTTTTCTTCTCCTGTGGATGTTAATGTTAAACAAAATATAGGAGATGTTGCTGAAACATTTTTGGACATTCATCCCAAACTCACATCCCAGCGGATTTATCTCCGGGTTCCACAATTTCAGCAAACCACTGTTTTGAATCTTTTTACTGGTGAAACTACTGTAAATAGTAATTTAGTTGGCTATAATACTGAAGGTCCGTACACGGAAGATGAGATACAGGCAATGTTGTCTGCCGGATCGATTGACTTAAGGTCATTAGCTTATTACGAAGGTCAAACTCCAGCGGACGCCCAGGGATTTGCCAATGTATACCCTTTCAGGACTTTGATTGCAAATGCATCAACTTTAAGTTGCAATGCAAAATTTCTTGGACGGACAGGAAAAGAACCTTCCCTCGCAAGGGTAATGTTTTATTTAAATGGAGAAAAAATTTCCGAACAAACTTCACCTCCATATCATGTAAGTTTTTCACCACCGTCTGTATTGAAGGACGGCAAAACATTGCTTACCCGATGGGCATTATCGGTTGTAGCTGTTGATTTACAGGGTAATTATTCTTTTAATACCAAATATGGTAGCAATCTGCATAACGAAATTTTTCCTACCATGACTATTGATATTGTTAATGGACTTAGCGGCCTTGGTGAAAATCAAATTTTGGATGGTCAAATTGTTACAGTAAATGGGATTATTAATGGCCCTTCAGACTTATTGGAAAAAGTTAATGATATTCATTTCCTAGCCAACGGAATAAACTTTAATTCCTTACAGGCAACGGATGTAAATTCGAGTACAAATACAATTATGAGAAAAGAAATTACCACTTTTTTCGATATTGAATTTTCGAAATATGCAAAACCGGATGGAACTGTCCAACTGTTAGCTCTAGTTGAAATGGATAGTGTTGAGGGTCATGTACCTGTATTTATATCTAACACGATAACCTTTAATATAGCTCCTCCAATACCATGGGTTGATGAGCAATCAAATTTATTGTCTTTATTTACTGATTTGACTGCAAGAAGCCCGACTTCTGATGAAATTAGTTATGCTCTGGAATCTTTTGATGGTTCTGGTAATCATTCTCAACAAGTCGCAAGTTGGATTAATGGAATTTCTGATATGGGTGCTATTTCCGACAGGGTTGATATCGTCGCAGCTCATAAAGTCGTTTTTGGTTCTTGGCATGCAGAATTTAGTAAATTTGAATCTGACTCCAACTCTTACATTGGTTTATCCAACGATCCTTACGCGGGGATTTTTGGGGGTCAAGCAACAGATCCTTTTTGGTTAAAAAGTTATATTGATTTTTTATTTCTTAGTAATGACTACTCTTTTAGGTTTGAGCGGGTGCCCTATTTGGTTGGAAGTTATTACACTTCTAATATAATTAATTTTCAAAATAATAGGTACGATTTTATCAAACGTTCTTTCCAAAACAAGTGGGGCGTACAGCCGACCTTACAACAATTGTATCAGGCTTCTTACAAAATGCTTGAATGGTGGGGTACATTTGAGCCCGCATATTGGGAGTTACCATCGGGAACAAAACCCAATTTAGGTGTTGCATTTACAGGGTATAACCCTGATTCGCCTCCTCGAAGGGATCAAATTGTACCTGCACCTACTTATGATGTTGGTAATGGGGGGACGATAAATTTTAGGGCAGGATATAATGCGGGTGAAGTAGCAGTGGATTTTATTTATAATATGGCGAAAGAGGTTCGTTTTGACAGGATGCCATATATTTTGTCGACGGATGATATTCGAGATTCACATTTTAAAATCGCCACTTTGATGCATCTTCTATGGCGAGAAAATGCGGATATCTTAAAAGATGAAGATGTAGAACCTTATTCAAAATTATCTACAATTGATGCTATTTCAAAAATCTTAAACGATCGGCGATATACATCACGATTTAATTTAATTTGGGAAAATTCAATTAGCCTTGGCAAAGAATTTCCTGATTGGAAGCAGGAAAGCTGGTTTGGCAACTTTTGGGACTTTAATTTTCCATGGGTTTACCACCGAGACTTTGATGATAAATTAGGTCTTGGTTGGATATACATTGCGGGTGTGTCCCCCAGCAACTTTTGGTTCTATTCTAACACTCTTGGCTGGGTTTGGACGAAATCAAGTATTTATCCATACTTGTACAGTGCATCTGAAAACGGATGGATTTATTTTGAAAGTGGAGAATATTCAGCCAGTTACTATTCTTTTCAGAGCAATTCTTGGAAATCTTATTAAGCTTTGTTATTTAATTTGAGGTGACGAGACTCATCCATTTAATTCAGTCTTCAGATCCTCGTACTGGTGGAGTAATTGAAGCAGTTAATCGACTAAACGACGAGTTTCTTAAAAGAAACTTTGATTCTAAAGTAATTTGCGAGAAAAGGTATCAAATATACAAAAATGATATTATCTTCTCACATGGTTTGTGGCAGTGGCCAGGTTCGAAAGCTTGGCAAAATTATAATTTACAAGGCAATCCATATTTAATTTTCCCCCATGGCATGTTGGACCCTTGGTTCAAGAAAAATTATCTGATCAAGCATTTAAAGAAACAATTATATTGGTTTTGGCGACAGGGCAAAATAATGAAGGATGCTCATGCTGTTTGTTTTACAACTGATGAGGAACGCAACTTGGCTCAAAAAACATTTACACCTTATAAATGCAATGAATATGTTACCGGCTTGGGAGTTACAAATCCTTCAAACGATTCTAAACTAGAAATAAGTTCGTTTCTTTCAAGTTTTCCTAAGCTGAAAGATAAACGAATTCTTTTATATTTAGGTAGATTCCATCCTAAAAAGGGTGTTGATTTATTAATAAAGAGTTTTTTAAAGGAAAGTAATAAAGATGATGTTCTTCTTCTAGCAGGACCTCTTGATCATAGGGATAATTTTATATCATATTTACAAACCTTAACTCATAATAAGACTCAAATAGTTTGGTCGGGAATGTTAAAAGGAAATTTAAAATGGGGGGCTTTACGTATCGCAGATTCCTTAATTCTTCCATCGCATCAAGAGAACTTTGGAATGGTTATAGCTGAAGCACTTTCGGTTGGAACCCCTGTTTTTCTAACGAACAAAGTAAATTTATGGCGAGAGGTTATAGATTCAAATGCTGGTTTTGTTGCAAATGATGACATGGATGGAATAAGTGATCTTTTGATAAAATGGATTTCGAAAGAACATCTTCATTGTATAGATAATGCTGAGAGATGCTTTAGGGAAAAACTTCATATTTCTCACACTGTAGAAAAGATTATCTCTATTCTGCCTTCAACTTAAAAAAATTTCATAAATTTGAGAATAACAATTTTACAAGGTGCATTTTTACCGGTACCAGCTTTAAGGGGAGGAGCCATTGAGAAGGCTTGGGAGGCACTGGGCCAGTGTTTTGGAGATGCTGGCCATTCGGTAACTCATATTTCAAGACTGTGTGATGGCCTTCCGGAGAATGAACAAATTGGAACCGTTCAACATGTAAGAGTGAAAGGATTTGATAGTGTAAAGAATTCTTTATTTTTGAAATTTTTAGAAATCTTTTACGTACTGCGTGTTAAAAAAGTATTACCACAAGCTGATATTTTGGTAACTCATGCATTTTGGGCTCCTCTTTTATTAAATAAAGAAAAATTTGGAAAGATTTATGTTCATGTAGGAAGATATCCCAAAGGCCAGTTAAAGTTTTATAAAAAGGCCAGTCGGTTTCAAGTTCCCACAAAAGCGATTTTACGGGCAGTGCAAAATGAAATACCCGATAGGGCAAAAGCAATTTCTGTCTTACCGTACCCAATAAATTGGAGGGTTGAAAAAAGTACTAGCTATTTTGACAGACCTTCAACGCTTTTATTCTTAGGAAGAATTCACCCCGAGAAAGGTGTTTTGGAATTGATAAAAGCATTTAAGAAGATTCCCCTTAATATTCGTAACGGATGGAAATTAAATATTCGTGGACCATGGCGATTCGAACAAGGGGGTGGGGGAGAATCCTACTTGTCTCAAGTTAAGGATGAAGCAAAAGATTGCGGATCTACCATAGAAATTTTTGAACCTACATTTTCAATTACTGAAATAAAAGCCAGTTTAGAAAAAGCAAAATTATTTGTATATCCATCTTTTGCGGAAAAAGGTGAGACTTTTGGGTTGGCCGTTCTTGAGGCGATGAGTTGTGGGTGTGTTCCTATTGTTTCGTCTCTTGAGTGCTTCGAAGATTTAGTTACTGATCAGAAAAATGGATATGTTGTTGATCATCGCTCAAACAATGTGGTTCAAAGACTTGCTAGAAAACTAGAAGAGGCGATGCAAGGTTCAGAGAAAAACAGCGTTTATTCAATTGAATGTATAACACGGGGTAAAGAATATGAAGTCGAGAGGTTGTCACGAAAATATATTAAAGATTTTCAGGTTTTACTGGATTGAAAAACTTTTAGAAATACTTTCATAAAGGCTTGGAGCCATACTTAAATTTCAATATTATAAGACCATGAAAAATTCTTTTCGATTCACCTTGGCCTTAACTTTTATCGGGGCTCTAGGTTATGGCTTTCATTTATTTTCTCAATCTGAGGAGGTAGAAAATGAAAAGGTTGGAGTGAGCGGAAAAATTTCTTTACCTGATAATTTATTAGATGCTAATGGAATAGAAATTTCCAGTAATGAACTGGCAGGTAAATTTGTTGGTTTGTATTTTTCAGCTAGTTGGTGCGGGCCTTGTCGTTCATTTACCCCCAAGTTGGTAAAATTTCGGGATCAACATGTAGAAAAATTTGAAGTTGTTCTTGTTGGTTCTGATGGAAGTGGAAAAGCTCAGGCAAACTATATGAAAAAGTATAACATGCCATGGCTTGCAATGCAAAACCAGTCAGATGCAGCGAGGAATATTAGTTTATCTCTCGATGTAGAATACATTCCTTATCTTGTAGTTTTGGATCCGAATGGAAAGGTTGTTACAAAAAAGGGTAAGGAAGATATAGCAAGCTTGGGCAAGGATGCTTTTTTGTCTTGGCAGGAAAAGGTTAAATAAATTTTACAGACGTACTGGAATTCCTGCTTTTTTCATAGCCAATTTTGATTCAGTGATCGTGCATTCTCCAAAATGAAATATGCTCGCGGCTAAAACCGCACTTGCTTTACCTTTGAGTATTCCATCAGACAAGTGTGAAGGTTTACCCACCCCACCAGAGGCAATAATAGGTACTTCAACTGCTTCGCTTATTGTGCGAGTTAAATCCAAGTCATATCCAATCTTGGTACCATCTCTGTCCATACTTGTTAAAAGAATTTCTCCGGCTCCGCGCTGAACGACTTCTTTTGCCCATGTAACTGCGTCCAATTCAGTTTTTTTTCTCCCGCCATGCGTATATACACTCCAACCTTCGGACTCTGTATTTTTCTTGGCGTCAATTGCCACTACAATACATTGATTTCCGAAAGTTTTGGAAGCCTCATCAATAATAGAAGGTTTTAATATCGCTGCCGTGTTGAGGCTTACTTTATCAGCACCCGATAAAAGCATATCTCGAATGTTAGAAACATTTCGTATTCCTCCCCCTACAGTTAACGGCATAAAACAAGTTGCTGCGGTTTTTTCAACCACATCTCGCATTATACCCCGTTCGTCACTGGATGCGGTAATATCAAGAAATACGAGTTCGTCAGCACCCTGTTCTTCGTAGGCTTTGGCTATTTGAACAGGATCACCAGCATCACGAATTTCTTTGAATTTAATTCCCTTTACTACCCTTCCATTATCAACATCAAGGCACGGTATGATGCGGGCAGATAACATAAAATTAAACAATCAATAAATGGAATAGAAGGCTTTGTAAGCGTAAATTTTATTCGTCAGCGAATGCGATATCCGGTTGGTAGGACAGAACGAGTTTATATTGTTGGCCTGGCCTCATTACTAACGGATGATCCCGAACGAGATATTGAACATAATGCACATTACCAGCATATCCTCGATAATCATTATCCTCAGTAAGGGTTTCAAAAGATCCCCATGTAGCCTGAAAATCATCGACTTCCACATTGGCACGCAACCCCTCTGGACCTTGTCTTAAAGTAGTTCCCAATCTATATGTAGAATGAGGTGAACCAATTACAAGGGCTAG
The DNA here is from genome assembly GCA_028101545.1 of Opitutales bacterium. Taxonomy (GTDB): domain Bacteria; phylum Verrucomicrobiota; class Verrucomicrobiia; order Opitutales; family Seribacteraceae; genus Seribacter. Next base: position 14,095 of record JAOHKZ010000019.1, on the reverse strand, counting down.
TCTCATTTTGTCCATGGTTACCTGATTCTTAACTTTAAAGGAAAATTCGGATTGGACTCGGCCTTCGCTGAATGACCATTGGACTTGGCAACTTCCCAAACCGTAAGCAAAGGAACCGTCTATCTTAACAAGGTCAGGTTGGTCAAATCGAAGATAAAAAGATTTTTTAAGTCCAATACCAGTCACACAGTTTTTGCCGTAATAAGATGGAATAATGGAAGCATCGCCAAAAGTGAGTTCCGGCATCATGACGGGCAGGTATTTATTAACTGGCCAATCAAAAATTCCTGAGCAATGGGGAAAAGCCAGATTATCACTGGTTACATTTTCTCCTGGGCCGATAAGGGGAAGTTGGTATTGTAAGCCATTGTTCTCGTCCCTAAACAGGAAGGCTCCGTGTTCTTTTTTGTGAGACTTATCGAAAATAACAAAACGACCAGCTGTTTTTGACCGATTCGGCGGCGGGACTCCTAATGATCCGCCAATAACTTTTGCCAAGCGAGACCACTGGCAAAGATTTCGAGCAGCATCAAAGTTTGCCATTCGGGTAGTGTGATTGGGAACCGTGTTTCTTTCGGAATCACGAATAACTAGATCGCCTTTTTCCTGATCAAGATAGGTAACGAAAAAATACTGAAAAAGCCTGCGTAAGGTATCAAGATATAAAGGCATCTTCTCAGAACTAATCCAATGATCCCGCATAGATTGAAGAATCATGCTTATACAATGAATCTGTCCATATGCACCAACTGAACGACCATAATTCCAACCAAGTCCATCCTGTCTAACCATGTCGGGAAGCATTTTCAGGTATTTTTCTGCAAAAGTCCTAAGTTTTGGAAGCTTTCTGTCTTTTAGGTGAACATTGGCGTGTAACTGAAGTGCTTGGCGAATAAAGATAAAAGACAAAAGGCCATACACATCGTAAACTCCGCCTTTATTTTTGGAATCATCATCGAAAAATCCTGTTGTACTGCTTGCTTCAATTCTCTCAACAAAACGATCAATAACTTTTCCTGTATCGTCTTTTTTCGATAAACCGAAACTAAATCTAGCAACGGACTTAGCTACATTAAAAGCTTGGTAGTGGTCTTCATGGTCGGATCGGGCAAGAAGGCATTGGTCAAGTTGTTCACGAGTTGGATCGAGCAATCGCTCCCACACCGCATTTCTTTCTTTAGATGCCCCAAAGGACAAAAGTCCTAGTGAGGCATATGCCATACCATTGTCGTTGGCTTCCTCATTAAACGCCTGTTGGGTTATGCAACGTGCTGCAAGATCATGAAGATCAAAATTTTCGAGCTCTACTTCTCCTGTTGCTCTAAAGAACTCTCCAATCGCAAGTGCGGCGTGACCTGGCTCGTCGGCTCGAGATTCTTCACCGGATGCGGGAGTGACCGTTCCGTCTTCGTTGATGTGCCGAAGGTTATTGCCCAATAGAGAACGGGCTAAATCCAAGCATTGATCAGAAAAATTGTGCATAGGGGGGCTCGAAAAAGAAAATTATGAAAGAGTTGAAAGTGTCGATAATACTTACTTTTGTCAACGAGTTAAGGGGTTTGTATCAGGTTAAGAAATTCTTTGTTGGATTTAGTCGTTACCATTCGATCTATTAAAGTTTCGGCTGCATCAATTATTTTCATGGGAGACATAGCCCGTCTGAGAAATGAAGTTTTTTCTAATATCTTTGGATCAACCAGATCTTCTTCCTTCCGCGTTCCGGAAGATGCAAGATTTATTGCTGGCCAAAGACGAAGTTCAGCCACTTTTCGATCAAGTATAATTTCGCAATTTCCAGTCCCTTTGAATTCTTGAAAAATAAGTTCGTCCATTTTAGAACCAGTTTCAACCAAGGCTGTGGCTACAATGGTGAGCGAGCCAGCTTCCTCTGAATTTCGGGCTGACGAAAAAATTTGCCTGGGTTTTTCCAATGCCCGAACATCAAGACCACCGGTCATTGTCCGTCCACTTTTTCCTGATGCAGCGTTATAAGCTCGGGAGAGACGGGTTATGGAGTCTAGTAGTAAAACAACATCTTTTTTACTTTCCACTAATCTTTTGGCTCGCTCAATTGCGAGTTCTGCAATTCGAAGATGGCTTTTAACTTCTTCGTCGTTAGAAGATGCGTAAATTTCCGCTGGAACAGATCGTTTAAAGTCGGTGACTTCTTCAGGCCTTTCATCAATAAGTAAAACCATCAAGTGGCATTCTGGATGATTCTCTTTTACTCCTTTAGCGATGTCGTGAAGAATCGTAGTTTTTCCGGCACGAGGGGGTGCAACAATTAGGCTCCGTTGCCCTTTGCCTATGGGGCAAAATAGATCAATTACCCGGGTTGTCATTCTGCCATCCTTGCTCTCCAAATTAAGTTTATCTTTTGGCTGGATAGTCGTAAGTTGATCAAAACGAAATTGTTGTTTGCGTTCTTTTAATTCCATTCCGTCCACTTTGTGAATAAAGCGAACTTTTGGATTTGGTCTGCTTTTATCAGGAATAGCATCAGCTGTAATGACAGAACCTTTTTTAAGTTTAAATCGTCGAATTAATTCTTTGGGCACAAAAGCATCATTAGGGGTGGTTTTTCCTCCCCTTTGGGGATTAAGAAGAACTCCTGTTTTGTTTTCGTTTAGATCAAGAATGCCTTCAACCTCTAGAAGATTCTGACCAGTTTGTTCATGTTCACTCATCAAAAAGATAAAATTTTGGCAGATTTTGCCTGTGGAAAACCGAAAAATCGGAAGGGATTAATAAACTGAATTAAAATTTGCCAAACATTAAAGAAAGGGAATTAAAATCAATCTATATAACAATTACATGTTTTACTTTGATTTAAGTCAACCAAGTAAAGTATCTTTGTACAAAAGGGTTTGTCCTTATTTGTTTATCGTTTAATAAATCATGGTGATATGAAGAAAGCCTTTTATTTAACAACAGCCATTGATTACGCCAATGGATCACCCCATCTAGGACACGCGTACGAAAAGATTTTGGCCGATGTAATTATTCGAACAAAAAAACTGAATGGGATGCCTACTCATTTTGTGACCGGGCTTGATGAACATGGGCAAAAAGTCCAACAAGGGGCGGATAAAGAAGGAATACTTCCGAAAGAAAGATGTGATAGAATTGCTCAGGAATTCAAAAATTTGTTGGTTACCTTAAATATTTCGAATGATGATTATATTCGCACAACTGAACCCCGTCATAAAAATGTAGTGTCCTCCCTGCTTCAGGATCTTTTTAACAGAGGAGAAATTTACCAAGCTGAATATAAGGGATTTTATTCAACACGTGCCGAGCAATTCCTCCAGGAAAAAGATAAAGTTAATGGAAAGTGGCCTGAAATTTATGGTGATGTAACCGAAATTACCGAAAGTAATTATTTTTTTAAGCTTAGCAAATATCAGGATTGGTTGATCAAATTTTTGGAAGAATCAGATGATTTTATTGTGCCTAGTTTTAGAAAAAATCAAGTGATTGAGTTTCTAAGGGAACCTTTAAATGATCTTTGTATCTCTAGGCCCAAAGAAAGGTTGGCGTGGGGAATACCGCTTCCGTTCGATAAAAATTATGTCACTTATGTTTGGTTTGATGCCTTAGTAAATTATGTTACTGCGGCAGGTTATGGAAATGAAGAATTTAAAGATTTATGGCCAGCTGATTTGCATGTTATTGGAAAGGATATTTTAGCACCTCCCCATGCAGTTTATTGGCCTATTATGTTAAAGGCTTCGAATTTACCACTCCCCAAGCAAATCCTTGCTCATGGATGGTGGATGAGTTCGGGTGAAAAAATGTCAAAGAGTACGGGTGAAGTTGTGGATCCATTGAGTCTTGTCGAACAACGTGGGGTTGATGCCTTTCGATATTTTGTGATGAGAGAAATGACAGTTGGTCAAGATGCTGACTTTTCCCTGGAACGCTTTGAATCCAGGTATAAAACAGATTTGGGGAATGATTTAGGCAACTTAGTAAGTCGCTTATTTCACATGACTGCCACCTACGAGAAAGGGGTTGTTCCTAAAGTAGAGTTGAATGAAGAGTTTGAGCAAAAAATTAAAACAAATTTTGAAGCTGCTAAAGAAAAGGCATTGGAACATTTTAACGCATTTCAATTTAATCAGGGTTTGGAGCAAATTTTTATTTTTATTCGATCCATTAATAAATACGCGGATGAAAGAACCCCTTGGAAACTCGCAAAATCAGATTTAAGCGAAGATAGGCAAAAATTAAAAACTTGTTTGGGTGTTATGGTTGAATCTCTTCGTTTGGCGATTCAGATGATTGCGCCTGTCATGCCTGGTGTGCATGAAAAAGTAAATCAATTATTCGGATTACCCGCCTGTGAAAACTGGAAAACTGCATTGGAATGGGATTTTAGATTAGAGGGTAAAACTTTGGGAGAAAAAATAATCCTTTTTCCCAGAGATTAAATTAAGAAGGTGATTCATTTGCAGATGAAAGGAGTTTAACTTCTGTTAATTGAACCCGGGTTTCATCTGCCTCTAAAATCGTAATTTGTAAATTTTTTAATTTTAAAATTTCTCCGACTTCAGGAATTCGTCCAAGTTCTTTTGTTATAAGCCCGCCAAAACTGGTTAATTCCTCTTCTTCTACTACACCAAATTCTTCAGGTAATTCATGGACTGGACTTAATCCCGAAACCTTCCACTTTCCAGCTCCAGATTTTTGCACTGTATTTTCTTCGGCATCAAATTCATCTTGAATTTCACCGACTACTTCTTCGAGAATATCTTCCAGGGTAATAACACCATCAATGCCACCAAATTCATCCCTAACCAAAGCCATATGAATTTTCCATCGCATCATTTTTTTTAATGCAACGGGTAATGGATCATCAGCAGAAACTAAAGCAGGTGCCTTGCTTAATTTTCGAAGATCAATTTTTTTCCCTTCAATTAGAAGGCGACAGGCATATTTTACATGAATGATTCCAATGCAGTGGTCTAAATCACCTTCACAAATGGGTAATCTTGTATGTCCACAGGTACGCACAATTTGTAGGTTTTCTTCAATCGAGTCTTGGCAATCCAAAACCTGTACTTGATTTCGTGGAACAAGAACATCTCGAACATGTAAATGCCCCATTTCAAGTGTATTTCCAACAATTTCAAAAACTTCAGGATCAAGGGTGGTACTTTCCCTACTAAGGGTGCGAATATGATCAGCTAATTCATTTTTTTCGTCAGCAACTTCTATCTTTGGATCCGCCATTTTCCTGATCATTTTTTCGATTTGGTTCAAGATAAGCCTAAGTGGAAAACTGATAAATTGTACAAGGATCATGAAGGGCTTACCAATTTTTAAATGTAAGGAAAGAAAAGAACTAGCAGCAATTGAATGAGATGCGATTCCCGTCCATGTTCTTTCCCAAAGGAAAGCAATTCCAACTGACCCGAAAAAATAAAAAATTAGATGTGTAGAAAAAGAATCATTACCTTGCCTAAAAAAAGTGTAAAATGTGATCGTTCCTAAAATTATCTGTAGAGAAGAGAGTAGGGCTGCTTCAATATGAAAGGGTCTCTCATGATTTGGTGCGGCTAAAAGAGAATGCAATAGCTTATCATCAATTTTATTATCAGGCAGGGAGGAAACACCAGCACGGACCCGATCAATTAGTGCTCGAAAGGTATTAACATAAAGCCCCCAAATACTAAGAAAGAGCCACGAAAAGAGGAGAAATAAACGATTGTCGAAAAGAAAAAGAAATTCGCTCATTATGATGCCCTTGCCGAGGCGATTATTTGTGTTAAGGCATGTAAGGCTTGGGTATTTTCTTTTTCGGTGCCAATCGAGATTCGCACATATTCTTTTAAACTTTCAGGCATGGGGCGAGTAATAACACCAAGTCTTTGTAGCGAATCAAAGATTTCTTTTCCATTGCCAACCTTAACAAGTAAAAAATTTGCTTGGCTGGGTATATATTCTAAATTTAATAATTTTAATCCTTCGGACATTTGTTTGAGACCGGCGAGGTTTCTATTTCTGCATTGATCTACCCAACTGTTATCATTTATTGCCGCAATTGCACAGGATTGAGCGATCGCATTTGCATTAAAGGGTTGTCGTGCTTTTTGTAAAAGCTCGATCATGTCTTTATTTCCGTAGCCGTATCCAATTCGTAGTCCAGCAAGACCATGAATTTTAGAAAATGTTCGCATGGCCACGATTTTTTTTCCTAATCTCATGAGAGGGCGAAGGTCGGGAGGATTTTCGAGATATTCCGCATAAGCTTCGTCCATGCAAAAAACAACATGCTCAGGAAGTGATTCTACAAATCGAATTATTTCGTCCGATGAATTAGAAGTCCCAGTCGGATTATTGGGACTCGGTAAAAATATCAACTTAGTTTTATCTGTAATTGCTTTTCTCATTTCATCAAGATCATGAACCAAGTTGGGCATAGGAACAATTACTGGAGTTGCTCCCATAAGCAATGCCATCAATTTATAAACCACAAATGCATGTTCACCAACGATTACTTCATCTCCATCGTCCAGAAAAATGTGGCCAAGCAATTCAATAATTTCATTAGATCCATTTCCTAGAATAATTTGAGCTGGGTCAAGTTGAAGCTTTTTACTGATGGCGTTCCTTAATTTTTCTCCGCTTCCCTCCGGGTATAAATGAACTTGATCTAGAGCGGCTTTACCTGCTGCAATCGAAAGTGGAGATGCACCCCAGGGGTTTTCGTTTGATGCAAGTTTACAAATCTCTTTGGGATCAAGTTTATGCTCAAAAGCAACTTGCTCGATTGGTTTGCCTGGTTGGTAAACTGGTTGATCCAGAATGCGAGGATTCGCAAGTTGGGATAATTTCATAAAATTTGTCATACTATTCAAACAATTATGGTAATTCAAGTAAAAGGGATGAAAGCAGTGGTTGTTTAAAATAAAAAATTCGTTTATTTGACTTGTGTGAAAGTTGCAGTTTTTGGAGCGTCTGGAATGTTAGGGTTTGCAGTTTGTGAGTCCGTCATTCGTCGTGGTTTTACACTTTGTGCATATTCAAATAAATCCACAGTTTCCATTTCCAGTAATTTAAAGAGCAAGTCTTTACCCTTTTCCAATGACGATCAAATAACGAGAGACTTATTTGATCAATGGCCAGATGCAGTAATAAATTGTGCAGCAATTTCGTCCCCGGACGAGGTGAATAAGTCACCCACAGTTGCGCAAGACATTAATGTAGAAGGAGCTTACAGATTAGCCTCTATTGCCGCTCACATAGGAGCGAGATTTATTCATGTTTCAACTGATATGGTTTTTGATGGAAGTAAGTCGCCGTATAGGTCAACAGACATGCCAAATCCTTTAAGTGTTTATGGCGTTCAAAAACTGGATGCAGAAAAAAAAGTCCTTTCTGTTACAGATGAAAACTTAGTAGTTTTAAGGGTAACTCTTTTAAACGGTAATAGTCCAATGGGGAAAAGAAGTCCGCATGAAAAAATTCTACAATCCCTTGCCATTGGATCGAAATTAACTCTTTTTGATGATGAGATTCGACAGCCCTGCTCAGTAGAAAATCTATCTGATGTCATAGTAGAACTTTTGGAAAGACCTAATTTAAATGGACTTTTTCATTGGGCAGGGAGCGAAGAAATTTCAAGATTTGATTTGGGCCTTCGTATTTTAAAGAGATTTGGTATTAATTCAGATCAAATTATTCAAGGTAAGGTTAAGGACGAGCAACTCAACCTAGGTCACCGTCCATCCCATTTATCATTTGTTTTAGAACCTCTGGTATCCAAAGTTCGTACCCAGCCACTATCAATAGACGAGCAGTTACAAGAACTTCGGGTTCCCAATGAATTATATTCATGGTACCGAGAGTTTGCGGATGATCCCTCCTGTTATGTTCCCCGTTTTTAACGAATATTTATAATGTCACTTTTGTTTTATCCTTATCTTAATGAATCTGGACCAGAAAATATGGCTACTGATCTTTGGCTGTTTGAAGAATCCAATTCTACTGATCCTATTTTTAGGCATTATGGTTGGGAAAAGGAGGAAATAACTTTTGGATATGGGCAGGATTGGAACTGGGTAAAAAAACAAAAAATTGTTAATTCCTTGAAATTAACCCGTAGGCCTACCGGGGGTGGTATTGTAAAACATGGATGCGATTGGACATATATGTTAATCCTTCCTCAAGGGCATTCATCTTTTTTAATTCCCGCATTAGATTTGTATGAAAAACTACATTTTTTAATTGGAGAGGTTTTAGAAAATCAAGGGTTCACCACTTCTCTTATGCCATGCCCTTCGAAAGGAAATAAGGTGAAAGGTATTCCAGGAAATTGTTTTTTGGAACCAGTGGGTAGGGATTTAATGTCAGAAGACGGTTCCTCCAAGCTTGCAGGAGCAGCTATGAAGAGAACAAGAAAAGGAATTCTCATTCAGGGTACTTTGGACTTATCTCAGTTTCCAAATTTGGATATGAAGTTTTTTCTTGGCTCTTTTCTGGACCAATTACAAAATTTAATTAAAGAACAAACTAAAGTTTTAGAATGGCCTAAAAATTTGGAGGCTATCCGAACTTCTTATGTGGAAAAATTTAATTCTTTATCTTGGCAGGAAAAGAGAAAATCTTTTTAGCGGATAAAGGTTACTATATTTTCCACATGTCTTGTTTGAGGAAATAGATCAAAAGGTTGGACTTCTATAATTTTATAGCCACCTTCAACTAATATCTTAGCATCCCGTGCCTGGGTTACAGGATCACAGGAAACATAGATTATTTTATTAGGATGAAATGCAATAGCCTGTTTTAAGAAGTCTTCATCGCACCCTCTACGAGGTGGGTCGATGACAAGGGAGCAATTTTGATTATTATTCTCCAATTCAGAAAAAATGGAAGATGCATTACCGAGAAAAAATTCGGCATTTTCAATTCTGTTAATTGAAGCATTTGCCCGTGCCCATTCAAAACCCTCTCTGCTAATTTCAATACCTAAAACTCTTTTAAAGTGTTTAGCGGCCGACAAACTAAAGAGTCCGCCTCCGCAATAGGCGTCCACAAGTAAATCCGCATCATCTAGTTTTGCTTGTTGAATAACATAATCAACAAGTTGAGTTAAAATAAAGGGGTTATTCTGAAAAAATTCCCCAGCTTTAAATTGAAAGATAAGATCCCCGACTCTTTCCGATACCACTTCTTTTGGGTTAGTAATTACTCCCTCAATCGTGTCACGAAGTAACAAAGTCCCCCCCTTCTTTTTGTTTTGGGTATTTTGTAATTCCTCCCGTGCGGATGGAAGTGCTAGATTAATATTTTCTGTTGCTATTGGGCACTGAGGTACATCGATTATTACTTTCCGAGAACCATAGCGAAGAAAACCTATTTTTCTTGGATTATCTGATCTTGTCTTTTCATAATGAGGAGTAAGCTTTGACCTGTAACCGTATTTTTTTGGAGAGGAAATAACTTTCTCCACATTTACATTCAGACCGCCAATCCTGGTAAAACTGTCATATACTTGTTTTCTTTTCCATTCAACTTGAGTCGAATATTTTACCGATTGATATTGGCATCCACCGCAAATTCCAAAAAGAGAGCATTCTGGTTCTACGCGGTCAGGAGACGCAGAAAGAACCTCAATACAATCCGCTTCGGAATAATTTTTATGGTTCCTAAAAATTTTGACCCGAACTTTTTCTCCAGGAAGTACAAAGGCAATTTGAATTACCCATTCATTATCACGGGCAATTCCATAACCCAGGTTGGTTATATTTTCAATTTCAAGAATTAATTCCTGATGGTATTCATATGGATCGGCATTAAAGCCTTTTGGTGGCAAATTCATTGCATTTGTTTCGTAACGAGCTCGCCCTAATCATGCAAAACCCTTTTTTTATAAACTATGACCGAACCAATTTTAAGCATGAGTAATTCTAGAGTCAAAGAATTGGTCAAATTGCGGGAATCTTCAAAACAAAGAAAAGAGCGACAGCATTTTGTAGTCGAAGGATTTTCTGATATTAAAACCATTTTTGATTCAGGCCGAAAACTGGAAGAGCTTTATTTTTGTCGTGAATTGACACAAAAGGCTGGATTAGAAAAGGAATTCGGTATTTTTGAAAAATTGGATTTTGATTTAATTGAATTAGGCAAAGCCCCCTTTTTGAAAGCTTCTTATCGTAGAAATGCAGATGGATTTTTGGCTAAAGTAAATTCATGGGAATTATCCATGGAAGATATTAAAACCTCAAAACCTCAAACCTGTATCGTTCTAGATGAAGTTGAAAAACCCGGAAATCTTGGTGCAATTGTTCGCACTGCTGAAGCGTTTGGGATAAACACCTTGATGTTAGCAGATTCTTCTGTTGACTATTTTAATCCCAACGTGGTTCGTTCTTCCAGGGGTTTAATGGGAAGAATTAATGTTGCGTTAGGCACGAAGAATGAAATCAGTTCGTTTTTAAAGGAAAATAAATTCTCAATAATTGGTGCAAGTGGATCCGCCCGAAATTCATATTGGGATTTTGAACATAAGTCTAGGACTGCATTTTTATTCGGAAGTGAGAAAGATGGACTAGGCTCTTATTGGTTGAACCGCGTGGATGATTTAATTGCGATTCCAATGAAAGGGGATGCAGATTCATTAAACCTCCATGTTAGCGTTGGTTGTATCTTGGCAGAATATAATCGTAAGGAAACTTTAGAGAGATTGTAACCAAGGCAGAGTTTCATCCATCGCTTGGTTCATTTTTTTGACGGGCTTATACAAAAGATCTCTTTCGGCAGATTTTATTGAAAACCAATGATCATGTGCAAGTTGACACGCTACAAAGCGAGTCATGGGTGGCTCATTTTTCAAATTTAATAAACTCCATAAACTTTCCAACCCAGAACCTATTAGAAAAGCAGTTTTAAAATTAAGACTTTGGTAAAGAGGGGGGAGCTCAAGCAGTTGAAAAAGCTGGTTCAGCCAATCCCATAAATAAACAGGTTCATCTTGGCTTATAAAATATGGTTTCCCTCCTAAATTTTCATTCTTAAGCATTGCTTGCATTGCACAGATATGGGCGTGGGCTACATTGTCAATGTGGGTTAGGTCGACCATATTGGTGCCATCTCCAATAATTTTTAATTTCCCAGCCCTGTGACGTTGTATAACTCGTGGTAGTAAGTGAGGGTCTCCTTTTCCCCAAACTAAATGAGGTCGAAGAGCAATGGTTTGCAATTTACCAGGCATATGAGCTTTCAGAACTTCCTTTTCTGCTATGGATTTTGTTTTTGCATATGGTGAAAATCCATTTTGAACATAAGGAAGTGCTTCCGTTCCATTGCTAATAGGCTTTTGAGAAAAAACAACACTTGGGGTGCTTGTGTATATTAATTTGGGAATATGGTAAGATTGACATGCAGTTAAAATTTTTCGGGTTGCAGTTACGTTAGCACTAAAAAATTGTGAATATGAGCCCCAAACTCCTGCTTTGGCAGCTATGTGAAAAAAGATTTCTGTACCTGACATAAGAGATTTCGGCAGGTCATCTTTGGTTAAATCGAATGTGTGATGGTATCTATTCTTTGTCTTGTCACAAAAAGATGGAGTGCTTCTTCCAATAGTATGAACTTCATGTCCAAGTGCCAGTAAGGACTCTGTCACCGCCGTTCCAACAAAACCTGTTCCACCACTAACAAGAATTTTCATTGAAGGAGATATTTAGATGGTTTTTTCAGCACTTTTTTGGACCATTTTTTAGAAAGAGATAACCTGTGAATTTTTGCGTTGTGCCTGGAGTCAACCGGTAAAGATTTTTCAAATACAATGTAAGGAAATGAATGTGCAGGAAATCGATTTTTCAGAGAAGTAACAATTTCTTTCTTGATTGATATGTATTGTGTTTTTTTTGTGTTTTTCACAAGTTCAACCACTATACATGGTTCTTTTGTTTTCCCGAAGCCTATTCCTATAAGTGCTGATTTTGATACCTCTTTAATACCGTTTACAATAGGTTCGCACCGCTCGGTTTCAAGAGGTCCATCATGGGTTAAAATACGTTCAACTTTCCTCCCGAGAAATCGAAGCAAGCCTTGAGAATCAAAATAACCTAAGTCCCCCATTCGATGAAAATTCAATTCTCCATCATTAAACTTGGAGTCAATTGTGGCTCCGGGCATTTTAAAATATTCTTTACTTACAATGGAGCCGGAAACACAAATCTCTCCGACAACCCCTTGCTCTAGACCTTTTGGGCAATTACTGCCAGACTCGAACGGAGAATGAGTAATTGGCATGATACGAACTACATTACCGGGTAAAGGTTTACCAAGGCATGACCCATTTCCTTTGGCTATATCATTTGCCAAAATTTTAACTTCGTGATGATTACTTGCTGAAATTGGAAGTGCCTCTGTTGCTCCATAGGGTAAAATAACAGTTCCGTTTAAAATTATATTGGAGAGATTTTCCACAAGGCTTGGATGACTTGGAGCTCCTGCCAGAAAAAATCTTTTAACCTTAGGAAGAGTCAAATCTTTTGGTTTACAGGCATCAAAAATTTTTTTTCCGATTACCGGAGAGGCAAATGCAGTGGTGATTTCAAATTCTTGAATAGTTCGAACGATTTTTTTCCCGTCTGCCAAACTGGGTTTTCTGGGATTCATGTCTGGTATTACTGAAGTAACTCCCAATGCAGGGTTAAAAAGGGCGAAAATAGGTAGCGTAGCAAAGTCCTTTTCTCCTTGCTGAATTTCAAAATGATTTTTCAGGTGATCAATTTGAGAATTAAATACCTGATGAGTGTAAGAAACGCCTTTGGGTGTTCCAGTTGAACCCGAAGTAAATACAATTGCAGCAAGATCTTCTTCGACTGTTGTGGCAGGACTTGGGGTCAAAAGACCCTTTTTTTGTTTTATTTCATCTAGAAATTGTTCGGAGCGTATTAGGATTTTTTTTTCAATCGATTTAAAGGATTTTGGAAAGAATTTACCGATCAGATGCATTATTGGAATCCCGATTAATGCAGATGGCTTGGTATTTTTTATACATTTCAGAAATGCATTTAGCCCCATACCAGGATCAATAATTATCGGAATTGCACCAAGGAAGAAAAGCGAAAATGAAATAAGAATTAATTGAAAACCAGGTTTTACTCCTAGAAGAACATGATCACCTTTGGAAATACCATGAAAGTGAAGGTAGGCGGCACAATGCTTTACATCTTCATGAAGTTCTTTGAATGAGCGAGGGTCAAAATCACCTTCTCGAGCTGAGATAATGGCGATTTGGTCAGGCGAAATTTCGGAAGAACTGCTTAAATGAGTGGCAATATTTAGTTTTGGACTATTTTCGCCCATATGGTCGTCTATTTATTTTCAGCTAGCCATCTTTCTGCCTCTATAGCAGCCTGGCATCCCATACCGGCAGCTGTAATGGCTTGTCTGTAAACATGGTCAGCGCAATCTCCAGCAACATAAACGCCGGGAATTGAGGTGTGTACCTGGCTTCCAGTTTCGGGTATTAAGTATCCGTTTGAATCAAGTGGTAAGACATCAACAAATGGTTGCGTGTTAGGAAGATGTCCAATAGCAATAAAAACTCCTTTTGCTGGTAATTCTGAAAATTCACCTGAGTTTAGGTTTTCAAGAGTTACTGCTCTCGTTTTTCCTTCTGCATCTGGGAGAATTTCTTTGATTGCTGAATTCCAAACGATATCAATTTTCTCATGGGCTTGGGTTCTTTCTGCCATAATTTGAGACGCTCGTAATTGATCCCTTCTATGTACTAAGGTAACTTTTGAACAAAATCTTGTAAGAAACAGAGCTTCTTCGCAGGCTGAGTCTCCACCTCCCACAACAATAACTTCCATTCCCCTGTAAAAGGCACCATCGCAGGTAGCACAAGTCGTCACTCCTTTTCCGCCATACATTTCTTTTTCACCAGGTACATCAAGTAACCGAGGTGCTGCTCCCGTGGCAATGATAACAGCTTTGGCTTCAAATTTTTTATCTCCAGAAAAAAGGAGTTTTGTTTTACCGCTAAAGTCAACTTTATCGATAAATGCATTTTCAACTTTTGCTCCAAACCTTGTGGCCTGTTTGCGCAATTGGTCCATGAGAGAGTATC
>JAOHKZ010000018.1 GCA_028101545.1 Opitutales bacterium | reverse complement strand
CTAGTGGAAACGAATCTCTAACTTTAATTCGTCAAATTAAGGTTCTTGAACCCAACATTCCAATAGTTTCTTTTGATTCTTACATCTTCTCGCCAGAAGGTTCACTTCAATTTAAAGCAAAATTACTTAACGATGGAGGAGCATCTCCCCATAAATACGGATTTCAATTTAGTAAAAATATTGATTTCTCTTTTCCAATCGAATTACAGTCTTTTTTAAAGCCCGGTACAAACTTTTTTGAAACCTCAAATGTAAACCTTGAAAATGATTCAATTTATTATTTTAGACCTTATGCAATAAATTCGGTGGGTATGGGTTTCGGTTCTATTAAAAAATTTATCTCTAATAAATCTGACTCATGGTACGCTAATGATAAAAACCTTCAAGCGGGATGGAAATCATCTGATTGGTTCGGTGCTTTCCTTCCCTTTAAAAATGGTTGGGTTTATCATCAGGAACTTGGTTGGGGATATGTATCTACTGATACATTTGATGGACTATGGGTTTGGTTACAAGGAAAAGGTTGGTTATGGACTAGGCCAAATGTTTGGCCATTCTTATTTCGCCATGAATCAGCAAATTGGTTATACTTCATAAAGAATATGAACGGACAACCCGTATTTTATGACTTTAATAATGAGAGTTATATACTAGACTCTTCAATTCAACCTTAAGATCTGATACAAGGAAAGTTTTTTCTCGTATCTCGCCCAACAACTTTCCATCCATAAAAAAGTAGTTTTATGGAAAGCAATCATCCCCAAGCTCTCTAGGTCATATTGGTTTCCGATAATACGGTTCCAAGGGAGAGAACATCTAAAAATCAAATTGAAATATTACCAAGTAGTTACACTTTCGTTTATTTTTACTTTTAATATTTGGGCAGATCAAAAACCGATTCCACAAATTATTATCAAACCCAATATTTGGGGAGGTGCATCGACCAAAGATATCCAAAAGATTCTCAACTCAGCAGCAGGACAACTTTGGCCTCACGCATATCAAACCAAGCTCTCCCCCATTAAGATCGAACGATCAAGAACTGGTCCCATTGTCTTATACCGCAGGGGAGAAAAAGGTGAATACCTTATGCGCTTGGACACTGAAAAAACATTCTGGAGTCAATATGCTTTTCAATTTGCACATGAATTTGGGCATATTATCTGCGGATATAAAAAAGGAGATCAATCGAATTTGTGGTTTGAGGAAACACTTTGCGAGACAGCATCTTTGTATGCTCTGCGAGAAATGACCAAAGAATGGAAAACAAAGCCTCCATACCCAAATTGGAAATCATATGGACAGGCATTTGCAAAATATGCACAAGATAGATTGAAAAAATACCCATGGCCTGATGATCAATCTATTGGAGATTGGTTCCTAGCAAAAAAATATAATTTAGCACAGCAACCAGCGAATCGAGGACGTAATGTTCAACTTGCATCGAGACTCCTGCCCCTCTTTGAAGAAAAACCTTCCCGGTGGGGGGCGTGTGCTTTTATCAATGTTAAAAAAACAAATAAAAGAAGGAGCTTTTCAACTTATTTAGAAGATTGGAAAAAAAGTTGTAAAACAGCTGAGCAAATAAAATTTGTGGAAAAAATTGCCCTTTTATTTAAGGTTCATTCAACAAAAAACCCTTAAAAAGGTTAGGGTGTAAACTTAGCCCAAAAAGCATCTGGTGGCATCAGATCACGCCCCTGATCGTCAAATTTTGTTCCAATCTCTTGTAAGTTGGATAAATTTTGAACAACTTCTATTCCACTTTTAATACGCTCTGGCGTAAAAACTAATCGAGTAAGATTAAGTCCGCGCAAGGGAGTCAAATCTGTGATTAATGTCTCTCCAATATGCAATCGTTGAATTACGGGAAGTTTTCGCACAAAAGAAAGATCCTCAACTAATGTTCGATGAGCTGTTAAACTGACCAAGGGTAACCCCTCTAAATGAGAGAGGTCAGAAACGGGAGACTCCGTCAACCATAGTTGCCGTAAGTTACTTTTTGCCAAAGCGGATATGTTATTAATTTGGGTTCCAACTGCATATAAATTTTCCAAGGGTTGACCTTCCAAACCCGCTAAGGAACGAACCGGACTTCCATTCAGACGTAATTCGATAAGTTTTGCGTCTCTCAAGTCCTGAAGATTTTCCACTAATGTGTATTCTAAAAAAAGCCGAGTTAAAGGCATTCCACGCAGATGTCGGATTTCTTTGACTGGATTACCGCTCAAGTCAAGGGCTTGCAATCGAAGCCCGCGGAGAGGAGATAGGTCCCTCAATCCACAATTAGGAAACTCAGCCGCAATGATCTGCCCATTCTCTTCGTGTAGTTTGCCCTGCCCTCGATAATCAGAATTTGCTTTCAACAGAATATCCTGAAGCTTATCAGCTAGACTACCCGGAGAGGA
Organism: Opitutales bacterium; assembly: GCA_028101545.1. Lineage (GTDB taxonomy): Bacteria > Verrucomicrobiota > Verrucomicrobiia > Opitutales > Seribacteraceae > Seribacter. The sequence continues at coordinate 43,048 of JAOHKZ010000018.1, read as the reverse complement.
AATTATGGTCGCGGCTTTCGCTTCACTTGATTGTGGAGATTCATCAAGTTTAATTGTAGAACCTACGCTAATATTGTTCTCGCTTAATAAGTCGCTCATGGGAGAACTATTTTCATCTCGAAAACTAATATTTGAATCAGAATTTTGCGATAGTGTATCATCCGGTCCCCCGCATCCCCCACAAAACAAAAAGCATAAAACTAACGTAAAAATGAATTTCATCTTTTTATGATGCTTAAAATATCGATTAATTACTAGAAGAAAGAAACGAGTTTGAACGATCGAATAATCTTTTTTTCTACAAAAAGGAGAATTTAATGATAAGGTGATAAAGACAACTCTAACGAACAATAAAGCTAGGCTTTAAAAATGAACTTAAAAAATTATTCATAATTTATTTATTAAATACTGTTTTAAATTAAAAAAACCTGTATCCAAGAAATCGCTACGGTACAAAATGGACTCACTACAGGTTTTACGATTCTTAAAGCCTTGTTAAGTTTTGGCTTCCATGCGTCACCGATTTTTAGGTAAGATGATTTCATGAATAGCCTACTTTCAACACAAGACCTCATCATTTTTTTTGGCTCCCTGTTTGCCGTGATGGCATTTGGATTATGGTCTGGCAGGAAAGAAGAAAGCTCCGAGGATTATTTTCTGGCTGGCAAAAGCACCAGATGGTGGGGAGTGGCAGGATCAATTTTTGGATCCAATGTTTCAGCTAATCATATCGTGGGAATGATGGGGGTTGGCTTCGCGGTGGGTTTCGCACAAAGCCATTTTGAAATAACTGCAATTGCAGGTTTGCTCATGCTTTGTTATTTCTTCTTACCCGTCTACAGAAAACTTAATGTATACACTCTTAGTGATTACCTGAGCAAAAGATATGATGATAAAAGCAGGGTAAGTTATGCATTGATCATGGTTGTCATCATGGTTGTCATTCAAATGGTTCCAGGATTTTACATCGGTTCACGCTCCATTAACCTTCTCTTGCAGGGGGATACGGGAAGAAAAGCAGTGGCCGAGACTGTGGTTGATAAAAATGGCATATTAACTGAGATTAAAATTAATTTTGGTGGAGAAAAATATGGCTCAGCACCAAGAGTCAAAATTGGCGGAGAAATTAAGGACAATATTACCTCCCTACTTGAAAATGGTAAAATTATAGGAGTTAATTTAAATGAAGAAATAAATGGTTTAAATCCCACTGTGCCTGTACCAGTATCCTTTGTTGGCGGTAATATGAATAACCCGGAATTATCTCCTGGAGATGTCGAACCTATTTATTACAAGCTGGGTATTTTAATTATGGCTTTAGTTACTGGAGCATATGTTATTTTTGGAGGATTAAAGGCGGTAATTGTTACAGATGTCATTCAATCTGTACTTCTACTTCTGGCAGGTTTATTGGTTGCCTATGTAACTTTTTCTCAACCTGAAATTGGAGGTTGGGCTAACCTCGTTGCCAGAGATTTAGGTACTGAAGGTGTTGAAAGACTCCACTTGTACAATGCTTCAAATCATCCATCGCTTCCATGGACAGGTGTTTTAACCGGGCTCATGGTTTTGCATTTTTACTATTGGGGAACGAATCAGTTTATAGTGCAAAGAGCTCTCTCCGCACGAACGGACAAAGAAGCCAGAATCGGTATATTAGCAGCTGGTTTTTTTAAATTACTTATTCCATTCTTTTCAATTGGAACAGGCATTGCCGCGTATTATCTTTTCAAGGATCGCAACCTTGAGGTGGCTCAGGATGCTGTTTTTATTAAATTGCTCACTGAATTAATTTCGCCTTTGGGTTATGGATTGGTAGGCTTGATTGCCGCCGGAATGATTGGAGCCATTCTTTCGAGCTTAGATTCAATGATGAATTCAGCCGCTACCATCATGACTTTCGACTTATACAAGAAATTCATCAACCCCCAGGCAGATGATCGGAAATTAATTTCCATAGGCCGAACCTGGATTGTTGCTTTTATAATATTTGCCGGAATTCTTACCATTTTCACAATGGATCCAAATTCTCAGGATAGTTTCTTTCTTCATGTTGCAAAGCATCAGAGCAACCTAATTGCTGGCGTGGTTATTGCCTTCATTGTTGGTATGTTTTGGAAAGGTGCGACTGCGGCCGGTGGAGTTTCTGCTATTATAGCCGGAGTTATTTTCAGCTACGGCATCCCTCCACTCTACGCCTTGATCGCACAGGGTAATGAAACTCTCATTAATCTTTTCGGAACTAAACTTAATTTCATGCATGGAGCTTTTCTCTCAGCAATCCTAAGCCTACTTGTTCACATCATTGTTAGTAAAAAGACGCAGGCAGATCCTGAAAAAGGAAAACTTACATGGATAGGACTTGGAATATTTACCTCAAAACAATTCGTGGTTTTGGGAAAAACTTTAGCTATTACTCTTCTTATATTCGCAACGCTTGCAAGCTTGGTCGTACTTGAAACGATTAAGCCGGTACATGCTGCGTGTATTGGTTCTACATGGACATTTCTATGCTTTTTTCTTTCAGCTCGAGTGAAAGCTGCAGAAGAATCGATTTCCGTTTTTAGAGAAGATCGATTGTGGGCAGGCGGCCTAGCCGGTTGTGCAGTTTTTATGCTTTATTATTTTTTCTGATCTGGAAGGATAATTTCCTCGGCAAGATCTTCCAGTGGGTAAGTCCAAATTTCTGACAAGGTAGGGTGATACCAATCCGCATTTAATAAATCATGTACCGTTGCCTTCAAGCTCACGGCAACGGACAGGGAATGTATTAATTCGCCTGCATCCTTGCTCACGCATTCGGCTCCCAAAACTACCCCCGTTTTCTTGTCAGCATGAACCGCAACATACCCGTGTTTTGCATCCATAAGAATGGACTTCCCATGATCGTCAAAAGGAAAAGATGCCGATAGAAAATCGATCTTCCTATTATTTAATTCCGACGGATTCAATCCAACAACAGCAAGTTGCGGATCAGTAAAAACAACCGACAACAGGTAATCATATTGCATCGGCCTTACTTTTTTCTGCATTGCATGCAATGCAGCTGTTTCGCCCTGCTTAATAGCGATATGAACAATTTCATGAGGACCCGCGCAATCACCAGCTGCATAAATATCTGGACAGGATGTTTGCTGAAAGGAGTTAGTTATAACATGCCCTGTGGGTGAAAGATTAACCCCCGCATGATCCAATTTCAAAGAACATGTTGCTGGTTCTCGCCCAAGAGCCAAAAATAAAAAGGATGTTTGGATCCTTTTCTCCTGTCCTTGATGCTCATAAGTGACCTCTATACATTCTTTGCCGATTTGAGAAAAGCCCTTAAATGTAACCCCGAGTTGCAACTCAAGCCCCTCCAATTCAAAAGCATTTTCCAAGGTTCGAGAAGCTTCACGGGGAAATTCCTTAAGCAAATGCGGACTTCTCTGTAAAAGGGTTACCCGAGATCCTACACGAGAAAGAAACTGAGCTAGCTCACAGGCCACAACTCCTCCTCCTAAAACAACGCATTCAGATGGTACTGCTTCCAAGTCAAGTACATCATCGCTTGTTTTATAATTAACTCCCGACAACCCAGGTAAGTTCGGGACTTTAACCTTGGATCCAGTTGATATTAAAATCTTGGACGAACGAAGGATTGTTCCGTCACTCAATTGAACGCTCTGAGCATCAACAAATTGACCGTAAGAACGAAAAAGAGAAAACCGACCATCCTCAAGTTGTTCTTTCCGGTAATCTGCAAACTCCGCAATCACTTCCTTTTTACGGGCATGCATCGCCTTAATGTTTGCCTGCGGCTTTTCTCCAACAAATCCAAAGATATTCCCTTTTTGAGCAAGATGTAACATTTCTGCTGAGTAAATAAGGGTTTTAGAAGGCATACAGCCTCTAAGAATGCATAAACCACCCAACTCTTCAGCCCCGTCAACCAAAGCTACAGAACCACCATGTTCATGAATTGTTCGGGCAGCTGCATAACCAGCACTTCCACCACCAAGTACGATAAAATCAAAATTTTGTTCCATAGTTATAAGAATGTTACCTCGACACTTAAAAGAAAGACCGACAAGTTGTCCAACATATCAAATATGATGTATTTATTTAAACATTTAACATATTTCAAAAATCATAAATATCGGTTATGCTTTTTGTTGTTTTTTCTATTCGTTAGTCATTCATTTACTCTGCAAGGACTTCCCGCAAAGGAAAACGAAAACAACAATTCATTTAAAGAACTTGATAGGTGGTATGAAGTTTTTCTCGGTGGTTCCAAGGTGGGATACTCCCATTCAACTATGAAGTTGAAAAAGGGTGAAGTCGTATCTGAGAGCACTTTTGTGATGTCAGTTATGCGAGCAGGCGTTTTAATAGAAATCAAATCTATGGAAAGTACTAAAGAATTACTCTCCGGAGAAATAATCAGCTTTTCTGGAGAAATGGAAATGGCGGGGGTGCCTGTAATAAAAAACGGGTGGGTAAAAGGAAATGAAATTGTGATTAAAGAAAAACAATTTTTTCGGGAGAACGAAATACGCCATTCACTCGATCCGGAAGGAAAAATGACTTGGGGGTTAATGAAAGTATTGAGGGAAAATAATTTTAAGGAAAAAGGGCGAGAATTTGAAACCAAGGTATATTCGGCTGACTTTGGAATGGCTTCGCCAACCAAAGCAAAGATTAAAACAATGGGAGAAACTGAAATTCTAATTTCAGGACAACATCAGAGAGTTTACAAAACTGAAATTTCCATGTTCACGAGCGTTGGTGAAATTAAAACACAAAATTGGCTTGATACTTGGGGGTTTGCAGTAAAAACAAATATGCAACTAGGCGGACTTCCTGTAGAAATTAAACAAAGTACTGAAAGCGAGGCAAAGGAAAGAGCGGATGCAAAGGAATTCCTGCTTAACACACTTATTTACCTAGAAAAAGAAATTCCGACAAATGCCCGATCTGTTCAATTCAAAATACAATTAAATAATGGAAAATTAAGTATCCCATTATACCAAAGTGAACTCCAAAAGATAACAAAATTGGATGAGAAAAATTTAATTATTGAAATCAAAGCCGAAAAGTGGGGAGGAAATTCGATAAGGAGAGAAAAACAAATTAGAATCGCTCAAGAATTCAAAACCGCAAACATAATGATTGATTCAGATAATCCACTAATCCGCCGACTTGCCCAAAATGCTGGAGTTGGTTCTAAAAATATAATCGAGCTATCGGAAAAACTTTTCTTTTTCGTTCAAGAATACTTGATACATAAAAACCTTAAGACAGGGTTTGCATCCGCAACAGAAACGGCAAAAAAAAGAGCAGGTGATTGCACAGAACATGCTGTCTTTCTTGCAGCATTGGGCAGAGCAATGGGAATACCAACTAGAGTAGCATCTGGCATTGCCTACCTTAAAAATTTCAAAGGGGAAAAAAATGTTATGGGCTTTCATATGTGGACGGAATTTCATTTAAGAGGTAAATGGATGCGTTTAGACTCAGCTTTGGGAAAGTTAGGAACATATGCTGACCGGATAACTCTTTCCGTTACATCGCTAAACCAGGAAAGCCTTACAGAACTTGGTTTTGGGATTGCTGAGCTCATTGGGAATTTAAAAATCAGTATTAGTAAAATTAGAATTACTGAAAAATGACTTTTTACTCATAAATATTTGATGAACGAATTTATTTGATAACTTTAAAATTTTAGTTGATTATATAGCTTTTCCCCATGATTAGATTACAAGAATATGCTGAAGGTGATACCGTGTTAAACGATGGTGAATTGGGCAAGGGATTTTGTATCCTTGAGTCTGGTGTACTCGAAGTGGTTCGTGAAGGTAAAACCCTTAGCGATATAGATCAACCGGGGTCAATATTTGGTGAACTTAGTGAAATCCTAGGTTTAAAAAGAGATGCGGTTATAAAGGCAAAAACAGCCGCTAAAGTGAGGCATGTCGAAGAAAGCATTGAGGATATTGTCACCAAAAATCCAAAAGTTTCAGTTAAGCTAATTCGTACTTTGGGTCGTAGATTATATCGCATGAATATTCTTGCGACTAAGGAAATGTCCGCAAATGAAACTCATTCACCTGCAAGCACTGAATCAAGCGTCAAAATACTTGTTGTTGATGATAAACCCAACATTATCAAGCAGTTAACGGATATCTTTGCAAAAAATGACTGGATTGTACAAAGCACTCCCGATGAAGCCGGTGCCCTAAAAATTTGCGAAAGCTCATCTTTTTCTGCAATTCTTATTAGTATGGCACTAGTTGATGATTCCGCTGTTGATTTACGCAGAAAATTAAAAACAAATCACAATGTACTTAACACGCCAGTAATTGGCATGATTGTTCAGGGTGATGAATCAGCCCAAAAGAAGGCTCTCAATTCAGGCTTTGCGGATTGTATCACAAAGCCTTTCAATCCAAATAAAACAGATGCAATTATGTTTAAAGTAATGAATTTGGATTCGTCTGCTAGATACTTTAAATTTATAGAAGACTTCCTTTTTTTCAAATTACCACCGGAGTTATCTCCGTTTGTAATAAATGATATAAAAGAAAATATGGATAAGCGTATCCGTAACACTATTAATGAAGGTATTTTAAAATTGATTATAGATGTATCTGAACTTGAGGAAGTCGGAGAAGAAGCAATTGAAGTGGTTGGAGAATTTGCCGAGAAAATCGAGGATATGAAACTTCCAATGAGAGGTGCAATTATTGCAACTGGTGAGGAAGCTGACATGTGGAATAATTTAGACGGGTGTGAAGAATGGGGAATTTGCGAAGATATTGATAGTGCGAAAGAACATTTAGAAAAAGACCCCGAGGACGAGGACGAAGAATAGACCTTTTCCTCAACTCCTTTCATTACCTATCTCAATCTAAATCTTTTGTTCCAGTTGTGCATGATGAACAAGCAGAACAGGTAAAAGAGTGTCTCTTGGCTTTGCAAAAAAGCCTTCATACTAAACTGTTTGAAATAGACCCAAAAATTCAATGCCAAAAGGATCAATGGAAAAGAAAAGAGGGAGGTGGTGGCAAAACTTTTGCATTTAAAAAAGGGGATTTTATAGAAAAAGGAGGAGTCAATTTCTCAGATGTATCAGGGGAAAAACTTCCCAAAACCGCCACTCAAAATCGACCTGAACTGGAAGGTGCATCTTTTCGTGGAATGGGCGTATCAGTTGTTTTTCACCCAGACAATCCATTCATTCCGACGACACATGCTAATGTTCGATATTTCGAAGCAAGAAAAGAAAATGAGCCCCTTAATTGGTGGTTTGGCGGCGGATTTGACTTAACACCCTATTATCCATTTGAAGAAGATGTAATTGAATGGCATAAGTACGCCCGTAATGCATGTACACCTTTTGGAAATAGCTTATATCCAAAGCTTAAAAATTGGTGCGATGAATACTTTCACTTACCTCATCGTAATGAATCGAGAGGAGTAGGAGGTATTTTCTTTGACGATTTTTGCGAAGGAGGTTTCGATCAAAGTTTATCGTTTATGAAAAAAGTCGGAGAAACTTTTCAAGATGCTTATTTTTCTATTTTTGAGAAAAGAAAATCAATTTCCTTTTCTCAAAAAGAAAAAGAATTCCAAAAATACAGAAGAGGTAGATATGTCGAATTTAATTTGGTTTATGATCGCGGTACCCATTTTGGACTTCAATCAAAAGGGAGAACCGAATCGATTTTAATGTCTATGCCACCGGAAGTATCCTGGACCTATGGATGGGAACCTGAACCAGGGTCACCAGAAGAAAATCTCTATAAAAACTATCTCCAACCCAAGGATTGGTTAGAACTTGAATGAATTCCAGGGAAAAAATCAAACTTGCATTGAGTAACCAAAATGTTGGACGACCTCCCGTTTGGGTAATGAGGCAGGCTGGTCGTTATTTACCTGAATACAGAGCATTAAGAAAAAAATACAGCTTTGTGGAAATGGTAAAATCTCCTGAGCTTGCAGTGGAAGTATCCCTCCAACCTTTAAGAAGATTTGCCCTCGATGCCGCTATTGTTTTCAGCGATATTTTAGTAGTACCAGAAGCTATGGGTCAACCATACCACTTTCGCGAAAAAGGAGGAATTGGAATGGATTTCAGCCTGAATTCCGAAAATTGCTTAAAGAAATTAAATTCTTCAGAAGCTGTCGAAAAACTTTCTTATGTTACAGACGCCCTAATTTTACTGAGAAAAGAATTAGGCGAAACTAAAGCCATGTTGGGTTTTTGTGGCTCCCCTTGGACTCTCGCATGCTATATGATTGATGGAGGTTCCTCTCCCAATTTTCCTAAAACCGTAAAGTGGGCACAAACCTCGCCCAAATCCTTTGCCAAATTAATGGAAAAATTAACAAAGGTCCTTATAGGTTATGTTCAAGCACAGGCTAGATCAGGGATAGATGCCTTGCAAATATTTGATAGCTGGAATGCACTATGCCCGGACTCTCACTTGCAAGAATGGTCGCTCAAATGGATTGATCAAATCGCCAAAGAAGTATCATCGATTGTTCCGGTTATTCTTTATGCCAAAACTCCCAGTCATCGCCTTAATTTGCTCTCAAATTGTAAAGTGTCAGGTATTAGTATTGATAACGAAACCGATTTAAAATTTGCCCGAGACACCCTTCCCTCTCATTTTACTCTGCAAGGAAACCTAGATCCGGCACTCATGGAAACAGATCAGATAATGGTCCAAAAGACAACGCAGGTTTTATTGGATAGAATGAAGGGAGATAAGGGACACATTCTCAATCTAGGTCATGGTATTCGACCACAAGCAAAAATTGAATGCATGAATTCCCTTGTCAATACAGTCTTAGAATATCCTGAAGCAGAATAAAAATTGAAATTTAAGATGTTTTTTCAATCGTGAGGGGTTGATATTTCTTATTCTTACGATTTGGAAAACATATATCTGCCACTGCATCCTCAAAATCGTCGAATCCCTCAACAATTTCGATATCCATTCTCACATAATAAAATGGAAGGATTGGTTTGTAAGTGGAAGGAATACGAACTGCGTCTTTTTCGGTGGTAATTACGACATCAGCCCCAGCATTTTTAGCCTGTAAAAACAAACGATCCAATTCTTCATGGGTATATCGATGGTGGTCAAGAAAGCGTTGCTTAAACCTCATTTCCCCAGACATTCTTTGAATAATATCTTCAAAGCCCCGTGGAGAAGCAATTCCACAAAAAACTCCCACATATAACTCGTATAAAAAACTTAAGGGCTTCGTATTTTCTGTATTTACCTCCTGAAAATACCTTGCTTTATGGATACAGCGAATAATCTCAGCATTTGGGTTATATTTCCGGATTGTTTGAAGTAAATCCAAACCAGGGTCGACCTCAGATTTAGTCAAAAAAACATAGGATGCACGGGAAAGATGACGAACGGGTTCCCTAAGGATACCTCGGGGAAGCAGACATTGATTTCCAAAAGGATTGGTTTGGTCAACAAGCAATAAATTTAGCCGACCCTTAATTCGTAAATATTGAAAACCGTCATCCAAGATAAGGGTATTGACTTTAAATCTATCTATCGCAAACAAACCTGCCTTTACTCGGTCCTTATCAGCAAGTACAACCGCACCCTTTAAGTTTTTTGCCAACATGTAAGGCTCATCACCGGCCTCTTCAGAATCCAAGAGAACCTCTTTGCCATCGCTCACAATTTTAGGAAGCTGAAAGTCATATTTTGAAAAAAATTGGTACCATTTTCGCTTTGGCTTATCCTCTTTACTCTTGTAACCCCGGCTTAAAATAGCGACTCGCCTGCCTTTTGCCATAAGCTCGCGTGTGAATCTTTCAACAACAGGAGTCTTTCCCGTTCCCCCAACTGTTAAATTGCCTACTACAATAACAAAGCAATCGATCGGTTTATCTTTTAAAATAAAACGACGAGTGTAACAAAATAAACGAAGACGAACGATTCCCGAAAACAAAAAAGAAAAGGGTCTTAGAAAAAGCCCAAAAAGCCTTGCAGACACAGAAAGATCACGGTCATAAATAACCCCTTCTACGAATCCTTCGAAATCTGACCATTTTTCCTTCAGCCATTCCCCATTGTTTTCTGCCATAAAATATACTTTTGTATAGAATTTATTCGAACTGACAATCGGATTTCCTTTATGATTAATCCTTCATCGATTGACTTTAAGCTCGAATAAGATTTGATAGTAAGTTCTCTTTTCACTTCCTTTTTATGCAGGTCACTCTTTTAAAATCGAAACTTCACCGTGCTGTGGTCACATCCGTGTCTCCTGATTATTCAGGGAGCCTCTCTATTGATCGTAACTTAATGGAAGCAGCCGGTTTCCTTAATCATGAAAAAATCCTCGTAGGTAACATCACCAATGGCGAAAGATTTGAAACTTATTGCATTCCCGCTCCCGCAGGTTCCGGTGAAATCGCACTCAATGGAGCAGCGGCACACAAAGGAAAGCCTGGCGACCTTTTGGTTATCCTCACATTCATTCAGCTTGATCCTGAAGAAGCTGCGGCTTGGGAACCGCGACTGGTTATTATAGAAGGGAATAATACAAGTTTTAAAATGATCACTAACCAAATTGAATCTTAATATGATTGATTACAAATTACATATTCCGGGGCCCGTTAATGTTTCTGCGGAAACTTACAAAGCCATGTCCACCCCAGTAATGGGACACAGAAGCACCGACTTTGTTGAATTGTACCAATCCTGCCAACCCAATTTGCAAAAATTATTTGAAACAAAAGATCCTGTTTTTCTATCCACCTCTAGTGCGTGGGGTGTAATGGAGGGAGCATTAAGGAACCTTTGTCAAAAAAAAGTCTTGTGCTGCATGTGCGGAGCTTTTTCAGACAAATGGCTTGATGTTGCAAAGCGAGCAGGAAAAGATACCGACCCACTGCAGGTGGAATGGGGTCATCATATTGATCCTGAAGAACTAAAATCCCGTTTATCAACAGGTGAATATGATGTGGTAACTTTAGTACATAATGAAACCTCATGCGGAATGATGAATCCGCTAAAGGAAATCATGGAGGTTTTACAGGAATTTCCCGATGTGATTTCTGTTATAGATACTGTAAGTTCTTTTTCCGTCGTACCCATTCCCAAAGATGAATGGGGTATTGATGTTATTTTAACTGGTTCACAAAAAGCATTGGCGATGCCTCCTGGTCTTGCTCTTTTTTCAGTTTCCGAACGAGCTTTTCAACGAGCCGAACAAGTGGAGGACCGAGGCTACTATTTTGATTTTCTGGAATTCCGTTCAAATCACGCAAAAGGCATGACACCCAGTACTCCGGTCATTCCACTTATCCATGCCTTAAATTATACTTTACAAAAGATTATTAAAGAAGGAATTGAAAATCGACACAATCGACACACAGAACTCAATCAGATTGTGCATAAATGGGTTGCAAGTAAGGGTTTTGAACTTCTCCCAAAACAAGAATTTTCCTCAAAGTCTTTAACCTGCGTTCGAAATAACTTAGATATTGATGTGGCGGGGTTTGTTAAAACTCTTCGTGAAGAAAAGAAAATTTCAATTGATGGTGGATATGGGAAAATCAAAGGAAAAACTTTTCGAATTTCGAATATGGGAGATGAAACAGTCGACTCCATCAATCACTTAATTTCCAACATGGACGAAGTTATATCTTCGTTTTTGCCCGCCTAAACTCATCCATATTCCTACTAAGTGAAAAAATTAGTCATTGCTGAAAAACCAAGTGTTGCAAAAGATTTGGCCCGAGTCCTCGGACGAGTTCCGAAAAAAGAGGACTATTACGAAAACGATGAATGGGTCATCGATTGTGCAGTGGGTCACTTGGTTGAGTTGTTTATGCCTGACGACTTTGATAAAAAGCTAAAGGCGTGGAAATTGACTAACCTTCCAATCATACCACCCGAGTTTCAGCTTAAGCCAATTGCCAATACCAAAAAGAAATTTCAACAACTCAAAAAACAACTTAAAAGAAAAGATGTCGGCGAAGTAATAAATGCTTGTGATGCCGGTCGGGAAGGTGAGCTTATATTTACTTACATTTACGAATTGGCCAAAACCAAGTTACCAATCAAGAGATTATGGATGCTATCCATGACAGACCAGGCAATTAAGGATGCATTTTCAAACATGCGTGAAGGAGTGGAATTAAAACCACTTCAGGATGCGGCCCGGTGCCGATCTGAATCTGATTGGCTTATTGGTATTAATGGAACTCGTGCTGTAACCTTGAAAAGATCGAGAAGCATGAGCCGACAGGTTTCGACTGTTGGTCGGGTACAAACCCCCACCCTTTCTTTGGTGATTAAGAGGGAACAGGAAATTAATTCTTTTATTCCTCGAGATTTTTTCCGTATCAACACGACTTTTAAATTAACCGAGGGCGATTATCAGGGACTTTACCAAAAACAAAACTTCAAAAAAACTGATGAAGATAAACATGATCGAATTGATAGAATTTGGGATAAAGAAACTGCCGAAAAAATCTTTACTGAAATTCAATTAGCACAAAAAGCACAAATTACTGAAACTAAAAAACGTTCTCCGCAAAGCCCCGGTCGGCTATACGATCTTACTACCCTTCAGCGTGAAGCAAATCGGTTACATCATTATCCAGCAAGTCGTACTTTACAGATTGCTCAGTCCCTGTACGAAAGACACAAGGTTATTACCTATCCTAGAACGGATTCAAAAGCTTTACCGGAAGACTACGGTCCCACTTGCAAAGATTTACTAGGTTCAATTCAAGGTGAATTGGCTCCACATGCACAAAAAGCACTTCAATCAAATTGGGTAGACGAGAAAAATAAGAAGATTTTCAATAACAAACAAATTAGCGATCACTTCGCAATTATCCCAACCACAAGCTCCCCGTCTAAATTGGATGCCAACGAGTGGAAAATCTATAATCTCATTACAAAGCGTTTTATTTCCGTTTTTTATCCTCCAGCGCAGTGGGATGTGACCACACGAATAAGTTCCCTCGGCGAACATAATTTTAAAACGGAGGGAAGGGTGTTAGTGGAACCATCATGGTTAGCAATTTACGGAAAAGACAACCAACCTGAAGATGCACTACCTGCACTGACTTCAGATGACACGAATATGGCTGAATTTGTTAAAGCGGATTTAGAAAGCGAGCAAACAAAGCCACCAGCTCGCTACTCAGAAGCAACTCTTCTTTCTGCTATGGAAGGTGCCGGAAAACATGTGGATGATGAAGACATTGCCGAAGCTTTAAAGGAAAAAGGCTTAGGCACACCAGCAACTCGGGCCTCTACGATCGATCATTTAATCAAGGAAAAATACATGCGTAGGGAGGGCACCCAAATTCATCCCAACCTTAAAGCTGAGGACTTGTTCCATTTTCTTGAAGCAGCCGGCACAGATATTTTAACAAGTCCGAGTATGACCGGTGAGTGGGAGCATAAATTACAGTTAATCGAAGAAGGTAATATGACTCGGGATCAATTCATGAAAGAGATTGGTCAATTGACAGAAGAGTTCGTTTCCAAGACCACTGGTTTTACTGAGACTGCTGAAAACTTAAAAGAAACTCCTCTGCGATCTCCTGTTACCGACGAGGCTCTTTTTGAAGGTTTGGGTTTCTATCAAAATTTAGAAGGAGATTTTAAAATCCCAAAAAGTATCGCAGGTCGCAGACTTCCCATTGAAGAAGTCGATCAACTTCTCCGAGAAAAAAAGATCGGTCCACTCGACAATTTCATGTCTAAAGCCGGTCGGCCCTTCTCCGCAATTCTACAATTGGACGACGAATATAAAGTAAACTTCGTTTTTCCAAATAACGAAGAACAGGAAGCAGAGGAAAGAGAGAGTATTAAAGATGCACCCGTTGTTGCAAAATGTCCTGTTTGTGAAAATGAAGTGAAACAAACGGAAACTGCTTTTATTTGCACCAGCCATAAGAAAGTTTCTGAAGAAGGATCTTGTTCTTTTAGAATAACTCGAAAATTACTCGACAAAGAAATTCCGCTTGAAGAATTTTTAAAACTCGTAAACGAAAAGAAAACAGGACTGATTAAGGGTTTTGTTTCAAGAAGAACCAAACGGCCATTCGATGCCAATTTGATTCTTAAGGACAATGGAGGAATTGGCTTCGAATTCCCACCGCGCAAAAAAAAGTCGGCCTAGATAAATTATGCCAATCTATCAATACCATGTAATAAAAGGTAACCAAAGCGTGGAATTGTTTGAGGTTGAGCAAAAAGTAGACGCCCCCCCGCTAACTAAACACCCGATTACCCGAGAACCGGTAAAGCGTGTACTTTCGAGCCCATCTCTTTCATTAAAACATACAAGCCGAAATGAAATTAATTCCTTGAGTCCAGACAACCTAAAGAAAAAAGGCTTTACCCAATACGAAAAAGATTCCTCCGGTGACTACCTGCGAACTGTGGGAAACCAAGGACCCTCAAAAATATCACCGAATCAATTCGACCATACCGGTTAATAAAGGATTTTTGAAGATAACGTGAAAGAAAAAAAACCTACCTGGCTACGAGCAAAACTACCCTCTGGGCCTGAATATGGACATGTTCGTGATATTGTTGACGAAAACCAACTTCATACGGTTTGCCAAAGTGCTCAATGCCCGAATATGGGGGAGTGTTGGTCAAGGGGGACTGCGACCCTAATGATTTTAGGAAATGTTTGTACCCGGGCATGTACTTTTTGTGCAGTTCAAACTGGAAAACCCACAGAACTCGACCTTGCAGAACCACCTCGGGTTGCCGATGCAGTTGCCAAAATGGGCTTAAAACATTGCGTACTCACTTCTGTAGCACGAGATGATTTACCAGATGGCGGTGCTAAAGTCTGGGCCGCAACCATTCGAGCTGTTCGCCATAAAAACCCGAATACAGCTATTGAGGTTTTGGTTCCTGATTTTAAAGGAGAGTTTGAAAACCTGGACATCGTGCTGGACGCAAAACCCAATATTTTCAACCATAACTTAGAAACCGTCGAAAGACTACAACGTCCAATCCGAAAAACAGCCAACTATAAAAGAAGCCTTGATGTTCTATCTCATGCCCAAAAAGCCGGATTTCCCATCAAATCAGGAATTATGCTTGGTTTAGGTGAGAAAGAGGATGAAATCAGAAAAGCTTTAAAAGATCTTGCTGATATAAAACTCAATGTACTCACATTGGGCCAATACCTCCAGCCAAGCCCAGAATATGCTCCTATCGATAGATGGGCCACTCCGGAAGAATTTGCCAATTGGAAGACCGAAGCATTGGAATTAGGCATTCAAGTCGTGGAATCAGGCCCATTAGTTCGTTCATCGTATCATGCCGAAGAACAATCCGCACGCTTTGCCTCTGAAAAACGAATTTCTGCTTAATTTTAATGCTAGGGATCGATTCTCCACAAATTCTTTTCTGTTCTGATAATTATCGATTTTTGATATGGGATTGGTGAGGCTAACATCTTCTCTTCTAAATCATTTGTGGCCAATAAATGGTATTTTGACTGAGCTTCGAAGATAAAAGTTTTTCCAGTTTCATCAGAAAGAAATATCTTACCAGCCGCATGAAGCATCGACGGTGAACAAGTACTAGCTACCCTTTCCATCCAATTGGTCTTTCCCGTGTTCGCATCAAGGCAGGAGACGACTCCATTATCTGCTGCCATAAACACAAGTCCATCGGTAACCACTACAGATGAATTCCGTGGAGCACCCTTTCGGGTTTTCCACACAAGGTGACTTGTGGTGATGTCTCCACGTCCCCCAGTTTTTATAGCATAAAAAGTAGGGCTATCATAGCCACTACTCACATAGATCATTCCTGAATAATAAGCTGGCCTTGGAACAACCGAATATCCATTGGGGTAATTAAATTTCCATAATTGATTTCCATTTAAATCATAAGCAAAAACATAATCACTCGCGGGACTAATGATTTGAACTATTTCACCCTCTTCAATTACGAGTGGAGTACAGAAAGAGAATTTCTTTTTTGCCTTACTTTCTCTTTTGGCCTTCCATTTAATTTCGCCTGTTTTTTTTGCTAAGGCGTATAAACATGGGTCTTTTGCACCATCCGCACTAATTAACAATAATTCATTATAAATAACTGGTGAAGCCCCACTCCCATGGACAGGCGAATAATCAAGTTTTTTTTTCCAAATTACTTTTCCATCTACTCCAATACACCCCGTCCCTAAATTCCCAAAATGAACAAAGATCCGACCATCGTCATAAAAAGGAGTGGGGCTGGCATAACTATTTTTTTTGTGAATTCGAGGCTGATTTTCATATTCGAATAAAGTCTTACTCCATAAAATTTCACCACTCTCAAAATCTATTGAAACAACCTTTAACCGCAAAAGCCCCTGTTCTAACAAGGCATTAGTCAAAAAGATTTGATTATTTACACATATGGGAGAGGACCAAGCTTCCCCCTCTAAACTTATTTGCCAAGTTACACCAGTAGTTCGACTCCAAGTTATTGGTAAATCGATGAGATTTGAGTGCCCCTGCCCTGTTGGCCCTCGAAATTGCGGCCAATTCTCGGCGTTAACTAATAAAACAAAGAATGGAATAAGCAGACAAAACAAAAGTTTTTTCATGAATTAATTTTGTCCATGAAAAAAATAACTTCGAACAAAAAATGATTCTTCTAGAACGAAAATAAAAAGAGGCGCCCAATAAAGGGCGCCTCTTTAAAAACAGAAATAAGAAAAAATTCTTACATCATTCCATGATCGTGATCATGACCGCCTGGAGCAGGTTTTTCCTCTTCAGGAATGTCGGTAATCATACAATCAGTGGTCAATAGAAGACCAGCTACGGAACCTGCATTTTGAAGTGCAGTACGGGTTACCTTTGTTGGATCAACAACGCCAGCCTTGATCAAGTCTTCATGCTTGTCTGTAGCAACATTATATCCCATCGCACCCTTTGACTTAAGAACCTGCTGAACAACCAAAGATCCTTCGACTCCGGCATTATCGCAAAGCTTACGTAAAGGAGATTCAATTGCACGACGTACAATCGCAGCTCCAATTGCCTCATCACCTTCCAACAATGTGGCAGCTTTCTCAACTGCATTAGCGGCACGAAGAAGAGCAACACCTCCACCGGGAAGAATTCCCTCTTCTACAGCAGCACGTGTTGCATGCAATGCGTCTTCAACACGAGCCTTCTTTTCTTTCATTTCAGGCTCTGAGACTGCTCCAACATTAATAACCGCAACTCCACCAGCAAGTTTAGCTAAACGCTCTTGGAGTTTCTCACGATCGTAATCAGAAGTAGTTTCTTCGATTTGACGACGAATCTGCTTTACGCGACCCTGTATGTCAGAAGCTTTACCTGAACCTTCTACAATAACTGTATTTTCTTTATCAACAGAAATGCGCTTTGCTCGTCCAAGATCGGCAAGTTCGATATTTTCTAGCTTGATTCCCAAGTCCTCAGTAATGCAGCGTCCACCTGTAAGGATGGCAATGTCTCGCAGCATTTCTTTACGACGATCACCAAAACCTGGTGCTTTTACAGCACAAGCGTTTAAAGTACCGCGCAATTTATTAACAACCAAAGCCGCAAGAGCCTCGCCCTCAACATCTTCAGCAATAATAAGAAGAGGTTTACCCTGCTTGGATACTAACTGAAGAACAGGAAGTAAATCATTAAGAGCTGTAATTTTCTTCTCGTTGATCAAGATGTAGCAATCTTCAAGAATGGATTCCATTGTGTCGTTGTTAGTGCAGAAATAGGGGCTTAAGTAACCCTTATCGAACTGCATACCTTCAACCACATCAAGTGTTGTTTCGATACTTTTAGCTTCTTCAACAGTGATAGTTCCGTCTTTTCCAACTTTATCCATGGCATCGGCAATAATTTCACCGATTTCACCATCCCAGTTAGCGGAAACTGTAGCAACTTGACGAACTTCCTCACGATCGGAAACTTTCTTACTGTCACGAAGAAGTTTAGCAACGCCAGCTTCAACAGCTTTATCAATACCACGCTTAAGGTATACCGGGTTAGCTCCTGCTGCTACATTTTTAAGACCTTCCTTGTAGACTGAAGCTGCTAAAACAGTAGCTGTTGTAGTACCATCACCTGCAAGATCAGAAGTCTTGGAAGCAACTTCACGAACCATTTGTGCACCCATATTTTCATATGGATCGCTCAATTCAATTTCTTTCGCAACAGTTACACCATCCTTGGTCACTGTTGGAGAACCGAACTTTTTGTCGATTAATACATTACGACCCTTTGGTCCTAATGTTACGCTTACTGCATCAGCTAATGTAGTAACCCCTTTAAGGGCTCTTTTACGTGCTGCTTCGTCGAATAATATTTGCTTAGCCATAATTTTATTTTCTAAGTTTTGTTTTGATTGTTAGCTAAGAAGCCTTATCCAATGATACCGAGGATATCGTCTTCACGAACTAGTTGGTACTCAACATCGTCAAGCTTGACCTCAGTTCCACCGTATTTACTGATTAGCACTTTGTCTCCTTTTTTGACTTGAAATCCGATGTTTTTTCCATCGTCGTCTTTCTTGCCTGTACCAAGAGCCACTACTTCAGCTTCTTGTGATTTTTCTTTTGCAGAATCTGGGATGATAATGCCGCCTTTGATTTGCTCGTCTTCTTCGACATGCTTGACCAAGACGCGATCTCCCAACGGAGTTATTTTTGGTTTGCTCATATTCCTTTTGTTTTTGGTTAGGTTATACTAGATTTTTAGGGTTTGAATACAAAATTTCAAATACTCAATGTTTGTATCCAATAGAAATTAACTTTTTTCTTTTTCGTCGTCCACGACTTCGAAATCAGCATCAACAATGTCATCATCGTTCTTCTTCGAGTCTTCTCCTCCTTCATCGGGTTCAACTGATGGACCTTCAGCTGGTCCAGCACCGGGCATGCCGCCACTCTTCATGACTTCCTGTCCCAGTTCTTCAAATCCTTTTTGAAGAGAATCTTTTGCAGTTTTCAAATCGTCCAAACTTGATTCGGAATTCTCCAATACTTTTTTCGTGTCTGTTAACAAAGTAGTAATTTTGGTTTTCAAATCTTCGGGTGCTTTATCTCCTAATTCTTCCAATTGCTTTTCACATTGGTAAACCATGGAATCTAATTCATTGCGTACCTGCACTTGATCTTTTTTATTCTTATCCTGATCCGCAAATTTTTCAGCTTCCTTGCGGAGTCGATCCACTTCGGACTCATCCATACTGGAAGAACCAGAAATTGTGATTTTTTGATCCTTCCCGGTTCCTTGATCTTTAGCAGTTACATTTAAAATACCATTCGCATCTATATCAAAAGTGACTTCAATTTGCGGAGTTCCACGTGCTGCTGGGGCAATTCCATCAAGTTTAAAAGTGCCCAGAGTTTTGTTGTCTTGGGACATGGATCGCTCTCCCTGCAACACAACAATATCTACCGCAGGCTGATTATCTGCTGCTGTTGAAAAAGTTTGGGCTTTTTTAGTAGGAATCGTCGTATTTCGGTCAATCATTGGGGTACAGACTCCACCGGCAGTTTCAATTCCAAGAGTTAGAGGGGTTACATCGAGCAAGAGAACATCATTCACATCACCCTGCAAAACGGCACCTTGAACTGCGGCACCAATTGCAACAACTTCGTCGGGATTAACTCCTTGGTTTGGATCCTTGCCTCCCAGTTCCTTCGCTAGCTCAACAATTTTAGGACTACGAGTCATTCCACCAACTAGAACCAAATTATTAACATCACCCAAACTTAGCCCAGAGTCTTTTAAACAAGCTTCGAAAGGTCCCTTTGTACGAGCATATAGATCATCGCAAATTTGCTCTAGTTTTGATCGTGTGAGGGTTACATTCAAATGTTTTGGACCAGAAGAGTCTGCCGTAATAAAAGGCAGATTTATGTCAGTTGACTGGGAGGATGAAAGAGACATCTTTGCCTTTTCTGCCTCCTCTTTTAGGCGTTGCATAGCCATGGCGTCTCCCGACAAATCAATACCCTGCTCGGATTTAAATTCAGCAATCAACCAATCAATAATTTTTTGATCCCAATTGTCACCCCCGAGTTGCGTGTCACCATTTGTAGCTTTAACCTCAAAAACTCCTTCCGCAATTTCCAAAACTGAAATATCAAAAGTACCTCCACCCAAATCATAAACGGCAATAGTCTCCTCGCCCTTTTTATCTAAGCCATAAGCCAATGAAGCAGCGGTTGGTTCATTAATGATTCGCATCACTTCTAACCCAGCAATAGACCCAGCGTCTTTTGTCGCACGTCTTTGATCGTCATTAAAATATGCGGGCACGGTAATAACAGCCTGCGTAACTGGTTCGCCCAAGTAAGCTTCGGCGTCAGCTTTAAGCTTACCAAGTATCATCGAAGCAATTTGTTCGGGCATGAAAGTTTCGGACTTTCCTTCAATCTGGCACTCAATAACTGCAGCACCATTTTTGCCTTCAACTACTTTATAGGGGAGCGTGCCAATTTCATCTTTGATTTCTGAAAATTTACGACCAATTAACCTCTTAGCAGAGAAGATTGTATTCTCAGGATTAGTAACAGCTTGCCTTTTAGCAGCCTGACCAACTAACCTTTCACCGTTTTTACTAAAAGCAACGATGGAGGGTGTTGTCCGAACACCCTCAGCATTTTCGATGACTTTTGCCTCACCGGCTTCCATTACTGCCATACAAGAATTACTTGTACCTAAATCAATTCCAATTATTTTACTCACGACAAGCTGATTGCAACTATCATGCCGAAATACAAAAAAAACACAAGTAGCTCCGAACCAATAACTTAAGATAAGTCAGATTCTTATAGTAAAGCAAAATCTGGTTGCAGTGTGACACATTGCCACTCTATTGTCACATACAGTGTGCCGATTGGGTCACTCATTTTCGGATTCTGCCTCTAAATCAGGTGACTCCAATTCGTCTAGAATTTCCATAACTCGATTTCCACGTTCAATTCCAAAATCTTGCACAAAAGTTAATTTTGGAGAATATTTTAGAATGACATGCTTGCTAACTTCTTTCCGAATTTCGCCTGTATGCTTACGAAAAAAAAGAAGGGCTTCCCTTGCTTTCATTTCGTCACCAATAACAGAATACCCAACGGTTCCATTTCTTAAATCTGCTGAAACATCTACATCTGTTATAGTCCAACATACGGTTTCTGAACGGTACCTCCGTCTTAAGAAATTACCGATTTCTCGCTTAATTAATTCATTAACCCGTGCTATGCGCAGGCTCATTTAAAATCCTAATTTACAAAGATGGGCGAATTTTATCGACTTCAAAAGTCTCAATAACATCGCCCTCCTCGTATTCATCAAAAGAATCTAGGCGAATACCACACTCAAAACCTGCTTTAACCTCAGTCGCATCATCCTTAAATCTCTTAAGAGTCTCAATTTTTCCTTCTACTAGAACCTTACCTTTTCGAACAAGTCGAGCACCCTTATTTCTAACAATTGATCCTTCCATTACCATAGAACCAGCAACTGTTCTTCCTTTGCTCACCTTAAATACTTGTCGAATTTCTGCACGACCTGTCTTTTTCTCAACCAATTCAGGTTCAAGCAATTCAGCCATATTATCCTTAACTAGATCTATAATCTGATAAATGATACTATTTTGAAAAACCTTGATATCTTGATGTTTTGCTTCACCCATTACACCATTTTCCATTTTTACATTAAATCCAATCACATCTGCTCCTGATGTTTTGGCCATTTTAATATCATTTTTAGTAATTTGACCAACATCTGACTGTAGGACTTCTAAAATTACCTTATCACTGGTAATCAATTCCAAGGATTCACGTAACGCTTCGAGAGAACCTCTAACATCTGCCCGTAAAATAACACGATAAGTTGTGGATTTGCTCCTGGAAATGGCAGCAAACAAGGCGTCTACCCCCGAAGGTTCCTCTTCTTCACCCTCGACCGGTTCAGTTACTACTTCTTTGTTTAACTGTTCAAAATCTTCTGCCTCCCGACGGGCTTCGCGCTCATTTTTGGAACGACTAAAAACGGCACCTGATTCAGGTACACCTGACCATCCAAGAATATTAACTGGAGTCGAAGGTGGGGCCAACTTGACCTGTTGACCTTGATCATCAATCATGGCTTTTACTTTACAGTAAACCGACCCACAATGTATAGCGTCTCCTATCTTGAGAGTACCTTTTTGAATAATTACAGTTGCAGTAGGTCCTCGTCCAACTTCTTGGCGAGCCTCTACAATAACCCCTTCAGTTACTGCATCAGGATTTGCTTTTAATTCCATTAATTCAGCTTGCAATAAAATCATATCAAGCAGTTCTTCAACCCCATCACCCTTTAAAGCGGATGTAGGCACTGTAACCACTTCCCCTCCCCAATCCTCGGAAGCAATGGAACGTTCTTGCATCTGAGTCTTAACCTTGTCTTGATCCGCTCCTTTGGAGTCTATTTTATTAATCGCGACCAGCAAAGTACCCTGAGCCCGTTGTGCAAACTTTAGGGCTTCATCAGTTTGTGGCATAAAACCATCATCTGCAGCGACAACTAAAACGGAAACATCAGTTAAATTTGCACCTCTTTCTCGAATTTTGGAAAAAGCTGCGTGACCCGGTGTGTCGAGGAAAGTAATTTTCTGATTGTTATGCTCAATCTGATAAGCACCAACATGCTGAGTTATTCCCCCAGCCTCACCTGCAACCACATTAGCTTTTCGAATAGTATCCAACAATGTCGTTTTTCCATGATCAACATGACCAAGTATACAAACAACTGGAGGTCGAGGTTTAAGAAACTTTACATCGTTTTCATCGACTACAACTTTCTTCTTAGGCTCTACGGCTTCAGCCTTTTCTCCACGATGCTTGATTTCGAGCTCAAAACCTTTTATTTTAGCAATCTTTCTGGCAACATCTTCCTCAATAGTCTGATTCATGGAAGCAAAAATACCCATTTCCATAAGTTCAGATATGAGCTGAAAAGGTTTCAGTCCAATAAAAGTAGCAAAGTCCCGTACTACGATAGGAGGCTTAATTAAAATTAAATTTCCTTCCACAACCACATCAGCGTCTTCTGAAGATTGATCCTGCGAAGATTTGACTTCGGATCCAGAACTAACAGGAGGAGATGGAATCGCAGATTTTCCAGCTGTAGAAGGAGGTGGTGGTGCAGATGCACGCGTCGAGGGTGAAGGCGGAACGGAAGGAGCTTTGGAAGCAGTAGGAGGTGCAGGTGCAACGGTTACAGGCTTAGCTTTTTCAAACTTAGCTTTTTCAACAAGTCCTGCTTCTTCCTTGTCTCGTTTCTCCTGATCAAGATCAGCTTTGCTTTTAACAATGGGAGCTTTTTTGGAAGCTTCTTTCTTAGTTTCAGGTTGAACATTTTCACTAGAAGAAGACGATTCCTCCTTTGACTGGTCCTCAGATTCTGCTACTGAAAATTCGTCAATAATTGACTGAGCGGTTATGTTGTCAATCGAAGCTGACGCACTTTTAATTTCATATCCTCGTTCGGTAAGAATTTCAATAAGCTCCTTACTTGATTTATTGACTTTCTTTGCTATTGCGTGGACACGTACACTCATAAATTAATTAAAAAATTAGGCTTCCTTTTCTTCAGTAGCGGGTTCTTCGGGTGGTGGTTCGCTAGAACCACTTTCTGGAGAAACCTTGGCCAAAATAGAATCGGCAACATCCTGCTCAAACCCAAGTCCAACCAGATCAATCGCAGTAACCCCTTCAAATGCTTCAGGACTCACAAGCCCAAAAGCAACAAGCCTATCAGCGACTTCAAATTCAATTCCAACAGAAGTGAGGGCTTCAGCAGCTTTGCTTTTTCGCTCGTCAAAACCAACTTGCTTAACAACGACTTTTCCAATGTCTAACTTCCAACCTAGAAGCCTGGATGTAAGACGAGCATTAATGCCTTTTCTACCAATAGCCACCGAGAGATCGTCTTCAACAACTTCGAAATACATTCTTCTTTTTTCACGATCCAAGGTAACATTTTGGGGGGACGCTGGCTTTAAAGCCTCTGCCAATTGCTCAATTGGATCTTCGAACCATCGAACGATATCAACTTTTTCCCCGTTCATCTCCCGAACAATGCTTTTAACGCGAGCCCCACGGGCTCCCACACAAGCACCCACAGGGTCTACTTTGGGATCAGTACTCTTGACACACACTTTTGTTCGGTATCCAGGTTCTCTAGCCATAGCAGCTAAGGTAACCGTTCCGTCTGCAATTTCTGCAACTTCCATTTCAAAAAGTTTGCGTACAAAATTCAAACTTGAGCGACTTAGAATTAACTCAGGTCCTCGACCGTGTTGTTCAAGTTTGTTAAGAAGACAACGAATTCTCTCTCCCGGAACCCAGTCCTCTCCCGGCACTCTTTCACGCCATGGAAGTAAAGCCTCTGCTTTGCCCACTTCAACAACCAAGTCTCCTCGATCCTTACGCCGAACAATTCCAGTTACCAAATTCCCTACTTGATCCCGAAATTCATCGTAAATATGTTCTTTTTCAAATTGGCGAAGCCTCTGCTTAATAGCTTGCTCTGCAGTCTTAGCGGCAATTCTACCTAAATAGGACGGATCCAATTCTCGCTCAACAAAATCTCCAACCTGCGGATTTTCAGAATATAGTCGTGCTTTGTCCACATGGATTTCGCAGGAGGTATCTGATACCGACTCGACAACTTCTAGTCGTGTCCAAGCCTTCATCGCACCTGTCTTAGCACTAATTTCGACTCGAACATCTCCCGAAGAATTGACTCCTCTTTCAGCTGCCGTCTTAATGGCGCCTTCAATCGTGGCGATCATGTCTTCACGACTGATGCCCTTCTCTTTTTCCATGTATTCAAGAACTGCGAGGATTTCGCTACTCATGATTGATGTGTTTCGGTGGGTTAATTTATAAACAAAAAAAGCGAGCAGGGCTCGCTCCTTCGAGGATGAGACTGTTAAAAAGAATTAACATACCTAATTAGATGTTTTTGTCAATTACATCATGCTTTGGTAAGGGACCCCATGTTTTCAACGTTGCAGAATGGCTGTTAAACCTTATGGATGCTCGTTTCAATGAAAACATTACGATTTACTACACTACCCGGCGACGGGATCGGACCGGAGGTCATGGATATCGCTCTTGAAGTGCTTAAAAAACTTGGTACCCTACACGGATTCTCCATTGAAACGAGCAACCACGATGTGGGTGGCATTGGCATAGATAACCATGGACAAGCTCTTCCAGAATCTACTCTTGCAGCCTGCCGCGAAGTCGACGCAATCCTTTTCGGTTCAGTTGGTGGTCCTAAATGGGAAAACCTGCCACCCAAAGAACAACCAGAACGCGCTGCTCTTCTTCCCATACGAAAAGCGTTTGAACTTTTCGCAAACCTTCGCCCAGGCAACCTGTATCCAGAACTGTCCGACCTCTCTCCTCTACGACCTGATACCGTCGCCAACGGAATTGATACACTCTGCGTGCGCGAACTCACAGGCGGAATCTATTTTGGACAACCAAAAGAAACAAAGACATTGGAAAATGGAGAGAAGCAGGCAATTGACACAATGGTTTATCGTACCAGTGAAATTGAGCGTATAACCGAACTTGCAATAACGGCAGCCACTCTCCGGGAAGGACGGATCTGCTCTGTCGATAAAGCAAATGTTCTCGAGACTTCTGTTCTTTGGCGAGATACTGTGATCAATTGTGTCCAAAAACATAACCCTGACATTGAGCTTTCTCACATGTATGTTGATAATGCGGCTATGCAATTGGTACGCGACCCAAATCAGTTTGATGTCCTTCTCACCGAAAACATGTTCGGAGACATTTTATCTGACGAATTGGCAGTCATTTGCGGATCCCTCGGCATGCTCGCATCCGCATCTCTTGGAACACAGAAAAACAGTCTCAACCTTCCTTTCGGACTGTATGAACCAGCTGGTGGAACAGCTCCTGATATTGCAGGCAAAGGCTTGGCTAACCCATGTGCACAGGTTTTGAGTGCCGCCCTTATGCTTCGTTACAGCTTCGGATTAGAAAAGGAAGCGAATTCAGTTGAAAATGCAGTTAAGGAAACGATCCGTTCCGGTCTCCGAACTGGAGATATCGCTCAAGGCGCGGATTCTGTTGGCACCGCAGAAATGGGTCAGGCAATCATCGACCGCTTAAAATAATTGCTAGGTTTTTCATGAATGCTCAGGAAATCCGTAAATCCTTTCTCGATTTTTTTGCCTCCAAGGAGCATCAGGTCGTAAATTCAGCTCCTCTACTCCCCGAATCTCCAAATCTTCTGTTTACCAATGCGGGGATGAACCAATTTGTTCCCTATTTCCTTGGAGATCAAAAGGCACCTTTTAAAAGAGCCGCTGACACACAAAAATGCATCCGTGCCGGTGGTAAACATAATGATTTGGAAGATGTTGGCTTTGACACCTACCACCATACATTCTTCGAAATGTTGGGAAATTGGTCATTTGGCGACTACTTTAAAAAGGAGGCAATTGAATGGAGTTGGGAATTATTAACCGAAGTATGGAAATTTCCCGCCGAACGGCTTTACGCTACCGTTTACAAACCCGGCGAAGGCGAACCGGCTGATTTTGATCAGGAAGCCCATGATTTTTGGAGTGCTATTTTTGAAAAATCCGGACTCGATCCAAAAATCCATGTAGTAAACGGCGATAAAAAAGATAATTTTTGGATGATGGGGGAAACCGGGCCTTGTGGACCATGTAGTGAACTCCATATTGACCTAACACCAGACGGAAATACTAAGGGGGAACTGGTCAACGCTGACTCCCATCTATGCATCGAGATATGGAACCTCGTCTTCATACAATTCAACGCTGACCGCCAAGGAAATTTCTCTCCTCTCTCTGCCCAGCATGTGGATACCGGAATGGGATTCGAGCGGGTTGCCGCGGTGATGCAGTCAACCAATGGATTCACTGATTTTTCAAAACCGACCTCCAATTACGATACCGATGTATTCTCACCCATTTTTGAAAAAATAAAGGAACTCTCTGGCAAAACCTACCAGTCGACCTTACCCGCTGATGGTATCCCTTCCAATGAGCAGGAGGAAGTGGATATTGCCTTTCGGGTAATTGGTGATCATTTGCGTGCACTCTGCTTCTCGATTGCCGACGGAATTTTACCCGGCAATGGAGATCGCAATTATGTACTCCGTCGCATTCTTCGCCGTGGTATTCGTTATGGGCGAACTCTTGGATTCGAAGAACCTTTCTTTCATTTACTTGCCCCTACTCTAATCAATCAAATGGGCAATTTCTTTCCCGAACTTAAAACGAGAGAAGATCTGATTGTAAAAACGCTTCGATCCGAGGAAGAGTCCTTTAATAAAACACTCGACCGGGGAATCGACCTGTTTAATCGCGAGATCGAAGGGATGAGCAAAGGCGATCTGTTAACTGGCTCCTTTGCATTTAAATTGTATGATACCTTTGGTTTCCCCCTCGACCTGACCGAATTAATGGCCCGTGAATCCGGCCTTTCTGTGGATGGCGAAGAATTCGAACAGGAAATGGAAAAACAGCGCGAACGGGCCAGGCAGGCTCGTAAATCAGTCGATATTCTCGTGAGTGAGGAAGAGGATTCTGCCAACGCCACCGAATTTGTTGGTTATGCCCCGTCGAATCTGGAAGGTTTTTCAACCAACTGTATGGATTGTGTGACTCAAGAAAAAACGACCTATTTAGCTTTTGAAAAATCGCCATTTTATGCAGAAATGGGGGGCCAAGTGGGAGATTCTGGAACAGTCTTTATCAACAATCAGATACATGTTATTACGGATGTGGTAAAAGATGGATCTGGCCGCTTTCTTCATGCACTCAAATCCACATCAACCGATTCTAACTTAGCCGGACAGACAGCTGTTCTCAATGTCGATATTGAAAGGCGCAAAGCTATACAAAGGCACCACACCGCAACCCATGTTTTGCACTGGGCACTGAGGAAAGTTCTCGGTGATCATATCAGACAGGCAGGATCTCTGGTAGAACCCGATCGCCTGCGCTTCGACTTTTCTCACTTCGAGGGAATCAAACCCGAACAAATTGAAGAAATCGAACGAATTTCCAACGAGAAACTCCTTCTCAACGACAAATTGGAAAGCTACGAAGTTCCCTTTTCGGAAAAACCCGAAGAAGTCATCGCTTTCTTTGATGAAAAATATGGAGATACTGTTCGTGTGGTAAACCTTGGGGGATGGAGCCAGGAACTTTGCGGTGGAACTCATGTTTCATCAGCGGGTGAAATTGGTTCGCTTCGCATCACCAGCGAATCCGCTATTTCTGCCGGCACCCGTCGGATCGAGGCAGTAGCGGGTCTTTCCGCCTATCAGTGGACTGACCAACGAGTCTCTCTTATCCAACAACTTACCCGCCAACTTGCATGCAAACCAAACGAATTGGCCGACCGTATCGTACAGATGCAGGCCAAAAACAAAGACTTGGATAAAAAACTTCGGGCATTCGAACAAAAGGGACAGGCTGGGCTGGCAGATAAACTAATTGAGCAAGCCGAAGAAAACGGCAACCTTCGCCTGATTAAAGCAGTTGTTCCCAACCTTAATCCCAATGACTTACGTTCACTCGCTGCTCAGGTAAATAAACGGGCAGCTCCCTCGATCGTTCTTCTCGTAAGCGAGTCCAGCGGAAAATGTGGAATGGTTTGCATTTGCTCACAGAAAGCTGTCGACACGGGTCATCAGGCGGGTAAATATTTAAGTAAACTCGCAGGAAAACTGGGTGGAAAAGGCGGAGGGAAACCTGATTTTGCCATGGGGGGTGCTCCGGCAGGCAAAGACCTTAACGAGGCCCTGAACGGCATTTCCTTCACTTCCGAAGGGTGAAAATCCGTATCCTCCTCCCCCCCACCATGGCGGGTTGCGTGCAAAGGAATGCCATTCCGGCCAAAATCGAAATTGAACTGGAAGATGGTTCCCGGGCAACTCCGGAAAAAATTCCTCCAACCGCATTCGCCGATCTTGGAGATGCCGAACGATCTGCCCTCTTCGCACTTTCCCAATGGTGTGGCGGAGCTATTACCTCTTTCCTTCAGCTCGATCTCAGGCAAACAGGCGAACTGCTCAAACTACTGTCAAATATACCCTGCTTCTTTCCGGCCAATGATCCAGAAAATCCAATCGAATGGATAGATGGCGAATTAGACGGAGTCAGTGAATACATTGAACTCCCCGAGCCCGAACGCCCAAGACCCGTTCGTGAAATTCCTGAAAGCACCTATGAGGATACCCCGGCCCCCATTCGTAACGAGCCAGAATACAACGGACCGGCAATCGAGGTTGAAGGGTCAACCGAATACCTTCGGATTATTTTGCCTTCCTCCCAACACCCAGGCTACAAAGAAGTCCTCAGATTAATGAGGGAATGGAATTTTCTGCGTGACCGTTCACACCGTCACTGGTGGTGGTTACGTGATGAATCCAAAGTTCTCGATTTTCTTGCCAGCCACCAGGAAGACCTCGAGCTCGATTTCGATGCCGAATTTACCGATAATTTTCGTAAACTCACTTCCGTTATAAAAAAAGCGGAGTTGCGAACATCTGCATCTGAATCTTCAGAAATGGCCGAGGTTGAGGTAAGCATACTTGCCGGCGATGTACCCATGGACGAACTTGAACATGCACTCGCCACCGGAAAAAATCATATTCGACACGGAAAAAAAGTCTACCTCCTCACCCGTGACCTTAAGGATAAGGCTAGCCGGCTACAAAAAAGAATCTCGGGTAATCCGGATGCTCCCTTGCTCGCTCGTACATGTCATCCGGTTGAAAAATTTCAGGCACCTGCCCTCGAGGAATTTTTGGTTGAAGCCGACCCTCGGTTTAAACCACCGGCCATGTGGAAAAAACGGAGCACTGCACTGCGCGACCTCTCTGCCTTGCCAACTCCAAAAGTAAACGATTTGCTCAAAAACACCCTTCGCCCCTATCAAACAACCGGGGTCGCTTGGCTACTTCACCTTTTTCGTAACCAACTGGGTGGTATTCTTGCCGATGAAATGGGGCTGGGAAAAACCTTGCAAGCCCTTGCTTTTCTCTCCGCTCTTCGTCAGGAACGAGGTTTTTCGACGGTTTCACTGGTTGTCTGCCCTGCCACGCTCCTAGAAAACTGGAAACGCGAAGCAGGACGATTCTGCCCGGAATTCTCCACTTATATTCACCATGGTAGCAACCGTACTGAAGATAAAGCCGTCCTTGGAAAACACGATCTTGTCATTACTTCCTATGGCACCCTAGTTCGAGATGTTGAACTCTTTGAATCCATACCATTTTTATGCGTAATTGGAGATGAAGCACAGCATTTGAAGAATCGAAAAACAAACAACGCCAAAGCCATGTCATCCCTAACTTCCGAAGGGCGTGTATTACTTACTGGCACACCGATTGAAAACAGCGTATCCGACCTACTCTCCCTTCTCGAATTTCTTCTTCCTGGTGCCCGTCCCAGCCTGCCCACCTCCTCCCGTGGAGATGAGCGCATTTGGCATGAACAACGAATCCTCAAGGAATCTGCACCCTACCTTCTTCGACGAAGCAAAAAAGAGGTTGCCCCTGAACTACCGGATAAGATCGAGCAAGTTCTCTATGTCGACATGACCGAGGATCAACAGGAATGTTATGCCAAAGTTCGTCAATCCGCAGAGACAGAACTCGATAAAATGGCGGATACTGGAGCCTCCGATGGAGCGATGCGGATGAAAACCCTCACCCAGCTTCTCCGACTGCGGCAGACCTGTTGTGACCCCCGACTTATAAATCCGGACTTCCCTCCCGATCAATCGGCAAAAATGAACGCCTTTCTTCAGCTCCTTTACAACTGCCTCGAAGGGGAGCACCGTATGCTCGTTTTTTCTCAATTTGTAAAAGTGCTCGAACTATTAAAAGCTGAACTCGAAGCCGCCGGGCTCCCCTTTTGCTACCTGGACGGATCATCAAAAGACCGCATGGCTCAAGTTGACCGCTTCCAGGAAGACGATACCGTCCCCGTCTTCTTGATCTCGCTCAAAGCAGGGGGAACCGGATTAAATTTAACCGCTGCCGATGTTGTTGTCCATTTTGACCCCTGGTGGAATCCTGCAGCGGAGGCCCAGGCAAGCGATCGTGCCCACAGGATCGGACAGGACAAACAAGTAACCGTTTACAAATTGATCACCTCCAGCACAGTCGAGGAAAATGTACTTCAGCTTCAAAAAGGAAAACAAAAACTCCTCGAACAAGTATTTGAGGAATCCGAAGCGGCTAACCTTTCCCTCGGTGTGAACGATTTACGCGAACTGATTTAAACAAAATCTCGATTTCCAGTGGTTCCGAGAAACAGAGTGTACGAATAATCCACTGCTTTTAAATAAACCTCTGCAAACAATTCGGTTCGCTTTCTTCGTTAAAGTTTATCCCCCCTCTCCCACAAGGAATTCGCGACAACAGGTTGTAGATTTAATAGTCAACCAATCTTTAAGTAGTTACTCCGCACTGCCGTGGTGTTCGATTATGAAAATAATTCCTCCTCCATCCACTTACGAGTTAAAGCCAAGCAAGACCAAGTTCGCGTGTGTTCGGAATTCTTCACCTACTCCCTGATTGACGATCCGAGCGATAACTCACTCAGCTTTCAGTCACACGCCGGAGACTACCATACGCCCGACGGAAACTATTCTTCTCCAATCGACGATCAAAATGAAACAACACCTCTCCCGTCGAATGAGATTTTTCTTCCAATCTTACAAACCTTAGCTGCTCAGACTGATGGTTATGTAACTCGTCATTTAGCAGGAAAGATTTTAACGGATGGAGGATCGCCGGTTTTGAAGTGGGCTTCCTTGTAAGCAAAAGATTTCCCCATCCGACCGAATTCGGATAACTGCCATGCTCGAAAGCAATGCAACCCAGTATCACGCTTCAATCAGCGAACTTTCTCACGACACGACATATTACTTCCGTGCCTTCGATGTAAACAATGCCGAAGAAGGGCGGGATCCCTCAAAAAGTTCAAATCCCCGAAACAGCTCGACTTGAATAACTGGCAAAAGAATGCCATCGAACTTTCTGGCGGATGGAAAAAGTTGTCATGGTTTGGAACTTACCTGGATAGTGGACGCCAATGGATTTATCATACAGAAATGGGCTGGCTCTACCCTTCTCCAACGCAGGATGGCAGCCTTTGGATATGAAACGAAACAAATGGTTGGCGATGGCCCCAGCAGGGAGTCTACCCTTATCTCTTTAGAGGGAGAGATTCGACATGGGTTTATTTTCAGGGGAAATTCGAAGGACGAATTATTCTTTTTAATTATTCCACCAAATCAATCGAATAGAGAGATAATTTCATGTGAGGCATACAAAGAGAAATAGTCCGCCATTCTCTAATGCTCAGGAGTAATTATCTGGTAAAGTATACACTTCCCTGCCAGTCAAGCAGGACAAGTTCATTTTTAGCAGATATACAAAAATTTACAGGTTTGAAAGGGCTTTGCGGTTTACCGTTCACAAATTTTGGAAGATCATTAATCACCTCTTCATCAAGTACAAATTCGATGTATTTTTTGGAAACTACCAGATCATTTTTTACCTTGATTGCCCAACATTTCCCAGTACCCCAATCGCCAAAAATATAGTGTCCATATAATTCAGGGTGATTATCTCCGCGGTAAACAATGCCCCCGCTTACACTGGTTCCTTCATCGTGCCCATATTCAAAAACCGGATCAATAAATTCAATATCAGCAGAAGGTTTTCGGTTCTTTAGGGAAAAAACTTCGGTTCCCTCCCTAAAACTCCAGCCATAATTACCTCCTTTTTTTATCACATTGATTTCTTCTTTCTGATGCTGTCCCACATCCGCGCAGAAAAGTGTATTGCTTGGAATATCCCAATGCAAACGCCAGGGATTTCTCATTCCAATGGTCCAAATTTCACCACGATAACCGGGTTTATTCTTAAATGGATTATCTTCCGGTATTCCGTATTGCAGGGCTCCTTCTCTTTTATCAACATCAATTCGCAGTACTTTCCCGAGCAGGGAAAATGTATTTTGAGAAAAGTCGTGCGGATCATTCGCATTTCCCCCGTCTCCGGTCGAAAGATAAAGATATCCATCCGGACCAAATTCAGGAACGCCGGAATTATGGTTCCAATAAGGCTGTTCGATCTCAAGTAAGGTTCTATCGTGGCTTGAATCCAATTCTAATCTTTTCAAATCCTTCACCCGACGCTCAACTAAAACTGACCGTTTTGGACTCTGTAGAGTATTATAGAGATAAAATAGTCCATTACTTCGATATTTGGGATGAAAGACCAGTCCCAATAGCCCTTCTTCAAAATCTTTCACGATCATTTGATCAGGAGATAGTTTTAAAAAGGAGGTAATCTTTGATTCCTTCAGGTCAGGAGGAACGACCAATATTTGTCCGCCCTGTAAAACAAGAAGCGAGCGACCTGATCCATCCGGCAACAATACCCAGGAGATCGGTTTAGGCGTTTCGCTTTCTTTCAGTTCTTGCTGAATGGAAATGGTTACTGTCTCGATTTCGGCAAAAGTTTTAATAACAAAACATCCCAGATATACCGTAATACAAATTAAAGTAGGCAGGAGTTTCATGCTTTTCTCTTTACAATTATTAGGACGGATTACAAATTTAAATTATGTATCTGCCAAATCTGCCCCGTCGTTCCTTTCTTTCAACCCTACCATTTTTTGTAACACCAGGATTAATGGCAGAAGCCCTGACTCTTACTCCCAGTCAAACCGAAGGACCGTTTTATCCCGACAAGATGCCAATTGATACCGATAATGACTTGATCATCATTAATGATTCCCTCACCCCGGCTGTTGGTACAATTGCTTATCTCACTGGTAAGGTAACGGACATAAAGGGTAATCCCATTCGGAATGCACTCGTTGAGATTTGGCAGGTCGATAATAATGGGATTTACTTACATTCAAGAGGAGGAAAGCGTGAAAAGCTGGATTCCAATTTTCAGGGGTATGGAAAATTCCTTACTGATTCGAAAGGAAATTATTCTTTTCGCACGCTAAAACCGTCCCCATATTCCGGACGCACGCCTCACATTCACACGGCGGTTTCAGCAAAAGGAAAAAGAAAATTAACCACACAGTGCTATGTGAAAGGTGAACCGAGAAATAAAAAAGATTTTATCCTTAAACGAGTAAAGGACTCAACAGCCAGAAACTCACTAATCATTCCCTTTAACCCTTTGCCAAACTCAAAATTTGGTGAGGTCGAAGCTCAATTCAATATTGTACTCGGCTGGACTCCGGAAAGTTAAATTTCTAAAGGTTTGAAAACTT
Organism: Opitutales bacterium; assembly: GCA_028101545.1. Lineage (GTDB taxonomy): Bacteria > Verrucomicrobiota > Verrucomicrobiia > Opitutales > Seribacteraceae > Seribacter. The sequence goes on along the minus strand of JAOHKZ010000018.1, from coordinate 8,687 downwards.
CCTTTTCTTTCTACCTTGAAAAGGAACGCTGTCTTTGACATGTTAATAACTTTTTAATCTATCCATACAATGAACACTGAATCCATTATCCAACCCGATCCCGAAATTAAAGGCGAGCGTGGGCCCGCCATGAAAGGGGCTGATGTACTTGTCGCCGCCCTTGAGCGTGAAGGAGTGGACACGATTTTTGCTTACCCAGGCGGTGCCTCAATGGAGCTTCACCAAGCACTTACTCGTTCAGATAAGATTAGAACCATCCTACCCCGTCAGGAACAGGGCGGAGGGTTTATGGCTCATGGCTACGCTCGGGCTACCGGTCGAGCAGGTGTATGTATGGCAACATCCGGGCCTGGTGCAACTAATCTTGTTACCTGTATTGCCGATGCCTATATGGACAGCATCCCTATGATTGCTATTACCGGTCAGGTGTATCAGGAGTTTATTGGTAAAGCGGCTTTCCAGGAAACCGATTTCTTCGGCATGACCCTGCCAATTGTTAAGCATAGCTATTTAGTTCTGACAGCCGAGGATTTACCCCGAGTGGTTAAAGAAGCTTTCTACCTCGCTGAAAGTGGTCGTCCTGGCCCTGTCGTGATCGATATTCCAAAAGATGTACAGCAAAAGGTATTTGAGCCGTTTTTCCCAGATGAAGTATCAGAACTCGAGGGATATAAACTGGATCAGCCCAAAGCGACAGACGAAGAATTAATCGAAGTTCTAAATTTAATTTCAAAAGCCAAAAAACCGGTTCTTTACACAGGCGGAGGAATCATTTCCGCTGATGCACATAAAGAATTAAGAGAATTTGCTGAGCTTTCTGGGTTACCCGTAACTCACACTCTTATGGGACTTGGCGTTTTTGACCCCGACCATCCACAATCCTGCTACTGGTATGGAATGCATGGAACCGTGGCCGGTAATTGGGCAGTATGTGAGAGTGACTTACTGCTTTGCTGTGGAGCCCGTTTTGATGACCGGATTACCGGAAAGGTAGACAAGTACGCTCAGGAGGCTTATGTCATCCATTTCGATGTTGATAAATCGGAACATAACAAAAATGTTCATGCCCACTTTCCTATCCGCACAGATATCAAATATGCCCTCAAGAGGATGTCTGAGTTAATTAAGGAAAAAAAATGGGAAAAACCTGACCTCAAAACATGGATGGCCACCATTACTGGTTGGAAAAATGACTACCCATTTAAGTACGAAAAAGGTAAGCACATCACTTCACAGGAAGCTGTTGAAGCCCTTTACGAATTCTCCAAAGGCGAAGCAATTATTACCACCGGAGTTGGCCAACACCAGATGTGGGCGGCTCAATATTACCGCTACAAAGAACCTCGGACATATATTTCTTCGCTTGGATTAGGAACAATGGGATTTGGTTATCCTGCGGCAGTTGGTGCAAAAGTAGCACGCCCCGATAAGGAAGTCATTGATATTGATGGTGACGGTTCCTTCCTCATGAATGTCCAGGAACTAGCCACAGCCAAGATCGAAAAGATCAATGCAAAATGCCTCCTCTTGAACAACCAACACTTGGGAATGGTAGTTCAATGGGAAGACCGCTTTTACGAAAGTGTTCGTGGTCACACAGTATTATGCGATCCTGAAAATATTGGTGGACCCGAGAATGAAGAAGCCATTTACCCAGATTATATAAAAATGTGCGAAGGCTTTGGCGTAAAAGCACGCCGAATCATAAAGCGCGAAGATTTATATGACGGCATTCGCGAGATGCTTGAAGCAGATGAACCATTTCTTCTTGAGGTTATCGTACCTTACACCGAGCATGTTCTTCCTATGATTCCCCAAGGAAAGTCAGCTAAGGAAATGCTAATCGACTAGATTTAATTCAAATAAGTGATTAGTAAATTTATTATCACGCTTTCACTTAAAAACAATTTTTGTCGTTTTTGGCAAATAACCAACAAGCATCTCTTGTTCTTCATCTGACAATTTGTTGTTTTTAAGAGAAATTTCTTTGGCTTTATAAAATTTTCTCAAATACGAAAGATCACTAATTTGGTTGTCGTTAAGGTCAAGAATTTCAACTTTCGATAATGTTGCCAACGGAGACAAATCGAAAATTTGATTTTTCGGAATGCTTAACTCCGTTAACATCGCTAAATTTGAAAGATGGCTTAAATCAAAAATTTGATTTTCTCCAAGATGTAAAATTTCAATGGATGTCAAATCGAGTAAAGGAGATAAATTAAGAATTTGATTTTTTTTCAGCTTCAAAGTTTTTAATTTTTTCAGATCCGACAAAAAATAAAGAGACCCAACTTGATTCTCCTCTAAAAACAAAGTTTCCAAGTTCTTCAAGTTAGCCAATGGCGAAAGGTCATTGATTGAATTCCCACTTAAATTCAATGACTCCAAATTTGTTAAATTAGCAAGAGGCGAGAGATCAGAAATATCGTTATTGTCAAGAACCACCGTCTTCAAATTCGGCAATCCTTCCAACGGACTCAAATCGCTTATATTAAGAGAACTAAGATTAATCTCAGTACTTCCATCTTCTTTAATTGTCTTAATCCAATCAAGAATAGCTAATCCTCCATAAGGAGCCGGATTTTTAACCCACTCATTATATTTTTGATACCATATCTCACTAGTAATGGAAGGATTTATTGAATTGTTATCCCCAACAACTAATCCCCATATTCCCCCCACATGGTTAAAGTAGTACCATTTACTATTTATATTTTTAAAAACATAGAATTTATCATTATTCCCAACCTTCCAATACTCCCAAGAAAGATCAACATGGGAATATACCCAGGGGAAAGATCCATGCCACCTCCACCCCTCAGCGGATAAGAATAAACCAGACAATAAAAAATTAAGAATAATACAACATGTCTTCACTCAAAAAATCGAACAGATTAGATTGTGCCAGTCAAACCGATTAGATTAATTTTTTTTCATAAATTTTATCATTGCACACGTAAAACCAAAGAAGAAGGGTGCAACCCTTCTCGGGCTAACCCCTCCAAATCTCCTCATTGAGCCATTTCCCGGAAACTTGAGAAAACCGATACAATAAATCCACGCACTCCTATCGCGATCCCCCCGATGCCCCCCCGCTTGGCACATTGCGGATCAGATGACTTATTTTATGCATATTGTGAAAAAAATTATGCATGAGGTGAAGGATAATAAGGAAAAGAGTATCAAAGATTCAAGCTATCCCCTCCTCCATTATCACATTGTCCTGACAACTTGCTGTCATTTTGCTGTCACTTAATTGAATAAATGTTCCTAAAGATATAAATCGATGCAAATCCTCGTTATTTACAATAAGATCAATTGAGTTGTAATAAAAAGTCCCAATATCATTGTACCCGCCATTGCAAGCTATTGCAAAAGAGTGCCCGAGGAGGGACTTGAACCCTCACGCCATTACTGGCAACGGATTTTAAGTCCGCAGCGTCTACCATTCCGCCACTCGGGCATGCGTAAGCATATTCGTATAATCTTTTGCCAAATAAAAATCGAGGAAATTCTAGCTAATCTTTAATTTCGTACAGAAAAATACTATTTTCACTAAAAAACATCTTATAAAATTGATTAAAAAACCAAAAGCTTGCATTCGCAAAATTACTATGGTTCATAAATACTATGAATAAAGTTTTAGTTGTGGATGACGAGGAAGCAATTTTGAAAGGGATCAGGCTCAATCTAGGACGAACTTTTGATATAACTATCGCGAATGGCCCTCATGAGGCACTCCGTTCATTTAAAGAGGATGGTCCATTTGAAGTAGTGGTTTCCGACATGAGGATGCCTGGAATGGATGGTGCCACCATGCTAAGAAAAATTAAGGAAGAAAATCCAGAGGTCATGACTATTCTTCTGACCGGACATGCAGACTTTGAATTTGGTGGTTCCCAGGCTATTCAATCTGGATTGCTTTTTAAAATACTTAATAAACCATGTCCTCCGCAAAAGTTATCCACAGTTATCAGAGCAGCTATTGACGAAAGAGATGGCAAAAATCAGGAGGAAGAAAAAGCACCGGATACTGTTCTCTAATCTAAAATTGGGATTCGCAGGTTCAGAACTATAAAAATCTGATCTTTTACTTTCTCGATTGCCAATCTTTGTTCGAAAAGCCTCCCGTTGCTGCTTTATCGCGTATTTTTCTCTCTTCCCGTTCTAGTCTCCTCTTACGTTCACTCTCGGTCTGAAAAATTTTTAAAATTACAAATGCCCCGGCCAGTAAGACCAAAATAACAATCTCAACAATCATAGATTAGTTATTGTTTGATTGAGCGATTTGATTTGGTCTATCAGTTAGTGTTCTCCAGGAAGTAAACATTAATATTAAACCCAGAATAAACATTGCACAGGCGGTTCCACCAAGCAAAGTCTCTACCCCAAATTTTTTCACCATTAGAGCCAATGCAGTCATCGGCATTACAATCATGACCACAGCAGGTAACAAAGCAAATCCATACCCAACTTTGGACGACTTTAGAAAAACAACAAAAGTAAGCAAAGCCAACGCTGCCAGCAATTGATTTGTTGCACCAAATAAAGGCCAAATTGCTTTCCATGCAGGTTGTAAGCTACCATCGACTCCCGGAAACTGCTGAGAAACAAGCAATGCAGGTAAGACAAGTGCCAATAATGTACCCACATAACGGCTAGCCTTATTCCGCCAATTAAAAAATTCTTCAATCAAAAACCGGGTCAGTCGAGTACAGGTGTCAAGAGTAGTGAGCAAAAAAGTACTTATGGCAAGCATGGCAAATTCCGCCCCCAAAGAAGTAGGAATACCTACCGCGGCAAAGAACTTAGCTGCACCCGATGCAAAAATACCAACAGGAGTACCACCAGCTTCTCTTTCACTCATTGTCAAGATAGCGACACATCCCATCGCAAAAACTGCCAATACTCCCTCTACCAACATGCCCCCATAACTTACACGCCTCACATCGCTTTCCCTCTTGATCTGCTTGGATGTGGTTCCACTGGAGACAATGCTGTGAAAACCACTGCAGGCACCACAGGCAACAGTTATAAATAGAAAAGGTACAAGCATGCCCAATTTCTCCGACTCCCATCCAACGAATGCGGGCATCTGAATGGATTCATTGGCGAATAACATACCCACCACCCCCAAGCCTAGGATTGCATAGAGAAAACCAGCACTCAGAAAATCCCGAGGTTGTAAAAGCAGTCCTACTGGTAAGACCGCGGCCACGAAACAATAAGCTAATGTTGCGTAAATCCAAAAATCTTTCCCCATTTCAACCATGGGGAAATAATGACCTACCGCAAGCCCCGCAAAGGTAAGGGGAAAAAAGATAATGGCTAATTGGCTCAAAGAGAATTTGTTACTTCTCATCAGAATACCAAATATAATCGCCACCACAATAAACCAACCGGAGGCAGTAGCTACCGCAGGTTGTTTGGTAAAAGTATTGGCAGTAAGGTCCAAAAAAACAATAATAACATAAACAAGGGCAAGAATCACGAAGAGCATGAACAATTTGCCCGCACCCTCGCCCACCAGACCACGCATCGTATCCGCAATAGACTTCCCTCCATTTCGAACGGACATCAAAGTACTTCCAAAATCATGCACCCCACCAACAAGTATGGCTCCAATTAAAATCCATATCCATGTGGGACCCCATCCAAAATAAGTTGCCGCCAATATCGGCCCCACAATAGGCCCCGCTCCAGCAATAGAAGAAAAATGATGCCCAAACAGTACCGATGCACGAGTTGGTGAATAATCAACCCCGTCTTCTTTTACAAATGCTGGAGTTTTATTTGCATCATTCAAATTACAATGTACCGAAAGAAAACCTCCATAAAATCGGTATGCAATCCAACAAATTAAACAACTTATCAAAACAATAACAGCAATCATTTTTTTATGATATTAAAAATTCTTACGAACATGCAAGAAAAGGAGGTCTATCAAAAGCGAAAATACAAGTTTTTTCACTAAAAAACATTTCCAAAAAGAGTAATATTTTACTCGTCTTTTGTTACATAATTCTTATTTTTAAGTTATATGAAAATTGGGTTCAAAAAAAAAATAGAAATGAAATAAATTAAATTTCTTTAAATTTCAAATCTGTATATCCCCCAAAAAAAGAATTTTGCTTATGAACAAACAAATGAAATTACAATTCTTCTCTCCCATAAAGTCGTATTGGCTACTTTCTTTAAATTTCTTCAACTTCTACAAACTTAAAACATTCTTTTGCCATACTCTAATCATTCTTTTGGGAATGGTTGGATTTTCGGTTACATCTCTCGCGTCTTCAAGTCAGCACTCTTTAATTTTGAAAACAGATGGTTCGCTCTATTCTTTTGGGCTTAACAACTATGGACAACTTGGGGACGGTACAACTGCAAACAAAAATACACCCACCCAAATCCTGTCCTCGGGAGTTGCTAAAATTTCTGCTGGTTATGATCACTCTTTAATTTTGAAAACAGATGGTTCGCTCTATTCTTTTGGGTTTAACAACTTGGGACAACTTGGGGACGGTACAACTGCAAACAAAAATACACCCACTCAAATCCTCTCTTCGGGGGTTGCGCAAATTTTAGCAGGTATAAGACACAGTCTCATACTAAAAACCGATGGCTCACTTCATTCTTTTGGTGAAAACACCTTTGGCGGTTTAGGTGACGGTACAACTACAATGAGAAATACACCCACACAAATTCTCTCATCTGGAGTTGCACAAATTTCCGCTGGTTATCGTTTTTCTATGATTTTAAAGACTGATGGCTCACTGCATTCTTTTGGACATAACAGTGCTGGACAACTTGGGGACGGTACAAATGCAGACAAATTTGTGCCCACTCAAATTCTATCCTCCGGGATTGCTCAAATTTCATCTGGTTATCAGCATTCACTAATTTTAAAAACCGATGGTTCACTGCACGCATTTGGGAATAACAGCTATGGACAACTTGGGGACGGTACAACTGTAAACAAAAATATACCCACCCAAATTCTCTCCTCCGGGGTCTCTCAAATTTCCGCGGGGTTCTACCACTCCTTAATCTTAAAAACAGATGGTTCACTCCATTCTTTCGGCCAAAACGCCTTTGGCGAATTAGGGGACGGTACAACTACAATGAGAAATACACCCACACAAATTCTATCCTCCGGGGTTGCTCAAATTTTCGCTGGTTATAACTATTCTCTTATCTTAAAGACCGATGGTTCGCTCTATTCTTTTGGGTATAACAGCAATGGACAACTTGGGGACGGTACATCTTCAAACAAAAATACACCCACTCAAATCCTCTCCTCCGGAGTTGCTAGTTTACCTGATAGCCAGTCAGTCAGTATTTTAACTTACGAATTTACCAATGCAGGTGCGTCTGGTCGATTTGGTCCAACCCAATCTCAGGTTGATGCTAATTACTCCGGCACCAATCTTGACGGAAAAGTAACCATCAACACACAGGGTATTCAGGAATGGACCGTGCCTATGGATGGAAACTACAGAATTGAAGCATGGGGGGCAAAGGGGGGACATGGTAAAGGCCAAAGCGACACAAGCAGCAATGGCGGAAAAGGTGCATACATGAGCGGAACTTTTTCACTTTCTTCCGGACAATCCCTTAAGATCCTCATCGGTCAAAAGGGCGTGGACAGTGGTGGTGGTGGTGGAACCTTTATAGTTTCAGGAACAAACTCACCCATTCTTATTGCCGGGGGCGGAGCTTCTCCAGGATTTACGGGAGGGACTGGAGGAAATTTAGATGCCGTTATCACCAACAATCCTGTAGAGGGCGGATCTAATGGAAGCGGTGGTTCATCTATTTCAAATCTCGGAGCCGGAGGTGGAGGTTTACTCACAAACGGACAAGGTGGTGGATACGGCACCGGTGGATACGCTTTCGTCAATAACGGCATTGGTGGTGACGGAACGGACTCCTACAACAGCGACGGTGGATTTGGTGGTGGTGGATCGGGTAGCAATGGAGTTTCCGGTGGTGGTGGTGGATATTCTGGCGGATCTGGCAGGGTCTCAACGAATTCCCATGGAGGAGGTTCCTATAACTCAGGTACCGACCAAAACAATAGTTCTGGGGCAAATGCGGGTCATGGGAAAGTAACAATTACTTTATTTACTTTTTCAGCAACTAGCCAAGTACCTGTTATTACCCAAGGTGCTGGTCCTCTTACCAAAACACTGAATGAAGATACATTAACAACTTGGTCAACAAGTGAACTTAATGCCACCGACTCCGATTCTAATGAAACCTCGCTGGCTTGGTCACTTTTAAATGCACCCTCAAATGGAAATGCCACTGTTGACGGAAACGGCTCATCCCCCACCATCCTATCCTACCAACCCAATGCGAATTATCATGGATCCGATTCCTTTTCCGTTCAAGTAAGTGATGGAGAAAACAACGATTCCATTACCATTAATTTAACCATTTCGCCAGTCGATGATCCCGCTATCATTTCGGGGGATGTCTCGATTACGGGCAATGAAGACTCCACTCTTTCTGGCGATATCAATGCCGCAGACAACGAAGGTCTTACCGATGGTTCCATCTTCTCAGTCTCAGCACAACCGACTAACGGTTCCGCTTCCATTGATCCCGCTTCAGGGGCATGGACGTACACTCCAAACGCAAACTACAACGGGGCAGATTCGTTCGGCGTCACCATAACTGATGAC
>JAOHKZ010000017.1 GCA_028101545.1 Opitutales bacterium | reverse complement strand
ATTTTCAGATCACGAAAATTAATTGATAGCATATACTTAGACGAGAAGTTGAAGGGCTACTTAGTGGATGTAGTCCTCGCGACCAGAAATCCTGAAAGTTACGGAGCATCTGAACTTTCCGCATTTATTAGGTTTGGAGCATCCCCACGAGCAACCATTAGTTTAGCTTTAGCCTCAAAAGCATCAGCCTTCATGCAGGGTCGTAGCTTTGTTACTCCACAAGATATAAAAGACATTGGATTGGATGTACTCCGGCACAGAGTTATTGTAAGTTATGAAGCAGAAGCTGAGAATGTTTCTAGTGATGACATTATAAAAAAGATTTTTGAGACTGTCCCAGTTCCTTAATAAAATTAAATAAATCTGTTTTATTGAATTTTAGACAAGCCTCAAATTATGGAAGAACCCGATCAGGAGTTTACCAGAGAAATACTCCGCAAAGTAAGACAAATCGAGATACGTTCTAATAGACTCGTGTCCGAAGCATTGGCGGGCTCATACCATAGTGCATTTAAGGGACAAGGTATCGACTTTGAAGAAGTCCGAGAATATCAACCAGGTGACGAAGTTAGATCCATTGATTGGAATGTAACTGCAAAAATGGGCTTTCCATTCGTCAAACAATACAGAGAAGAAAGAGAATTAACCATTTTACTTGCGATTGATATAAGTAACAGTGGCACATGGGGCTCTGGAAACAGAACTAAAAGGGAACGATTAGCTGAACTGGGTGCTCTTTTATCTTTCTCTGCAAACCGAAATGGCGATAAGGTGGGACTTTTACTTTTTTCCAATCAAGTCGAAAAGTACCTACCTCCTGCAAAAGGACAAAAGCATGTCCTTAGAATTCTTAGAGAGATTCTTTTCCACCAAAATGAAAGCAAAGGAACAGATTTGAATGAAGGTCTCAGATTCTTAAACCGAGTAATGAGAAGAAGAGCGGTTGTTTTTCTTTTATCAGATTTTATTATACCAGAGTATGATTCCGAAGAGGAAACTATTGAAAATATATTTCTAAAGGAACTTTCTACCACTCGCAGAAGACATGACTTAGTTTGCTGCCAAATTCACGATCATATAGAAACAGAAATCCCCAATGTGGGAAGAATTCATTTTGAAGATTCAGAAACGGGCGAGACCATCATTTTGGATTCCTCAAATAAAGATTTTAGAAGACAATACAAGGAACACACCCAAAGTATACAAGAAACCTTTGTTCGTAGACTCCGCAGAAGAGGAATTGATAATTTTCAATTTTCAACTGACTCTGACTATGTCAAGGCACTCAGGGAATTTTTTCATTTAAGAAAAAATCGAAAAGGGCGATAACCATGGTGACCTTTTTCTTAACAATAAATAAGGCATATCTACTGGATTCAAACAGAGAAGAAGATTTGCCAATCCCAATTTTTAAAAGTTTTTCTCAATTAGTTGAAGAAAACCTATTTATCATATCTTTAAGTATTTTAATAATTATAACAGTATTAATTTTTATCCTTTTTCTCAGAAGAAAGAAAAAGGGTGAATCGAAAGAAAAAGAGCCGGAAATAATTGATCCTTATCAAGACGCATTATCAAACATACAATCCCTGCAAGACCAAAAACCGGTTCTATCCGCTAAACCTTTTGTTTTCCGTTTGTCTGAAATCTTAAGAATATATGTTGAAAGAGTTTTCAAAGTGCCCGCAATGGAATTAACAGGTGAAGAATTTATGAGGGAAATAGCATCCCATACTTTTTTTAAAAATAGGTATGATAAAATACTCCAGGAGTTTGTGGATCAAGGTGACCGTATAAAATATTCCAAAGAAAACTCGGAGGACGGTCAAATGAATTTACTTTTGGAAACGGCATTGCACTTTGTTAAAGACACACACAAAAAACTTGAAGAAGCCAAGAATGTGCCTTCGAATTCACAATCATAAGTTCTGATGGAATATTTGCAAGAATGGCAAAAGATTCGTTTAGCGGAACCATTATGGCTTTTTTTACTTCTAATTATTCCAATTGTTTTATGGATTCAGAAAAGGGGAGACATGAAGGATTCCACACTCCTTTTCCCCACTCTTTCGAGAATTAAAAAGAGCCTTACTAATAGGAATGATTATTCCCAAGTAATTCAAAAGGCATTTAGATTTTTATCATTGGTCTTTTTAACCCTTACTCTGGCAAGACCACAATTTGACAGAAGTACTAGCTCCGTAGTTTCTAGCGGAGTAGATATTGTATTAGCTATCGATTTATCTGCCTCCATGCTTGCACTTGATATGAGCGATGACCAAAAGGCTGAAATTACTCGATTAGATGTGGTTAAAGGGGTAATCAAAGATTTCGTCTCAAAGAGAAAACACGACCGAATCGGACTCGTTGCTTTTTCGGTAGATCCTTACTTAGTAAGCGCTCTTACATTGGATAAGGAGCACTTACAAAAAAATATTGATCGATTACGAGTTGGTCTTACCCACCAGACAGGGACAAACATTGGTTCTGCGTTAGCAGAAGGTATAAATCGCCTGAGAACATTAGAATCTAAATCAAAAATCCTCATCCTTCTTACGGATGGAAAGGACGAACCTCCCCCACCCCATAGTCCCTTAATCTATGCCGAAGGAGCAAAAAATGATAATATTAAGATTTACACTATTGCGGTTGGTACAGCCACAAGGACAAGAACTTATTTATTTGATCAAAGATCGAGAGATCTTATGAGGTATGCAAATGGAAATCCCGTTGTTCAAGTAGCTGACTATCCCGTTGACAAAGAAATTCTTCAAAAGATCTCATCGACAAGCAATGCCCAATTCTACGAGGCTAGAAATAAAAGAGAACTTGCATCTATTTACGATGAAATCGACAGGCTTGAAAAAACCGAAGTTGAATTAAATGTGAACATGTTTTTTGAAGAACTTTTCCAATGGCCACTTGCTCTGGCATTAATGCTTGTTTTCCTGGAATTCATTCTAGCTAAGACAATCTTCCTTCGAATTCCATGAACTTTTTTGCCGACCAAAATATTTTGCTTATTGGCTTATTTTCTCTCATTGGGTTGGTGGTAATTTTTTATTGGAGTCAAAAAATCAAACGAAAAAGGCTTTATTTACTTACATCACATCAACTATTACCAAAACTTACTCCAAACTGGTCATCAAAACAACAGATCCTCAAATTTAGCCTTCTGGGAACAGGAATCTTTTTTTTGTTTCTTGGCCTGGCACGTCCACAATGGGGCTCTGAAAAAAGGAAATCTCAACCCTCGGGAATAGATATTTTAATAGCATTGGATGTATCAAAAAGTATGCTGGCGAGAGATGTTCGTCCCAACCGTTTAGAACGAGTAAAATTAAGTATTAACAATCTGCTCGACCGTGTCGAAGGTGACCGACTCGGATTGATTGCTTTCTCCGGCTCTGCATTCCTTCAATGTCCTTTGACCTTAGACCACCAAGCTTTTTCTAAAACATTAAACGATTTAGAGTTTGGAATCATTAAAAGACCAGGAACCGACCTTTCTCGACCAATCGAAGAGGCTATCCATTCATTCTCAAAAGACGATACTGACCGTTTTCTAATACTCCTTTCCGACGGGGAGGATCTTGAAGGAAAAGGATTAAAACAAGCAAAAGAAGCAGCCAAAGAAGGTGTAAGGATTTATACCATAGGCATTGGAGCAAAAGGGGGGGCAAGAATTCCGATGGACCCTCTAGGGCAGTCAGCCAGAAACTTTCTTCGGGATCCTCAAGGTCAAACTGTCATAACAAAGCTCGATGAGAACTCACTGCGTGCTATCGCAGATGCAAGCAAAGGAAAATACTTTTCACTTGGTCCAACAGGAGAAGGTTTAGCCAAAGTTTTAGGAATCCTTCAAACAATTGGCCAACAAAAAAAGCGTGAACAGCTATCTACTGAATTACCAATCGATCGATATAAATTATTTGTATTTATCGGATTTCTTTTTTTATGCCTTGAAATGCTTACCTCAAAAATATCGAAAGCCTTTTCAACTCGTGGAAATGCTTTCGCCATTATTCTTCTGCTTTTCTTTTCAGGATGCATCAAACAGGATAATGTCAAAAGAGCAGAGGATGCTTTAGAAAAAGGAAACCCCGAAAAAGCAGCTGAATTTTTTAAAGCAGAAATTAATGCTAGCATATCTGCCGGAGATCCAACGGATCCGCGATTATTCTTAAACGCGGGATTAGCTGATTTACAGGCTGGTAATTTACAAGATGCCGAGGAATCTTTTCAGATCTCACTAGATGCCAACTTAGACGACCCTATTATTCAGGCAAAAGCCTTAAATGGATTGGGTAATATATATTATCTCAGGGCAAATCAATTTTTGGATCAAAGAAATATAGCCGAGGCTAGAAAAGCTTGGGTACAATCAATAATTCATTACGAATCTTCATTACGAATAGATGGAAATGAAAAAGCTAAACAAAATTTAGAATCCTTAAATAAACAAATTCAAGAGAGAATCAACGCTCTGATTTGTAAAATTACAGGAAAAATCTGGCGTGATATAAATGGTGACGGGAAACCGCAAAAAACTGAACCCAATCTACAGGGTTATGTATATTGGGACAAAGACGAAAATGGCGAACATAACAAAACAACTGAACCCATTATTCAAAGTGATGAGCATGGTATTTTTTCATTTGAATGGATATCCGACCAGTATCCAACATCGATTCGACTGGGAACAAAACTCACGGAATCTAACCAGTCAAAAAATTCATTCCTTTTACCCATGCTCCCACCGCCGCCCCCCCCTGAAAACCCCGCACTTGTTAAAAATTACTTCCTAAACTTAAATAATCCGGGAGAAAAAGTTATCGGGATGCCTTACCGCTCGGCTCCCATTCTAAAAGGTCAAATTTGGAAAGATGAAAACGGAAATGGTTTCAGGGATTCCGAAGATAATGGATTTGCATCTGTAAAATTATACCTAGATCAAAACGGTAACTTTCAATTGGATCAAAATGAAACTTCTTTTGAGCCTGCAGAAGATGGATCTTTTATACAACCCGTTCCGCCAGGACAATACTCTGTATGCATCCAACCGCAAAACCCGGATGCAAACATCACTTTTCCAATAGAGGAAAAGAAGGCCTATTTAGCATGGACTGATTTTGAATCCAAATCTGAAAACCTCGATTTTGGAATTCAGGACAATAGCCAGCAAGATCAGAATTCCTCAAATCCACAGAACCAATCCCAGCCAGTCCCTCCTGAGGGTCCACAAGAAAATAAAAACAGTGAGCCACAGCCTCTTCCGGAAGAAATTAATGCACTTTACGAAAGGCTTCTTCAGGAAATGGAATCTAAAAGTGAACCCCTTGAACAAGAAGTTGAGGCTATTCATTCAATAACCTCAGGAAGAGACTATTGAAGAAATGAAAAATACATATTTCTTCCATATCGGATTACAAAAAGTGAAATTTATTCTAACCTTTGTTTTCTTTTCAACTTTTCTCTGCTCTGTTTGCCATGCACAAGGACAGAATCTTCGAATTGAATCAAGTTTTCAACCTCCCTCCATTACAATTTCGAACAACAGTGTTTACAAAGTTATCATTTACGGAAGCCAAGAAAACCCTCAGGGAGCACTACCACAAGTTGATGCTCTCATCATCTCTAATTCTCCTCAAACCTTCCGGTCCGCAAGTTTTATCAATGGCGTTCCCTCGGTACGCCTTGAAATGAGCTTTCAAGTCAAACCCAAGAAAATGGGCAAGCACACAATCCCATCTTGGCCCCTTAAGATTGGATCAAAGACCCTCCAAGTGCCAGCATGCACATTAGAAGTACTGTCACCCAATCAACAGGATAAAATCAGACAAGTTGCTGAAGAGAAACAAAAAGCGGATTTGAAACAGGCCTGCTTTATAGAATTCACAAATCCCAGATCATTTTTATTTGAAGGGGAGACTGTATCTGGTTTAATAAGTTTATATATTTGGGATCGATTACCGGTAAGCAGGATTGAAAGAGCTCCTCAAAAAGATGGCGATGCTTTTTCTCTTACTGAACTTGGACAACCCCAAGAAAAAAGAAACCAGACCAAATACAACAAATTGTATTCAGTTTTCTCTTGGCCGATCGGACTTACTGCAGCAATTGCGGGAAAGCATCAAGTTGTATTCAACACCGCCGTTCGCGTTCGAGTTAAATCGAGAGGCAATTCTCCTTTTGGTAGCCCCTTCTTTAATGATCCTTTTTTCGGATTTGGGAGAGAAGAATCCCTGAATGTAACATCGGAACCACAAAGTATTGAAGTAAAATCACTTCCGACATCAGGTCGACCAGACTCATTTCAGGGTGCAATCGGTGCATTCTCAACTCGCTCTATTGTAGATAATGATCGAGTTTCTTTAGGTGACCCAGTTAGGCTTTTTTTTGAAATTGAAGGACAAGGAAATTTTGCTGCGATGCCTGCTCCAAATTTCGAATCAAACTCAAACTTCAAGATTGGTCCTCCTGCCTTCTCCTTTGAAGGAAATGAATTAACCAAGCATCAGGGTAAGCAAAGATTCGAGTATATTCTAACTCCTCTTACCCCTGGTTTATTGAAAATACCAGCAGTATCATTTTCATATTTTGACCCGGTTAAAGAAAAATACTTCATATCTAATTCTCAGGAACACCCCCTGCGCGTGGATCCCGGTGAAACTTGGATCGACACAACCAACGAGGACAATCAAGTTGAAAAAGAAACATTTTCAATCCCAACTACAGACCTCTTTCAAACTGAAAATGAACCGGGCGAATGGGTTAAAAAAATTCAAAACAAGACCCTATTGGATTCTCCTGCCTTTTGGGCAACTCAGTGTATTCCTTTTCTATGCGTTTGTGGGTTAATTTTTTATGGTAGAAAGAGAAAGCGAACGGGAAGAGACATTTTTCGTCAAAAGCAATCTGCTTTAAAAAAACAAATGAAAGAGGCTATAGAATACAAAGACTCCACCCTTTTTTATCGTGCGACCCGGGAGAGATTACGATTGGAAATTGGTACTTTTTATAAGCACACAAATCCTTCGTCCCTTTCCAGCAATGAATTAACTACATTACTAAAGAGAGGTTTGAATGAAGATAGTGTTATTTCTCAAATTCAAGAAATTCTTCACATCAGTGATAGTTACGAGTTTGCGGAAACGGAAAATGAGCGTCAATCACTAGATAGCCTTTTTAGAAAAATAAATAATTTGCTGAAAAAAATTCGATGAAATTGCTACAATCATTACTTTATTTTCTTCTTGGTTCCATGATTTTAAAATTACAATGCTTAGGTCAGGCTGATCGATTATTTTATGATGCTGTCCGTTCAGAAGCTGCAGGTGATTTAGATCAGGCAATTAATCTTTACTTAAAAGCTTCGGCTCTCTCTCATTCGGCAAACCTACATGGAAACCTAGCTAACCTTTATTTTAAAAAAGAACAATTCGGCCATTCTATATTACATTTCCGAAAAGCTCTGCTTTTAAACCCGCGGGATACCGAACTTGTAGCAAATTTGAATTTCGCATACGAAATGGCCAACTTATCTCCACCGCTCCAAAATTTCACAAACACTTATTTTTCGGTAAATTTTCTTTCGTTTTGGATTATAATTTGTGTCATTGTTTTTTGGGTTGGATTACTAATATTATTTTATCTATTGTTTTTTAAGACTTCTAGGAAACCATTCTTATATTTTACAACTTGTTGGATTCTAGTATTCTCGATGTGTTTTTTTGCAACGAATTTATGCCTAAAGCAAAAATCTGAACTCGGTCGAGAAGTTATCTCGCACCTTCCATCCATTGAAAATAATCATTCTAATACAATTTCCCTAAGACGATTTGCCGGTGAGTCCAATTCTGTAAATACGAATATACTTCCCGGAGAAAGTCTTATCATTCAACTCGGAAATAACGGAACTAACAAATCACACCAAATTGCGAATGGGAATACATGGTACCTTGCAAGAAGTACAAATGGAAAAAAGAAAGGATGGATACGGGAAGATGAATTTGGATGGATAATTGACCCAAATTCGTAATTTATTACCTAAAAAAACTTCAAATTAATTTTTCCTTATCAATCTTCTCTATAGATACAAAATCAGCTTGAAATTTTTCTTCCAATATTCCCCGAATTCCATTTGGTAACTCAGCAATTTTTGTCTCAATTTTTTTTCGATCTAAAACTTGCCTGGGTTCTTCGTTTTTACCCTCGGACTTATTTTTTATTACCTTGGACTCAATTTCAACCTCAGGTGATGAAATATTTTCGAATTCATTAATATTATTTGGTAAAACTGATTCAGGTTCTTCCAAAATCAAATTATCGCTGGAGTTAGTCCCAGAAGATTCTATTTCGGTAAATTTTTCCTCGCTCGAATTCTGAATATTCTCGATTGGTGCAACTGGTGTTTTATTTAATTCAACTTTTTTTTTTAAATCGTTTGGTATCATTCCAGAAATCTTACGAATTACTTGGTCAATTGAACGATTTCGACCTGCTTCAACAGCACGAAACAAAGTTACCTCGAAATTTGTCTTCTCGGAAAGTCCCATTCTTACTAAATCCTCTCCTTGTCGCAGTGCATCGAGAATTCGAACGCACTGTTCAGGAGAATAAGTTGAAGTTGATTCCTTGTTGCGCAAGACATCAAGCAATAATTGCCTAAATGTATCTGATAGATCTAGCAAAGCACGGTAAAAATCTATCCCCTCAGCAGAAAAAGAATCCGTGTAATCAATTATAGAATTATAATCGGCAGTATTTATAAAACCAGCTAACTCAGATATTCTTCCTTTGGAAGCCAACCCATATACTTCAAGAACATCATTTTGTGAAATTGTTTTTCCACAAAAAGAAATCATCTGATCCAAAATACTTTGCGCATCACGCATTCCACCCATTGCCATCCTAGCAACAGCTTCGATTGCCTCCGTTTCGACCTCAATAGATTCAGCCATACAGATTTCTTTTAACTTTTCAACAATTAAGGGGACAGGAATAGACCTGAACTCAAAACGCTGACACCTGGAAACTATAGTTGGGAGAACCTTGTGGGACTCAGTGGTGGCAAATACAAATTTAACATGCGCGGGGGGTTCCTCCAAAGTTTTAAGCAAAGCGTTAAATGCTTGTTGGCTGAGCATATGAACCTCATCAATCACATAGATTTTGTACCTGCACTGAGCGGGTGCATATTGACATTCGTCCCGTAGATCGCGCACCTGATCAACCGAATTATTGGACGCTCCATCAATCTCAATAACATCCAAGCACCTACCTTCCATAATAGCATTCCCGATATCGGAATCTTCGGGAACTTGTAAAGATGGACCATCTTCCCAATTTATAGACTTTGCAAATAAGCGAGCGGAAGTTGTCTTGCCCGTGCCTCGCGGACCAACAAAAAGATAAGCATGAGCAATTCGGCCCATTTTTATGGCATTACCCAAAGTCTGCACGACATGATCCTGTCCAACAAGTTCTGAAAACTGTTTTGGACGCCATCTTCTCGCAATTACCTGATATGCATTATTCGTCATTTAAAAGTATTCCTTTCTTGCCCCGATCCATCAATCAGGCAAGCGAAACTTGCCAGTATTGAAAATCTTTTCATTACTTTACACAAAAAAGGCCAGGCACCCCACAGCACACACCAATTGCGATTACCGCTGCTTCCTTCCGGACCTGACGGGGTTCATCCAATCGTTGTCGCATGGGACCCGACCTAAGCTCTATAAATAAAAACAAGTCCTATTAATGCAACTTAAAACAAACTCCAAAAGTTTTTAGATTTGATATCCTCAATCATTTTTAGTTTTGCGTTTTTCCTTCTGATAAATTTGAAATGTACAGATGGGAAATTCTTTTGGTTCACTCTTTCAAATCTCGTCCTGGGGAGAAAGTCATGGTGGTGGAATTGGCTTAGTTCTTGATGGATGTCCACCAAGACTGCCCCTTTCCGTTGATGATATTCAACCTGCCCTTGACCGCAGGCGACCTGGCCAGAGTAAATTAACTACACCAAGAAACGAATCAGATCAGATAGAAATCCTTTCAGGTGTGTTCGAAGGTAAAACAATTGGTACTCCGATAGCAATGCTTGTACGAAACAAGGATGCAAGACCACAAGCATATGATGAAATGAAGGTGAAATTTCGCCCATCACATGCCGACTTCACTTATCAGAAAAAATACGGAATACGGAATCATGAAGGTGGGGGCCGATCATCAGCCAGAGAGACAATTGCAAGAGTGGCAGCAGGTGCAATAGCACAAAAAATTCTTGCATACGATCAAGTTCAAATAACAACTTATGTCGAACGCATTCATGATATTCAATTACCCGATTTAAAAGATATTCCATCTTTAGATCAGATTGAATCTTCCCCTACCCGTTGCCCACATCAAGAAACCGCCAAGAAAATGGAACAATGTGTTCTTGAAGCCAAAAAAGATGGGGATTCTGTGGGGGGATCAATTATCTGTCGAATAAATGGATTGCCCCCGGGTTGGGGTTCACCGGTTTTCGACCGTATTGAAGCAGATTTGGGAAAAGCGATGCTTTCTCTTCCTGCAACAAAAGGATTTGAAATAGGAAGTGGATTTGCAGGAACCTTCTTAAAAGGTTCTGCGCACAACGACCCTTTTGAAATAAAAGATGGTAAAGTCAGAACACAATCAAATCGCTCGGGAGGTGTACAGGGTGGTATTACTAACGGAGAAGAACTTTACTTTCGAGTTGCTTTTAAACCTACTGCCACTGTTTTACAAATTCAGAAAACGGTAGACGAAAAGGGAAAAGAAACCGAACTGATGGGGCGCGGAAGACACGACCCCTGCGTATTGCCTAGAGCAGTGCCTATTGTTGAAGCAATGAGTGCCTTGGTATTAATTGATCATCGAATGAGACATCACGCACAATGTGAGTCCTTTCCCTTTCAAATCTAAATGAAAGGAATAATGCATGTCATTATTGGAACACCCAATTCGACTCGCAGATCAACCCTTGAACAAGCAATTGAGAATACACAGGGCAAAGTAATTTCTAATTTCCTGCTTCCAGTTGAATTGGACTTCATTAATTTACCCGGAACCCATTGGGAGTGGATTGACCATGAATTTAGAATTAAAGAATCCAGTAAGGATAATATTGATGAATGGTTTTTATTTTTATCCAATAAGATTGATATAGCAGATCAGTTTGAATCCTTAAAAAAATTGATTGATCAGAAAGAAGAATTAGAAATTGGAAGGATCGTTACTTTCATCAATGCTGATTATTTAAACAATGAAAAAATACAATTTCAGGATTGGCTAGATACTTGTGCACATTTTTCTGATGCTTTTTGTTTTTCGAATAGAACAAATAAGAACGCTCATGGTTTAAGCTCGCTTGTTGAACGCTACAAAAATATGCGATATCCAATGGAAACATTTATTTTGGCAAAGTCGAAAACTCCTCCTATCGATCGTATTTTGTGTCCCGTCCCACGTCGTATTACACATATTTTTGACCCAGTAGATATTCTCGAATCTGAAGATTCGTTGGACAATGATCCGTTTCTGAAAAAGCATCCTAACGGCAAAAGAATCAAAATTGCTAACTTACCGAACTGGAATAAAAGTTAAAAACCGCCGCTTTTTTCTCGCCTCTCAATAAAAATGTAATCTATTAGTTAACCTTAAGCCGGGGTGGCGGAATTGGTAGACGCGCTAGATTCAGGTTCTAGTGTCCGAATGGATGTGCGAGTTCGAATCTCGCCCTCGGCACCAATCCACTAATATAATAGGCTTATGTACAGGAACTATAAAATAATCTCTATTTTAATATATTTGTTATTTAATACCCTACTTCATGCAAATATTATTACAAAAACGAAAGTTCTTGCTCTTAACGGGGACTTAAATTCCCAGGTAAAACTAGGAATTTTTTTTAAAACGGGAAATTTTAAGGATTTACAAGAGGCTTATTATTGGATGTCGATGGCAGCAAAACAAAATTCGCATATCGCGATCCGCTATATTGGTCGTGCACATTTGTTTGGTCATGGAACTAGCAAAAATATGTATCTTGCACAAAATTGGTTTCTTACCGCAGCAAATCAGGGAGATTCATTGGCTATGCATGACCTTGGTAAATATTTTGAATCCAAAGGTAAATGGTTACAATCATCTGCTTGGTTTAGTTTAGCTTTTGAATTTGGTTGTACAAATGCTATCAAAAGTTTTGATCGCGTATCTGTTGAAATTAAGAATCAAAACAAGATGTCATTTATAAACCTAGTAAATTCTCTAAGATCCTCAATCGTTCAACATAAAAAGCCCTCAGTAACAGAAACTATCTTACCCAAAAACAAAGTTGATTGTCTTGTCTTGGGAAATGGAATTTCATATAGGGGACAAACTTATAATGGTCTAGCACACGGTTATGGAAAAAAGAAATTAGAAGAAATTACAACTTACCAGGGAGAATTCATAATGGGATTGGAGAATGGCTATGGTACATCTTTTAGTGAAGATGGTAAAATCTCATTTCAAGGCCTGTGGAAAAAAGGTGTTCCTTTTATACAAAAAAAAGAAACAACCAAGGACATCACAAACTATTAGTCCAAAGAGGAGTGACTGCCGTCACACATCGCTCCGTTGGCTGAATGTTTACAATTACAAAAAGCTACATTACGGGTTTCTTCAACCACCACTTTTTGAGGAGTAAAGGAGGATCCTTTATGGGAACCATCACAAAACGGTTGATCCTTGGACTTCCCGCAGGAACACCACCAATATTCACCAGCTTCAATTTTCATAACAGCAGGTTTTTTTGAAGCAACTACTGGTTGTTCACTCATATAATAATCAATTAGACTCTTCGGCGTGTGGTTGGTCCAACACACTGCTAACATAAATTTTCGAAGCAATTATTCCTAAAATAAGTGTTCCGAACATTAAAACAGGTACTAAAAGTACAGGTAATCTGAACTTACTGTGTCCAAATTTTGGGTCGTCAATGAAATCCATATCTTTATATTTTTGAAAAGTTCGTTAGTAAGGTCAACAAGAAGAGATAATCAAACCAATATTTTCTTATCCTTCAACAACCCAAGAGTTTTGGCCTGTTAAAAGTTCTTGTAGATTATCGGAACCACCGGATTGAGCATGCTCAATCTGCTGTACCAATGCATCTTCATATGTCTCGCGACCATCCAGTTGCCTAAGAATTCCCACTGGAGTAGGAAAAGTGGGATAAGTCATTTGAGCCAAAATATTAGCGTATGCTGAATTTGGATTTCTTGGTTGATGAATTAAGAGATCATCCTGTCCAACACCATCGCCTAAAGTTACAATCTCTGGATCTAAACCGTTAAGTCGAATTCCCTTATCCTTATTCGCTCCGAAAATGAGTGGTTTATCTTCTTCCAGAACGAGGACTTGATCTTGCTTCACATCACGGGAAGTAACCGTATCAAATGTTTTGTTATTGAAAATCACGCAATTTTGAAAAACTTCAACAAATGATGTGCCTTTGTGTGCTTGTGCGGCCTTGAAGGTCTCCACCATATGTTTCATATCAGTATCAGTTGTACGGGCTACAAAAGTGGCTTCACTTCCTAATGCAAATAACAAAGGGTTGATTGGATGATCAACCGAACCAACTGGCGTACTTTTGGTCTTTTTTCCAACTTCAGATGTTGGACTGTATTGTCCTTTGGTTAACCCGTAAATTCGATTGTTAAAGAGAAGAACATTAATATCTAAATTCCGTCTTAGCAGATGAAGTAGATGATTTGCACCAATAGACAGTCCATCTCCATCCCCAGTTATCATCCATACAGATAAATCTGGATTCGCTACCTTTACCCCTGTTGCAACGGTTGGAGCACGACCATGTATAGTATGAAAACCGTAGGTATTCATGTAATATGGAAATCGACTACTACATCCAATTCCACTGACTACCACAAATTGTTCCCGAGGGATTCCTAATTCGGGTAAAGTTCGTTGAACCGCGTTAAGAATTGCGTAATCTCCGCAACCGGGACACCAACGAACATCGTTGGGGGTTACAAAATCTTTTTTGGTTAAACTACTTTCGTCGGTTGTTGTTATACTCATTAGAACAATTAGTTGATTTACTTAGCGAAGGTATTCAAGGAATTTTTCATGTAATTCAGAAACCTTAAAGGGTTTGCCTTGAAGTTTTCCATAAGAAATTACATCAACCAAATATTTAGCACGTAGAAGAAGATTCAATTGTCCGAGGTTTAACTCTGGAACTATAACTTTTTTAAATCTACTCATAATTTCTTCCAAGTCATCCGGTAATGGATTTAAATGCCTTAGGTGAATATTACTTATGGAAAACCCTTCATCTCTTAGATTTCTGGCTGCAGAAGAAATAGCTCCATAGGTTCCTCCCCAACCGATAACCAATAAATCTCCTTCCGCTTCACCCTGTATATGAATGGGATCAAATGTTTTAGAAATCCCCGCTACTTTCTGGGCTCGCAATAGACTCATTTCCTCATGGTTTTCAGGATCATAACTTACACCTCCATCCTCGCCTTTCTCCAAACCGCCAATTCGGTGCTCAAGTCCAACTTGTCCGGGGATTGCTTGAGAACGAGCTAAAGTTTCCTTGTTCCTCTTATAAATGACATATTCCTCGTCCGTACTTGCGAACGAATTTTCAATAACCGGTAAATCAGATACATTAGGAACGAGCCAAGGCTCGGCCCCATTTGCCACATAAAGATCACTCAGAAGAATCACTGGTGTCATGTAAGTTAAAGCAATACGAGCGGCTTCAATGGCACAATCAAAACAATCGGATGGAGAATGAGCTGCAAGTACAGGTAAAGGGCAATCACCATGCCTTGAAAAAAGTGCCTGTAGCAAATCACTTTGTTCAGTTTTTGTAGGTAATCCAGTACTAGGTCCCCCCCGTTGAACATTGCAAATAATCAGGGGCAGTTCAGTTATCGATGCTAATCCAATAAATTCGCTCTTTAAACACATGCCTGGACCACTGGTTGCACATACTGTCAGATCACCAGCAAAACTTGCACCCAAGGCAACGCCCATCGCTGCAATTTCATCTTCTGCTTGAACGCATTTTATTCCAAATTTCTTAAGATGGGAAAGACCTTCCAAAACAGGAGATGCAGGTGTAATTGGATAGCCAGAATATAAAAGTTCTCGCTTGGACAGTTTGGCTGCGGCGACTAATCCATAAACTAATGCTTCGTTTCCCGAGATTTTTCGATAAACCCCAGCCTCAACGGGTGCCTTGGCAACTTGGTATCGATTTCTGGCAGTCTCCATAGTATCACCCAAATTATGACCTGCTTTTAAAACTTGGGAGTTAGCTTGTGCCAAATCAGGCAAACGTTTCCCCCATTTATCTTCAAAAAACTTTAAAGTTGGTTCAAGAGGACGCCCATAAACATAATACATAAAACCCAAAGCGAAAAAGTTTTTACACCTAACCTTGTCTGAGGGCTTTAATGGGCTCTCCTTAAGGGCTTCCTTTGTCAATCCAGTTAAATCTAATTCAACCAAATGATATTTCTTGCGAAAATCCTCGTCTTCAAGCGGGTTGCTTTCATAACCCGCTTTTTTCAAATTCATGGATTTAAAAGAGTCAATATTGACCACCAACATTCCACCCTCTGGCAGATCATCGATATTGGCTTTTAAAGCTGCCGGATTCATCGCCACCAGTGCATCGGGAGCATCACCAGGAGTTAAAATTTTACTATTTCCAAATTGAAGCTGAAAACCGGAGACGCCAGCAAGCGTACCAGCAGGGGCCCGGATTTCGGCGGGGAAATCAGGAAGGGTTGCGATGTCATTACCTGCGAACGCACTGCTGTCAGTAAAACGTTCTCCAACGGTCTGCATGCCATCGCCGGAATCACCTGCAAATCGAACTACGGCAGAATCAATTTCTTCAAAGGAGTCAGTGGTCTGAGTCATAACGGGCAAATCTATAGAATTTAATTAATAGAACTTATAAAAAAACTTGTTTAACATTGTGATTGCACTGAATAATCACAATGTAAATCACAAAAGGACAGGCTTTTTTTTATAAAAATATAATATATAAAAGAATTAGTTACCATTCCTCACTAGGAAGGGGAAATGGAAAGAGATTAAAAGCCAAAGAAATACGATTTTGATTGGATTTATTTATTTGAACGCCGTGCCTTAAAAAAGAGGGAAAAAGAACCATTTTTCCAACCTCAGGAGTGATAGTGAGATCATCTTGTCCTTCCTTAATAAAAAATAAATCACCACAATCTGAATTACATTGCAGATATACAACTCCAGAAATTGATGCATACTTTGCATGATCGTGAATTCCGGTTTTTTCACCGACTTGGGCAATATTAAACCAAAATGGGGGATGTGGATTACTAAAGATCGATAATGATTCATACAGGACAACTGTGGAAACTCCCCATTTTTCTTTTGCTAAATTTCGGGCCAATTGCATGGGCACTCGAACAGAAGGTACAAGATCAACAGAAAGATAAGAGTTTTCCCACCGTCCACCGATTTGATGAGAATACTGAAAGTTTTTTCTATCTGTTTGAAGTTCATTGAGAACCGAGACAACCCACTCTTCGTACAATGGAATCTTGCAGGTAAGAACTTGATCTCCGCCAAAGAAAAACTCTTTTGTTACAGTCATTTCATTAGTTCATATATTTAAAATGATAGACGCTTTATAATTTCCTTTTGTTCAGGAAATCTAGAACGAAGTAACGAAACAGATGGCCAATGGAAATCTTCATCCACATATCCCGGACTGACGGAACAACTTAATAAAGTGCTATTTCCCTCAAGTAACTCTGCACCAAAAACAATTCCCTTTTTCACAGCATACTGAACCAATTCACCTTGGCTCCAAGAATGACCAAGTGTAATCGAACTATAATCAGTTTGAGAAAAAAGATGGATTTTCACGGGGGATCCAAAATGAAAATACCAAATTTCATCCGAATCTAAATAGTGCAAACAAGATTTTTCTCCGAATTTCAGAAAATATATAATGGAACTTCCACAATGCCGATCTCCCCTTTTTAGGCTAACACAATCAGAACTAGTGTAAGTTCTACGAAACCATCCGCCTTCTGGATGTCGTTCCAAATTGTAATGTTGTATAATTCTCTGATCTTCTTCCATTAGTTAGTTAGATTAGATCCCTCTTTTAATAAGGGTACAACTGCTACAAAAAAAGGTTAAAGGCCAAACATAATTTGCATTCAAAATCCTTTTAAAAAGTAAAATGGTCGGGACGGAGAGATTCGAACTCTCGGCCTCCTGCTCCCAAAGCAGGCGCGCTAACCAGACTACGCTACGTCCCGAAAAGATAACTGATATACAATTCTTCGAAAATAAGCAAAGATATTTACTCGTTTTAAAATAATACTTTTTTTAACAAAAAATTCTTTCAGTTTGCAAAAACGCATCAAGATATCATGATGCGTTGATACGAAATGAAGAACTTTTCTATTAATCGCCCCTCTGAACAAGACCTTAAAGACCTTTTAAAGGAAAGAATCGTTATCATGGATGGTGCCATGGGCACAATGATTCAACAAGAAAAACTAGAAGAGCAAGATTTTCGGGGCGATCATTTTCGAAACCACGCCAAGGAATTAAAAGGAAACAACGATTTATTATGCATGACTCGTCCTGATATTATCCGAAAAATCCACCAATCCTATTTTGATGCCGGAAGTGACATTGTTGAGACCAACACATTTAGTGCAACGACCATCTCCATGGCCGATTATAATCTCGAAGAAATTGTACCCGAACTCAACCTGTGTGCCGCCCGCTTGGCAAGAGAGGCAGCTGACCAATCAATGGCAAAAGATCCTACAAGGCCAAGATTTGTAGCCGGTGCAATCGGTCCAACTAATCGTACCGCATCACTTTCCCCGGATGTAAATGATCCTGCACTTCGAAACATTACATTCGATCAATTAGTCACCTCTTACTACCAACAAGTCGAATCTTTAGTTCAAGGAGGAGTTGACCTACTCTTGCCAGAAACCACCTTTGATACACTTAACTTAAAAGCAGCTATTTTTGCGATTGAGAATTATTTTGACGATTATGGAAAAAGGCTACCCGTCATTCTTTCGGTCACTATAACAGATGCTTCTGGTCGAACCCTATCGGGGCAAACAACGGAGGCGTGTTGGAATTCGATTGCCCATGCCAAGCCACTTTGCGTGGGTCTTAATTGTGCATTGGGGGCCGATGCCATGCGGCCTTACTTACAGGAACTTTCCAAGCATGCCGAGTGTTTGGTTCATTGCTACCCGAACGCAGGCCTCCCCAATCCCTTATCCGCAACTGGATACGACGAAAAACCGGAAGATACGGCACAGTCGCTTTCAGTGTTTGCCGATGAAGGACTGCTCAATCTGGCTGGTGGATGTTGTGGCACTACCCCCGATCATATTCACGCTATCTCAGAAAAATTAGGTAATTATGCTCCAAGAGAGGCACCACATCCTGAACCTGCTCTAAGATTGAGTGGGTTAGAACCATTCACCATGCAAGATAAACAGGCATCGTTTTTGATGGTTGGAGAAAGGACTAATGTTACTGGCTCCCCCCGTTTTAAAAAACTGATCGAAGCTGAAGACTATGAAAGTGCTCTAAAAGTTGCCAAGCAACAGGTTGAAAACGGTGCTAATGTAATCGATGTGAATTTTGACGCCGCCATGCTAGACGGTGCTGCATGCATGAACCGGTTTCTAAACTTAGTGGTTTCCGAACCGGATATTTCTAAAGTGCCCATCATGATAGATAGCTCAAAATGGTCTGTTATTGAAGCTGGTTTAAAAGTGATTCAGGGCAAATGTATCATTAATTCAATCAGCCTAAAAGAGGGAGAGGAAACTTTTAAAGAACATGCTGGACTTGCACTTAGGTATGGAGCCGCAGTGGTGGTCATGGCTTTTGATGAAAAAGGGCAGGCGGCCAACTTGAAAGACAAAGTAAGGATTTGTGAAAGAGCCTACAAAATTCTTGTGGAAGATGTTAAATTCCCTCCACAGGACATTATTTTTGATCCTAATGTTCTGACATTAGCCACCGGGATGCCCGAACACGATTCTTATGGAATTGATTTTATAGACGCGGTACGGGAAATCAAAACACGTTGTCCTCATGCACGAACGAGTGGTGGAATTAGTAATGTTTCCTTTTCTTTCCGTGGAAACAATCTCGTTCGTGAGGCTATGCACGCAGCTTTTCTTTACCATGGTTGCAAGGCTGGGTTAGACATGGGAATTGTTAATGCTGGCATGTTGGCGGTGTATGATGAAATTGATCCTGAACTTCGAAAACGAGTTGAAGATGTAGTTCTCGCGAAAGACCCTGAAGCTGGCGAACGCCTTCTAACCTATGCTGAGGAGATTAAGGATCAAAGCTCCAAGAGGAAATCTGATGGACCGGATCTATCATGGAGACAAAAACCAGTCGCGGAACGACTTACCCATTCCCTCGTTAAAGGAATTGGAGATTACGCAGAGACTGATGCAGAAGAAGCCAGGAAATTACTCGGTAGGCCCCTTGAAGTAATTGAAGGTCCATTAATGGATGGAATGAAAGTTGTGGGCGGATTATTCGGCGAAGGTAAAATGTTCCTTCCCCAAGTTGTTAAAAGTGCTAGGGTTATGAAAAAAGCGGTGGCATACCTAGAACCTTTTATGGAGGCGGAAAAAGATGGAACAGACTCCAAAAAAAGGGGCACAATGGTCATCGCAACTGTCAAAGGAGATGTGCACGATATAGGGAAAAATATCGTAGGAGTAGTTTTGGCCTGTAACAATTGGGATGTTATTGATCTTGGTGTAATGGTATCATGCGATAAAATTTTAGATTCCGTTCGGGAACACAATGCAGATATTCTCGGATTGAGCGGGCTAATCACACCATCCCTTGATGAAATGATTCATAACGCCAAAGAAATGTCAAAGGGTGGCATGAGTATTCCTCTACTTGTCGGAGGTGCCACTACCAGTCGTGCTCATACCGCAATTAAGATTGCACCCTTTTATGATCACCCCGTCGTGCAGGTTCCAGATGCATCCCTCGTAGTCAATGTATGCAATGACTTAACTAACCAAGAAAAAAAGAAGGTATTTATTGAAAAATTAAAAACCGATCAAGAAAAGGAAAGGGTAAAGCACGCTGGAAAAAGTAAGCAAAAACTCCTCAGTATTAAAGAAGCAAGAAAGAAACAACTTTCTTTTGACTGGGAGATTCAAGAAATTGCCGAACCTCAAACCAGTGGACTCGGGGTACAAAAAATAACAGCCGAACTTGATGAAGTTTTAGAATTTTTTGATTGGTCACCATTTTTCTGGTCGTGGGAGTTAAAAGGTCAATATCCATCGATATTCGAACGCTCTGATTCTGGATCCGAAGCAAAAGATCTATTTGATAATGCACAGAAGCTTCTTAAAAGAATTATTGATGAAAACCTCTTCACTTGCGAAGCAGTTATCGGCTTATGGGCGGCAAACTCGGATGTAGATGATGTAATCATTTACAATGATTGGGAAAATAAAGAAGAACTTGCTAGATTCCATTTCATACGGCGTCAACAAACCCTTCTTGGCCAACCCCAATATTGTTTATCTGATTATATAGCACCTCTTGACTCAAATCGTCGTGATTATCTCGGTGCCTTTGCTGTTTGTGCTGGATCTGGTGTGGATTCGCTAGCAAAAGAATTCGAAAACGAAAACGACGACTACAACGCCATAATGACCAAAGCTTTGGGCGACCGTTTTGCAGAGGCAATGGCAGAATTTTCGCATAAGAAAATAAGAAACCTCTGGGGTTTCGGTAAGAATGAAAACCTAAGCAACCAGGAATTAATAAAGGAAAAATATCGCGGCATTCGTCCTGCAAGTGGTTACCCATGCCAACCTGACCATACCGAAAAAGATATTATTTGGAAAATCCTCGATGTTGAAAAAACTATCGGTTTAGAATTAACCGAATCTAGGGCGATGAATCCCGGTTGCTCCGTTTCCGGTCTTTATTTTTCACACCCCGAAGCCAAGTATTTCAATGTGGGTAAATTGGACAAAGACCAGGTTGAAGATTATGCCAAAAGAAAAAATTGGCCGATCGAGGATGTAATGAAATGGTTAAGACCTAATCTTGGGTTCGATTCTTAGGTCCTACTCCTTTGGCGTTGCAGGAAATAGCCAGTGCAATTAGAAATATTTTCCATATGAAGGAAATGTCTCCACTGGAAGAAATTCGTCACTCAACCGCTCATGTTCTAGCAGCTGCAGTTTTGCGGCTATACCCAAATACACAATTGGATATTGGACCGCCCACCGATAATGGCTTTTACTATGACTTTGATTCCGACTTGGCTTTCACTCCTGAAATTATTGAAGAGATTGAAGCTGAGATGAAAAAAATCATCAAAGAAAACCAACGATTTGAACGATTGGAAGTATCCCGTGATGAGGCAAAGAAAATCATCTCCGAAATGGGTCAGGATACCTACAAAATGGGGCGATTAAACGATATTCCTGAGGGAGAAACTATTTCCTTTTACAAAAATGGAGAATTTTATGATCTCTGTGCAGGAACACATGTGTCATATACAAAAAAAATTAAGGCCTTTAAGTTGTTACAAGTTGCCGGTTCTTACCATCGGGGGAATTCTGACAACAAACAACTCCAAAGAATTTACGGAACTGCATTTCCATCCAAAGATGAACTAGCACAACATCTCGAAAGAATCGAGGAAGCAAAAAAAAGGGACCACCGAAATATTGGAAAAGATATGGGGCTATTTCATATTGATGATATGGTCGGACAGGGACTAGTTCTTTGGAAACCCAAGGGGGCTATTATCAGACAGGAGCTAGAAAAATTCATTTCTGCGGAACTCAACAAACAGGGATATTCCCAAGTTTACACTCCCCATGTTGGAAAACTGGATCTCTTTCGAACTTCCGGTCACTTTCCATACTACCAAGACTCTCAATACCCACCCATTATACATAGAGAATGCCTGACAAAACTTGCAGAAGAAGGGTGCAACTGCTCTGAACTTTCCAATAAATTAGATGATGGAGAAATTGAAGGCTACTTGCTAAAGCCAATGAATTGTCCGATGCATATTCGAATTTTTCGTTCAGAACAAAGGTCCTATCGAGACCTACCTATTCGAATGGCAGAATTTGGAACGGTATACAGATGGGAGCAATCGGGTGAACTTAATGGAATGACCAGGGTTCGTGGATTCACGCAAGATGATGCCCACCTGTTCATCCGAGAAGATCAATTACAAGATGAAATCCAAGGCTGCCTCGGTCTAGTCAAATTAGTCTTTTCTATTCTTGGAATGGAAGATTACCGCGTCCGAGTAAGTTTACGGGACCCCGACTCTGATAAATATGTCGGCAGTCCAGATGCTTGGGGTAAAGCAGAATCCGCACTTCGCCATGCTGTACAAAGTCTCGGGGTTGAATACGAAGAGGAGCTGGGGGAAGCCGCCTTTTATGGCCCAAAAATTGACTTTGTTGTTAAGGATGTGATTGGTAGAGAATGGCAGTTGGGAACGGTACAAGTAGATTACAACCTCCCCGAAAGATTTGATCTCACCTATGTGGGATCAGATAATAAGGATCATCGACCAGTCATGATACACCGAGCTCCGTTTGGATCAATGGAGAGGTTCTGTGGAGTTCTAATTGAACACTTTGCTGGAAACTTTCCCACATGGCTCGCACCTGAACAAGTTCGCATTCTTCCTATGAACGATGATTTGATCGAACAAGCTGATCAACATCTTGTTACACTTAAAAATTCAGGATTCCGTGCAAGTATTGACAGCCTATCCGGAAAACTTGGTGCAAAAATTCGGAAAGCAGAGACTGATAAAATTCCACATATGCTCATTCTCGGAAAAAGGGAAGCCGAGCAAGGTAAAATTTCCGTTCGTTCTCGGGCAAACCCAAGTTTAGACGGGCCCAAAACAATTGAAGAATTTATCGATAAACTTACTATAGAAATTAACACAAAAGCACTCCCTGTTTCCAGAGAAGTTTCGGGGGAGAATTCTTCTTAATTATCTCCCCTTTATAAAGTATTCTTAACGTCGCTTTGCGAATGAAGCCAAATCCCGATAGAAAAAAAAATATGGTTCATGGCACAAGCATAAATATATTTTGGCAAATTACAGCCTTCCCCATTGTTTTACTCGTTCGTATTTATCGTTTTTTTTCACCTCTCAAACAATTGCTTTTAGGCCCCTATGCTGCCTGCCGCTTCCATCCCACATGTTCGGAATACGCCTTGGAGTGCCTATCTTTATTTTCCCTCCCCAAAGCACTTGGTAAGACCATTTGCCGTATTTGTAGATGTAATCCGATGCATCCCGGTGGATATGATCCGGTTATAAAAAAAGAAAAAACCGATTGTAATCATGAATAATTCTAATTTTTGTATAGCTCCAATGGTTTGCGATCAAAATACAGACCTTCAGCCCTTCTTCGAGTCCTGCCTTGCCAAAGCTAGAAAACAAAACACCACCCTTTATTCATCTATCACTTTCGAAACGAACTATTCAGACCCTTTAGCAGTCATTGAACAGATTCATAATTCCAATCAATCAATTTGTTATTTTGAAAAACAATCCGATGAATTTTCAATAGCATGCGGTGAGCCAATTGCGGATGCTAAGTTTAGTGGTGCAGAGCGCTTTCAACGAGCAAAAGGATGGTCGCAAAGGTTATTATCGAACACACTTGTTGCTGGAGACCACAAAGTTGAAGGCTCTGGTCCTACTCTTTTCCTCAATGCCACCTTTGAGGAATCCTCTACTGATTTAAAATACCCTGCTCTTCAAGTTTTCCTTCCTCACTGGCAGGTAATTCGAAAAGGTGGTGCTCACTTCATTGTGATTAATTGTGTTATATCGCCTGAAACAGAAGCAGATGAGCTCAGCGTTATTGTCACTAAAACACTCGAAAGATTTGATGGTCTACATGACCAACGACCCCAAGATAAGAATCAGGAAAAAATTCTATTGGGAAGACCTTTGGAAGAAAACTTTTATGAGAATGCAGTTAGCAAAGCATTAAGATTAATTTCAAAAGGAATTATTTCAAAAATTGTCTTAGCCCGAAAACTTATTTACCAAACAGAACAACAACTTCCTTATTTTTCCATTGCCCATTCACTCCGAAATAAATTTCCGGATTGCTACACATTCTGCATGTCGACACCTGATAATGGAATGTTTATCGGAGCGACTCCAGAAATTCTCTCACGAGTTTCAGGTAATTCACTTGAAACTGAAGCAGTTGCTGGTACCGCGGCCCGTGGACCATCCGCGGGAAAAGATGCTCACCTGGGTAAAACTTTACTTGGTCGTAAAAAAGAAGTCCGTGAACACCGCCTTGTAATTGACTCTATTTTACGAAGGCTTAAATCCTGTGGCATTTCAGAATGTAAAGAAGGCAGAACTCGCCTCCTTCGCCTTTCCAACCTTCAGCATGTCCGAACTCCCTTACAAGCAACTCTTCCTGAAGGCGTACATCCCTTCGACGCCATCTCAGCACTTCATCCAACACCTGCTATGGGAGGTTCACCTCGTGAAGCTGCATTACCTCTAATTCATGAATTGGAGGGGTTTTCTCGGGGCTGGTACTCTGGTGTTGCAGGATGGTTTGATTCTCGTGGAAGGGGTGAATTTATGGTTCCTATTCGATGTGGTAAAATTATGCCAAAATCTCTAACCCTTTTTGCAGGTGCAGGAATTGTGGAGGGATCCATTCCTGCCAATGAAAAAGAGGAAACAGATTTAAAATTAGAAGCGATGCTTGAAGTAATTACGGGGAAGTCTACCCTGCCCCATGAATGAATCAAGACTCCGTAAGCATTGCAAAATCCAACCAAGCTTGGGGACAAATTGTTGCCGAGACCTTGCACGAACTTGGAATCTCCACAGTTTTCTTTTCACCTGGATCTCGCTCCACTCCACTAGTCCTTGGATTTGAGAGGCATTCAGAGATTGAATGCTTTCCCGTACTTGATGAAAGATCAGCAGCCTTCATAGCCCTTGGCTATTCAAAACGAAAACAAGTACCATCTGTTCTTTTGTGTACCTCGGGCTCTGCTCCTACCCATTGGTTGCCAGCTTTAACTGAAGCCAACCAAAATAGTATACCGCTCCTTGTTCTTTCCGCAGATCGCCCTCCAGAATTGAGAGATTGTGGGGCTGGACAAACGATTAACCAGATTAAAGTTTTTGGATCATTTGTCAGATCTTTTCACGAAGTACCTTTACCTTCCATAAAACCTGAATCAATCAATGATTTACGAACAACACTAGTTCTGGCTTACACCAATAGCCTTGGATTAAACCCCGGACCAGTTCACCTCAATTTTCCATTTCACGAACCATTCATTCCTGAGCAATGGCATCCCCCTCTAACTCTACCTAAACTTAAATTTCCAGTAGCTGTTCAATCCGAGAAAACCGATTTAACAGGGTTAATTCAAAAAGAAATAGATTTAAGTAAACGCCCACTCATTATTGCGGGAGAAAAAGTATCCTCTAAACTTCTGCTCGATTGGCTTAAGGAATACCAAATACCAGTTATTTGCGACTCACTCTCACCTCTCCGAGATTGCCAATATTCGAATCGAATTCTTCGATACGAAAACCTGCTCAGGGATGAAATTTTTTCTAAAGTTGTCGTTCCCGATTTAATTTTTGTACTTGGTCCATTACCTACATCCAAGACACTCAGAAAATGGATAGAGCTATGCAAAGCAAAGCGTATCGTGATTGAACCACGGGGAATTAATGTTGATCCACTTTCTAGCCCAAGCCTCTGCTTCCAAATGGATTATGAATTACTTTGCAATCTTCGATTCCCCGCGCCCGAAAAGGAATGGTGTAAAGCCTGGAAGGACGCAGAAAGAAATATGGAAAATAAATTCGACCACGCCTTTAAAAAGGAACTCCCCCGTTTTGAAGGTAAATTGATATATTTACTTTCCCTACATATGCCCAGCAATGCAATCCTCCAAGTTGGTAACAGCATGCCAATCAGGGATCTTGAGTGGTTTTGGCAACCGGGAAAACATAATCGAAAGCTTTTTGGCAATCGCGGGGTCAACGGAATTGACGGAACTATAAGCACTGCATTAGGAATTGCCCACAAATCTGTCACACCAACCTACCTCGTAACTGGCGAGTTAGCATTTCTACATGATTCAAATGCTTTACTTTTTAATGAACAATTTCAAGGAAGCCTAACCGTCTTTTTAATTAATAACCAAGGGGGCGGAATATTTGAAAACCTGCCGATTG
The DNA here is from genome assembly GCA_028101545.1 of Opitutales bacterium. Classification (GTDB taxonomy): domain Bacteria; phylum Verrucomicrobiota; class Verrucomicrobiia; order Opitutales; family Seribacteraceae; genus Seribacter. The sequence continues at coordinate 19,656 of JAOHKZ010000017.1, read as the reverse complement.
CAGGAGAACCGGAATTTGAGAAATGCTTCGTGACTCCTCAATCCTGCGATTTTTTGCACATTTGCAAAGCCCACGGTATTGATTTCATAAGAGCTTCAAACTGGAGTGAGGTTATAGATTACATAAAAAATCCAATTGATTCTGGAATCCGCGTGATTGAAATTGAAACTGATCGCAAAGCAGATAGAGAAACCAGACAATCTCTTCTTAGTTTATCCCCTCAACCTTTAAGCAGGGAGTCATAAATGCCTGAACTTGCTGAAGTAGCCTATTCCTGTAGCCTATGGAATGAAGGGTTAGGCATACAGATAGACCAGGTAATAACTAATCCAACCTCTCGAGTTTACAGGAATGAAAACAGAAAGGAATTTATTCAGAACCTACAAGGCCAAACCCTTTCATCATCCTTTACGCATGGGAAACAAATGCTTTTTTCATTCACCGGGAACTGTTGGATGGGAATTCATTTGGGCATGACCGGTAGCCTAGCAATCGAAGAAAAAGAATATGAACCACAAAAACATGACGCTCTACTTTTTCGACAACCCTCACAAATACTCGTTTTTCGCGACCCACGACAATTTGGCCGCCTTCGTCTCCATCTAGGAAAAAACAAACCAAAGTGGTGGAATGATCTCCCAACATCGATGTTAGATAAAAATTTCCACTCAGAAATTCTTAGTAATGCCCTGTCCCGACATGCCCGTCGACCCATCAAAGCCTTACTCCTTGATCAACGCTATTTCCCTGGAATGGGAAATTGGATGGCGGATGAAGTTCTTTGGCGGGCAAAATTGAAACCATCAAATTTGAGTGGTGGAATCTCAAAAATTGATGAAGGCCGACTTTTCAAACAAATCTTATTTGTTGTGAATGGAGCTATAAAATCAGTTGGCAAATATGGAGGAGACCCGCCCACAGGATGGCTTTTTCACACTCGATGGAAAGATGGACTGCTATGCCCTAAAACCAAAAATCCTTTAATTCGTGAACAAATAGGCGGAAGAACCACATGCTGGTGCCCGAGCCTTCAAAAGTAAATTAAACACGCCCGCGTAATTCTTCCGCTTTTAAAATATCCTTTTTTATTTGAGTTCGTAAATCGTCTGCTGAATCAAATTTTTTCTCAGACCTTAAAAAAGCATCTAAAGTCATTGATAGACTCACGCCTCCTGAAGCATAATCCTCCTCGATTGATTCAAGGACATGGACTTCAAGAATTGGTTCAGTGAAGCCTTCCTCTACGGTGGGTCTCAGTCCATAGTTCGCAATAGCAAATTTACTTTCTTCTCCATCTCTACTTAATTGCCCTACATATACACCATATGCAGGTTTAGCTTCCGGCAACCAAGGTAAATTAATGGTGGGAAATCCAAATTCACGGCCCATTCCTTTACCTCTTTGTGCTGCAGAACACACGGTATATTTCCTTCCTAACATCTTATTTACCTCTTCTATTTCGCCAACCAGTAAAGCTTCCCGAATTCTCGAACTGCTAACTAGGGAAGATAAATGTAATTCCGACTCAACCACTTCAACTACTAAACCAACCTCTTCTCCGTACATCTTAAGACCATTACAATCCCCTGCTCTACCCATCCCAAAACGAAAATTTTCGCCGACGCACAACCCCTCAAGAGTGGGTATCCGTGCAATTAAAAAAGAGGGGAAATGCTGTCCTTCAACATTAGCGAATTCTTGGTCAAATGTTCTTAAAACTACACCATCCATTCCGTTTTCTAATAAATATTTTGCTTTCTCGTCTTTATTCATAAGCAAATTTGGAGCACTTTCTGGCCGCAGAAAAGATGCCGGATGCCTAGGAAAAGTAAAGGCAACCGCAATTCCGTTATTTCTATTGGCTATCTCTTGAGACCGGGCAAGAACCGATTGGTGACCAGCATGTACGCCGTCAAACATTCCCAAAGCAAGATAAATGGACTGATCTGTACTTCGCCCCAAATCTTCAATTGAGGTAAATATGGCCATCTAATTACAGAACATGCGAGGGAACTGCCACATGTATCGGGATTAAAAGAGATTGAAACTCGCCCAAGGGCATCGATTCAATTTCTTCCAAAGGCTTGGCATTTTGGATGTCAAACTGATCAATTTTAGTTCTCCTTAATGCGATAAGGTGGGCTCCACATCCTAGTTTTTGACCGAGGTCGTGTAATACAGTGCGAACATAAGTCCCCTTGCTGCATGCCATGCTAAATTCTCCTTTTGGGGAATTCCACTTCGTTAAGTTCAACTCGTTAATTCTAATAAAACGGGGTTCTCGCTCAACGGTTTTTCCTTTTCTGGCCATCTTATATAATGGAACACCATCAATCTTTTTAGCCGAGAACATAGGGGGAGTTTGGTATTGATCTCCCAGAAAGGTCTTCATTTCTTCCTCAACCTTTTCTTGATCAACATCGTCAGTGACAGGCTTTTCGGAAACAACCTCGCCATCAGCATCCTGGCTATCTGTTTCAACACCAAGAAGAAACTCACCATCATAACTTTTATCTAAGCTAATAAGAAATTGAGAGACTTTTGTAGCCTTACCAATCAACATAATCATGAGTCCGGTGGCCAAAGGGTCAAGCGTACCCGCATGACCAATCTTTTTCATTTTTAACTTTCTTCGCAATCGATCAACAATATCGTGGGAAGTAATTCCCACAGGCTTATCAACTAGTAGAATTCCTTCAAAAACAGGATCTTGTACATTCATAAAATTTATTTCTATCTTGCTTCTGCCAAGTGCCTACCTATCGCATCAACAAGTTTTGGGTAAAATTCATCCCATGTTTGATTCACATTAAATCCTGCAGCACAGGCATGCCCTCCTCCATTGAATTCCTTTGCCAGAATATCGACCCGAAAACTGGCATCCTTGGCCCGCAAACTCCCTTTAATCTTACCATTCCTTTCCTCTAAAAGAGCCCCTATCTCAACCCCCTCCATAGATCGGGCATAATCTACAAAATTCTCTGCATCTTCGGGTTCAGTATTGGTTTCCTTATAGTAAGAATCCTGTAGTGTTCCGATACATACCCGTTCGTCATGCTCCATTCGAAAACTTGCCAAAAAACGTTGGAGTAATTGAACACGCCCAGGCTTTTCTCTTTCATATAATTCATGCGCCACCGCAGATGGGTCTGCCCCGAATTCGCATAACTTTCGACATACTTCAAATACAGAGGCATTGGTCCCCGAATAACAAAATTGCCCCGTATCAGTCGCAATACCCACATAAAGCGCATCTGCTGTAATTGGATCTATCTTCATTTCACAATCCAGGAAAAACTTGGCTAAAATTTCACCCGTAGCTGAAGCATCGGGAAGAACAAAATTAGTTTTCGCGTAATTATTATTAGATACATGATGATCAATATTCAGAAAAACTTCCGGAAATCGTTTTGACAACTCCTCACCTATTCTGTGCTTATCCGCACAATCAACGGTCACGATGGTAAAATCATTTCCTTCAATTTCTCCAGGGGTGAAGAAAGGAGTATTTCCGACAAATTTTTTCAATGTCCGCGGAATGGGGTCTTGATTCACGGCACGCGCATCAACCCCAAGTTCAATAAGTACCCGAGTAAGCCCAACCTGCGAACCAATACAATCTCCATCTGGTCGACGATGACCGAGCACCAGCACGGGTTTCCCTTTTAATTCATTTAGGGCATTAGCAAACAAATTGGACTCTTTAAGAAAGGAGGTCATAACGAAAAAGCTTTGGCGAAGCGAAGAAACTATCAGAAAGCATTCAACAGGGAAAGCCTTGAAATATTCATTTCACTTCAAGGAATCCATCCTCATCTAATCCCTTCACAAAATCCACCTCATCCCGCATTCTATCGATTCCTAAAATTCCAAATCGAGGTTCTTTTATGTAGCTTAAACCAGGCAGTAATCTACCAAGAGAATTTCTTTTAAATCCCTGTTCCATTTCATCAAAATCGCCATTTTGTTCTGCAACAGACTTAAAGTTTAGAGAAATAAGCCCATTTCGATCAGTGCTTAATCCATTAACTAATTGTAAATCAATTGCTTCCTTCTTTTTAGAATGCCAAACAGATAAAAAACCATCTTTATATTCCACTTTACATAACCCCAGGTAGGCAATCCATAATATCCATTCGGGCTTCAAGTATTCATTCATGTTAACCATAAAGCCCTGCTGATCCCACAAATGAGTTTCGCTCACACGTAAAAAGGAAGACCATATTTTCGTAGGACCAGATAATTCCTGATAGGTTGCCAGCATCGAATTCATCCAATGCATGTTTTCTTTGGGGATAGACAAATATTTTTTCGCTACAGTACCACCCGTTAAAAATTCAGCTACCTCTCCACGCGTAAAGCTTATCATATTTTCAAAACAAATAAACTCTTCCTGCCGATCGATTCGGAAACTCCTTTCAATTAATTTGCTTACCTTCTGCGGAGAAGGGATTCGCTCCGCAAATGAATCTAGACCTAAATTCAGAACTGCTAACTGAACATCCATACTACTTACCGAGTTTGATTTGATCTCTGCTCCGACTCGAACTGTCACATGATAAGGAAAACTTAGGGGCTTTTTAAAGAAAAACCTACCTCTTTGCATACTAAAAACAGATCCCCAAACACCATCTATATGAACTGGGCATATCGGAACATTGGCACGCTTTGCCAACAGCAGCACCCCCCGTTTAAATGGAAAAACTGAACCGGTTCTCGAAATACCTCCTTCAGCAAAAACACACAGGGGTAATCCTTCCTTCAACCTACGGACGCAAGTTTTCATAGAGTCCAATGAGCGACTTGTAGATACAGTAACAGTATCAGTAAGACGAAAAACGAATCGCATAATGCTCGATTGGGCTAATCCTGAATAAGCAAGGTACCTGATTTTTCTCGGAAATGCGGCGCCAATAAAAACTGGATCGGCATAAGATAAATGATTGCTGACCAAAAGAACTCCCCCCTTACGCGAAAATCCGTCCATTCCCACAACCCGGATTCGGTAAAAAATTCTAAGCAATAAATGAAATAAAGCTCGAAAAAAATCTTCGAGCAGAAACCTAAAAGAAAGATAGGTAACAAAGCAGGCGGGAATAGCCATTATCAATAATTCCTCCTTGGCGGAAAAACCCAGATTTGAAAGCAACGCATGAAAAAGAATAAGCCCGATGCTTGAAAGTTGAGTCAATAGATTAGAAGCGGCCAGGATTCTACCTCTTTCCGATTCCCCTGCCTGATCTTGTAAATATCCATTCAAAGGTACGGCAAATAATGCTCCGGAAAAACCAAGCAACAGACAACCGATATCAAAGATGGAATCAAGTGGATTTACCGCATATAAAATCATCAATGAAAAAGGCATTATAATTGCCCCAATCGGGGTTAATCCAACTTCCACCCGGCCACGATTTAAATATGCAACAAATAAACTTCCTAGCATAATCCCAAGACCGAGAAGCAAAAACCAGTACCCATAAAGTCCGCCCATCCCAACCTTTCCAACAACTACTTCACCTGATAACTTAACCAATACCAGATAAAAAAAACTACCCACCGACCAAAACCAGGCATCCCCAATCGCCGCACCTCTTAAGCCCCTGTCTTTCCATAAGGAATTTAAATCGCTCCAATGACTCAATAAAACCCTCCATCGAAATGGTTCGGCTTTAGGAGCAATAGTTTGCGGAGTTGGAATAAATAAAAGCCAGGAAAAAAGAGCCAACCCAATCGCAATCAAAGACAAAATCAACCCCGCAGTCCAACCGCCATGAATGGGGACTAATAAATCAAAATAACTGGCAGCAGCGAAGGCACCTCCTAAAATACCGACCATGGTCAACATTTCCATCCATCCAACTGCCATTCCCAGCCTGTCTGAACCAACCAACTCTTTTAAAATTCCCTTTTTCCCAGGGGAGAAAAATGCGGATTGGACGGCTAGAAGAAAAAATCCAACCAAGCCAATTGTCAGATTTTCAATAAATAATGCATAGCAAAGAACACTCAATCCAAGCACTTGTCCAAGCAAGGTGTAACTCACAACCTTTTTTTTGGAAAATCGATCCGAGACCCATCCTGCCCATGGAGCAAACATAACAAAGGGAATAATAAGCAGGAGAGAAACAATTTGATTGGTTTGGTCCATTTTATCCTTACCAAATTGAAAAGCTGCCATAATCGGCAGCATCGCCTTCATGCCATTGTCATTTAACGCACCAATGGTTTGAGAAATAAGCAATGGGATCAAAACCCGGAAAGGTCGCTTATCCTTATCTTCGTTCATTGGCATCAATCAAAATTATCTTCACTTGATCAATCCCATAGAAGAATCGGCAGTTGCCAAGAGGAAATTTTTACTTATGCGGAAACAGAATCAATTGCCTTAGCCAATTCAAAATCCTTTTGTGTTACTTTATTACCCACATCATGAGTATTTAAGGATATTTCCACACGATTGTAACAATTGAAGAGAGCAGGATGATGATCCAATTCCTCAGCCTCGAAGGAAATTCTTAAAATAAATGACATTGCATCTCGAAATGAATCAAAAATATAGGTTTTTTTTAAACAATCATTCTCAAATAACCAGTCCGACAATTCTGGAATCTGCTTGTTAACTTCGGCCTCACTTAAACTTTTTTTCATTAGATGGAACTAGAATATGCTTTCCTCGTTGTCAATTGGTCGTGAACTCGTTGAGATATTGGAATATCAAGTATGACCACTTTTTCTGAACAGGAATCTGAAAAACTCCCCAAACATGTTGCCATCATTATGGATGGCAATGGTCGGTGGGCACGATCAAGAGGAAAGCCCCGAATCTTCGGTCATCGAAACGGTGTTAAAAATGTTCGAAGCGTAGTTAACGCAGCACGGGAATTCAATGTACCTTATATAACACTCTACGCTTTCAGCACTGAAAATCAAAACCGCCCTGAAGACGAAAAATCAGGATTAATGCGCCTACTGGAAGAATTCCTTAGGCGAGAACTAGCTAGCATGCTAAAGGATGGAATTCGTTTACGGGCAATTGGGGATTTATCAGGGTTACCACAATTTGCACAAAAAATAGTGGAAGAATCCATCGAAAAAACAAAACACAATAACAGTTGGAATCTGACGCTCGCATTGAATTATGGCAGTAGGCAGGAAGTACTCAATGGTATTCATTCCTTCGCAAAAAATATTTTAACTACAGGCGAAATACCGGAAAACCTTGACTGGAGGACATTTTCAAATCACCTCGAAACCAAAGATCTACCCGACCCCGATCTCATTATTCGTACATCTGGTGAATTCCGCTTGAGTAATTTTCTGCTTTTACAAGCTGCATACGCAGAAATTTTTGTATCTCCCCTTCACTGGCCCGACTTTAATCGCGAAGCTTTTATTGAAGCATTAAAAAATTACATCGGAAGAGAAAGGCGTTTTGGACAAACTAGTGACCAGCTTTCTCATTCTTCCCCGACTTTAATATCAAATAAAAAATTATGATTTTACGTTCCTTCTCAACTATTCTCCTATGGGGACTCGTAGCCTTGGTGGTTTATTCACTCAAGGAAACAGGAGCCATGTGGGTTCTCAACCTCTGTGCGACCCTAACATTATTTGAAGTTTACACCATTTTAGGCCGCTTGGGGTATGCAGCCAATCGGCTTTCAGGTCTTATCACAGGCGGTTGCTTGATACCAATATCTTATTATTTTGAAGGCTACGGGGTGGATGTGCTCGCTATCGGTGCTCTCTTTGCATCAGCAGCCTGTGTTCTTTTCCCGCAAGCCCAGAGAGGTATGTATATTAAAAGGCTTATGCCCACTTTTTTCGGTCTGCTCTTTGTTTCTTTTCTCCTACAATATTTCGTTCGTGTTTTACAAATTGGTGGAAGTGAAAATGGAAATTGTTTTATGGGCTTTGGACTCTTTTTTGCCCTCTGGATTGTAATAGTTGCAAAATTTAGTGACATTGGAGCACTCCTTATTGGTAAAGCAATTGGCAGAACTAAAATGGCACCATCGATAAGCCCTGGTAAAACGATAGAAGGTTTAATCGGAGGTTTTGCGGCATCTGCTGGAATGGGAGCATTACTTCCTTGGGTTTTCCAGGAAAAGCTAACAGAAATTGTTTACTTTGGAGATTGGATATTCTTACCGAGCCAGGGTGCCCTTTGGGGATTACTCCTTGCCCTCAGTGCAGTCATTGGTGATCTCATTGCATCTGTCCTCAAACGACTTGCTTCCATGAAAGATTCTGGTGGTGCAATACCCGGCATTGGTGGACTCTTTGACCTGACAGACAGTTTAATCCTAGCCGCACCCACCGGTTACTTCATTTTATTTTTTCTGCAAAAGTGAATTATCCTAAGAAGCTTGTACTTCTGGGTGCCACCGGTTCCATTGGAGAGAGCACCTTAAAGGTGATTCGCAAACATCCAGACAAAATTCAAGTCGTCGGAATTTCAGCAAATCAACAGGTAGATAAACTTTTGAACATTGCAGAGGAATTTAAAGTCCCTCATGCCTGCTTAAGCAGTGAAAAAGGCTCGAGTCCAACCTTTCCAAGTTTCACAGAGCTAAAAAGGGGAGAAGAGTCCCTACAAGAGCTCGCCTCCCTAGTGGATGCAGATATTGTAGTCATTGCAGTAGTTGGTGCTGCCGGTTTAATCCCAACTCTTGCTGCTCTCAAATCTGGCAAAGATGTGGTATTGGCTAATAAAGAGTCTTTGGTCATAGGAGGTGAAATGGTAACCAAGACTGCTAAAAAATATGGGGCTAGAATTATCCCCGCAGATAGCGAGCATAATGGGATTTTTCAATGCATTCAGGGTCAGCCTCAACAATCTATTGAATCTATCATCCTTACCGCATCTGGCGGGCCATTTCGAGACCTCCCAATCGATCAATTACAGCAGGTTACAATCGAGCAAACTCTCTGTCACCCGAACTGGTCGATGGGCAAAAAAATTACGGTTGATTCAGCAACCATGGCCAATAAAGGACTTGAACTCATAGAAGCTCGTTGGCTTTTTAACCTAGAACCCAAACAATTGGAAGTCGTCATTCACCCACCTAGTATTGTCCATGCAATAGTCCGCTTTATTGATGGATGCTGCCTTGCCCAAATGACTCCACCATCAATGACTTTTGCGATGCAAAATGCCATTCTATTTCCGGAAAGGCATCAAGGAGTGGAATCATCCATCGACTTCTCCCAACCACTCGATCTATCTTTTTCTCCACCCTCTATGGATAGATATCCATGTTTACGTCTAGCACAGGAATCAATGGATGAAGGTTATTCTGCTCCCTTGGTTTTCAATGCATCAAACGAAATTGCGGTAGATGCTTTTCTCCGGAATCGAATTGGCTTTCTTGATATTCCACGCATAATTGAAAATACTTTGAATTTATCCGAATCTATTTCCACCGAATCTATTGAAGACTTACTCACTTTGGACTCAGAGACGCGTCGCATTGCCGCAACTCAAATCGATCTTCTAGCATAGCACTTATTCTTAACATGTCTTTTCTCTACGATTTTGCATTTCTTCTCGTTGCCTTACTTGCCTTGGGCTTCACCATATTCATTCACGAACTTGGTCATTTTCTCGCCGCCCGTCAACGTGGCCTAATTATTAAAAGATTCTCTATCGGCTTTGGACCAAAGATATTTGGTTGGGAAAAAGATGGGGTTGAGTATAGAATATCAATGTTTCCATTTGGTGGTTATGTTGCCCTACCCCAACTTGCTGATATGGGACGGGTGGAAGGGCAAAATGAAGAATCTCAAGGAGAAAAACTTTCTGCATGGGATGACTACGACGATGATGAAGATGAAAACGAAGATGAATTAAAAGAAAAAAAACCTCCCAAAATAAGCTATGCCGATAAAATGATCGTTTCGGTTATGGGAGCAGTTTTTAATATCCTCCTTGCCTTCACACTGTCCAGTGTCCTTTGGTTCTTTGGATACGAACGTCGAGACGGAGAACTGACAACGAAGATTGGTTATATAGCTGATACTGTTGAAAGATGGAACCCAATTGTTGAACAGGGAGAAACTGTTACGAGTCCTGCTAAGAAAGCTGGATTGCTTCCTGGCGACCAAGTTCTCTCCGTCGATGGTGCACCGGTTGAGGATTTCATGGATGTCCAGAGCAGAATTGTCACCGGGAAGTTAAAAACAGCTCAGGATCGCCGACTTACCCGGTTAACCATATTACGAAACAACGAGAAAAAAGATATCGAAGTTTTTCCTGAAGTTTTTGGTACTGAAGAAATTCGTATTATTGGAATTGGCCCTAAAGAAACCTTTTTCATTAAGGAACTCCAACCAGATATGCCTGCAATAAAAGCAGGTTTGGAAGAAGGTGATCAATTGGTTTCGGTTGATGGCATTAAGATCTTCTCCTTTGCTCACCTTGTTGATTACCTTATGAAATTGGAGGATGGGAAAGAAATTGCCCTTACCGTTCGTAAGGGTGGAGAAAGTGGGTTGGAGCAAACATACAATCTTTTACCCGTTGAAAAAGACATGCAAGAGGGCAACATCGTAACCAAAAGAAAACTTATTGGATTTAGTCCTCGCTTCAAGACCATCACAACCTATCCAAACCCGCTTCTACTAATTGTCAGTCGGGTGAAAGATATGTACCATACCCTAACCGGTCTTGTGAGTCCGCAGTCCGATGTAAAACTCCGAAATATGAGTGGGCCAGTTGGCATAGTGAACAATCTCAGCATTTTTGCCAGCATCGGGTTTAAAAAACTTCTGTGGTTTGTGGTCTTTATCAATGTAAACCTTGCCATTCTTAATCTGCTTCCAATCCCGGTTTTAGATGGTGGACATATGGTTTTTGCAACCATTGAGAAACTTCGCGGCAAACCACTCCCTGTAGCTTTTCTTGAACGCTCACAGATGCTCTTTGTGGTTCTTCTCTTCTCCTTCATGCTGTATGTCACTTTCTTCGACTTTCAGCGTCTATTTCCCTTTTAGGAGTAATTGAACAAAATGGCGTCTTCTTACTGCGCCTCGCGTTTCCATTCAATCCGAAGAATATCTCGGGTTGTATCCATCGGGGGCGTTCCAACAGGAGGAACACATCCGGTTCGTGTCCAATCAATGACTACAACGGATACCTTAGATGTCGAAGCAACCGTCCGCCAAACTATCGAATTAGCTGAAGCCGGTTGCGAAATTGTCCGCATTACTGCTCCAAATGTACGAGCAGCTGAATCACTTGCCGAAATTACAAAAAAAGTACGCTTAGCTAAAATTGGTGTCCCTCTAGTGGCAGACATTCACTTTCTGCCCCAGGCTGCAATGGAAGCAGTAAAACATGTCGAAAAAGTTCGGGTTAATCCAGGTAACTATGCTGACCGGAAAAAATTTCAGGTTCGCGAATACAGCGATTCTCAATACGAAGAGGAACTCGAACGACTCCACGACTCCTTCTCTCCGCTTGTTCTTCGATGCAAGGATCTCGGAAGATCCATGCGAATTGGCACAAATCACGGTTCCCTTTCAGACCGAATTATGAATCGATTTGGCGACTCGCCCCGGGGAATGGCCGAATCTGCCCTCGAATTTATTCGAATCGCTCGTTCCCACAACTTTCATGAACTCGTACTCTCCATGAAAGCAAGCAACCCCAAAGTCATGATCGAGGCTTACAGATTGGTAGTTGCCCTCATGAACGAAGAGAAAATGGACTATCCCCTTCATTTGGGAGTCACTGAGGCAGGTGATGGAGAAGATGCTCGTATCAAGAGTGCAATTGGAATCGGCTCTCTCCTATTGGATGGTTTGGGCGACACCATTCGCGTATCCCTGACCGAAGATCCAGTCGCCGAAATTCCCGTTGCTCAAGATCTCGCTCGCCGTGCCGAATATTGGTGGAGACTCAATCCAAAACTTTCTACCGACCCCATGGAAGAGATCGATCCCTTTTCCTTCGAACGTAGAGAATGTTCAGAGATTTCGCTCTCGGCATCGGGACCAAGTATTGGAGAAAAGCATCCACCCGCAGTCTTCGCTCATTGCTCTCAATCACTATCAAAATCTGCAGAAATCATAAAGGAGTTAGCCCAAGTTCAAGTCAGGGCGAAAGACGCTCCTGTTGAAGGAATCATTATTACCTTAAAAGATTCTTCTGAACTGACTCAGTTAGCCCTGCTTCGCTCTTCTCTCCTGGGGGCTGTCCCCTGCTTCTTAATCGACGACCATCGCGATGAATCATCTGACGACTCCATTCCCCCTCACCAGGCTAACCTAGTACCTCTTCTTTGGCATTGTCCAAACGCAACAAACAATGGGGCAAGCCTCGCTCGCTTTCTTACTCTTTGCGAAGAAGCGGGACAGCGTGCCGTCCTCTCAATAGATCCTGAAGGATCTAATGAAGAAATCTCAACTATCCTTGCAAATGCATCAATCAAATTAATTGTAACCCTAAAATCGCAAAGCAACCCAAATATCGTATCCGGATACCGGGCTCTTGCTGTTTATATTGGTCAACTCGGTCTACTCTCCCCCATTTGGATTAGGAACGACGAGAACTCTCGTTTATTCCCGAGTGATAATCTTTTTTCAGGCAGGCTGCTCGATGCATCGGTTCTCTCAGGTTCTCTCTTATGCGATGGCGTTGGTGATCTTATATCCGTAGAACATACCGGTAACCTTGATCGCAATCGCGGACTTGCATACAATATATTGCAAGGTGCACGGGCACGTATTTCTAAAACCGAATTTGTTGCCTGCCCAAGTTGTGGACGAACTCTTTTCGATCTGCAAAGCACCACCCAACGGGTCAAAAAAGCAACTGGTCATTTAAAAGGCATTACCATCGCAGTCATGGGTTGTATTGTGAATGGGCCCGGAGAAATGGCCGATGCAGACTTTGGCTATGTCGGGTCAGGACCAGGTAAAATTGATCTTTATGTGGGAAAAAAACGGGTAAAATCGGCAATCCCAGAAAACGATGCGGTTGACCAACTCGTACAACTCATTCAAGAAGAAGATAAATGGATCGCTCCCTAACTAACCAAACACCCAATCTCTCCCACGCTGACTCTGCCCTCCAAGAACGAATTTTAGCCGGGCACCACGCCATACTCGCGCAAGTAGAATACTTTCGTTCGAACTTTGGTACTACTGAAAGCCGATGGAAAAAAGACGGCACACGGGTAACCATAGTAGACGAAACTATTTCTAGAGAAATCTTTCACATACTTCAAAAAGAATTTCAAACGGATGACTTCTGCTCTGAAGAAGGAGCTGAAACTATAGAACCCATTCCAACTAAATCTGAATTTTGTTGGATTCTCGATCCGGTTGACGGGACCAACAACTATGCTGTAGGTGTCCCTGAATGCTGTATCTCCCTTGGTCTGCTTCGGCATGGCGTACCCGTTTATGGATTTATTTATGATTATGGACGGGATAATCTTCTCCAAGGTGGTAAAGATTTTGGATCAATTGAAGGTATTACTCCCGTAAAAGCAGCCACTCAACTGGTAAATGAAAAACTTACCTATTGTATGCACTTCCCGATTCCTACTGAATCCTTGAAAGCCCTGACTCAGGCGTTGGGCGTTTGGCGTATACGCTGCCCAGGTTCCGCTGCTGTTGGTTTAGCCAATGTTGCTACTGGACGACTTGACGGTTGCCTCGAATACCGTGCTAAACCATGGGATTGTGCAGCAGGAGCCCCCATTTGCGAAGGAGCAGGAGCCTCCTTTCATTTTCTTAACACTCCAGTCTTCCCACTCCAATCCTTCTCTCCCAGTATGGATTCCTGTCCATTTCGTGTCGGATCGGAAATCTTTCACAAAGAAGTTATCAAAGCACTCAAAATCACCATCTAGAAAAGTAATTGCGCCTTGACCACTACCACTCAAAAGGTTTTATATATAACTTTGGACGCGGGCATAGTTTAGTGGTAAAACCCCAGCCTTCCAAGCTGGTGTCCTCGGTTCGATCCCGAGTGCCCGCACCATCCTTTAAGGATCAGAATGTACTTATCTTTAGCCCCTTTACAAAAGGTGGTTAAATTAATTTTATTCTTTCTAATTTTCTCGTCTTTACTTTCAAACGCATGAAGGGTTTTAATTAAAAATCTCTTCAATCATTGCCACATGAGCTTGTACTCGAAGTTCAAGATCAAATTCTGAGGGAGTTTCAAAGGTAAAAGTCCGACATTGATGCTTTAAATAAAAATGGAGAGCTTCTGGTATCCCCTCTTTGGGCGGATTCGATGGACGAGGTCGAATGATTCCGTTAGTGGCCTTTCGACAGTCAATCGTTCGACGCGGATCAACACGGATAAAAGCAGAGGCAGCATTCATAATACTTTCAGCTTTTTTACTTGGGCGCCCTCCTCTGCTCGGTTCGTAAAGATAGACTCCTTGACCATCAAAATCCTCATGCAAATTAATTACCGTTTCAAAATGAAGGTCTTTTGTTCGATTCAAAATGTGTTGAATAAGGATATTTTTCGAATTTGCCCAAATGCGGTTCATATCGATTCCGCTTGCATCAAATCGAGAATTATTAACCAAACCCCATGGATTTAGGCATGGATAAATTAATAGCGGAAGAGATTGTAATTTACCCAAATTTGATTGTGCCCAAGCAAGCAATCCTTCAGTTGAACCGGATTCATCACCATGAATCCCAGCAGAAAAATAAATAATGTCTTTCTTTGCTAATTTCGGTGAACAAACTTCAAAACAAGGAAAATTATCAAGCACCAGAATTTTTCTCATTTTCAGCCCGGATTTTTGACAAATTTTCTTCCAACGTTGAACCAAAAATTTATAATCGTGACTACGATACTTTTGAGAGGATAAACGCATTTGTTTTTTAAAAATAAATTACTTAAATTATAAAACTTATGAATTTAGAAGCGACTTTATGGTATGCCCTAGCGTTGGATTGTATCATTGTAATTATTATAGGCATTTTCTTCATTGATTGGTACAGAGAGAAATTTCCTGCAATAAATAAATTTTTTCCCATATCTATCGGTTGGTGCCTTGCTTATTTGTGCTTAGTTATTTGGCTAGGCTGTCTACTTTGGCGTTTAGATGTGCTGCCTTGGTAAAAAATGGAAAGATTTGGTCTTTTATTACTTTTTATCTTCTCCATATTTGGTGGAAATAGATTTCCCATCCCGGAATGTCTTCCTGTATAAAACCGAACCATCATCTTTATAATAAGTCCATTCCCCAAAGCGCTCCCCTCCCTTATAATTTCCTTCCTGTCGTTTTTCACCGTTCTCATACCACCAAACCAAAGGTCCATCTCGCTTGTCATTCCAATGGGTATAATCCATCCACTTTTTCCCATTCTCAAACCAAGATCGTGCATTACCATCTTTTAATCCGTCTTTGTAATTTTCCTCGACCTTTAAATTTCCATTTTCATACCAAGATCGAGAAATACCATTTCTTTTTCCATAAGAATATCGGGCTTCGAGCATAATTTGTCCTGTTATGAACCAAAACCGGGTAACCCCGTGAAATTTACTTCCATCTAGTTCTTCACTAATATCAGGAATCGTATTAAGAATCAGACTGCCAGGAATAACTTCAATAGAGTATACCGGTATACCATTCTCCTTCCATGTGCTCGCTTGATCAACAAGGCCTGCGGAGAGTCGAGCAAGCATTTTAACCTGTCCATTGGAATAAATCCTTTTTAAATAACCTGAATGGGGTTGCTCCTTGTTCGGAGCGTATAATATACCATTCCGATCTTGAATTTCATTCCAATTCAAAGATTCTTTATAAACTTGGGAACTTACTTGTGTATTATTGAAATCAACAGCCTGAACCTGTCCCCAAAATCCAAATAAACAAAGAACTAATAAAAATAGTATATCTGCGGTTCGTCTTTTCTCTGCAATAAAGAGTCTCAGCAAATAAAATTCATTAATTTTTCTCATTAGGGGATATTTTTAATTAAATTATCAGATCGGTTAAAAAAAAGAATTACGATCAAGATAATGCTATACATTAGTAAAGACAATTCGAGACTTGAAATAAAAATTCTTTTCTCTCCAGAAGATACAAAAAAGAATGATTCATATTATGATTTCTTAGGCACCCAATCTGTGACTTGTAAATGGATGAACCAAATATGACTCCCCCATTCTAATAATCCAAAATGGTTTTATAAAATAATTAAAAGAAAGGGAGTCTTATAAAACATAATTATTTTTGCACATCCCAAGAATCAGTGTTAGTTTATTTATGTATTTACTGAAAACCCTTTATAGATCAAATAGATGAGTAAAAAAAACAAAAAGTATTAGAAATTGGCGATCGTATAATTGAACAGATTTCTACTGGCAGAAAAAAAAGAATAGGAGAAATTATTTTTGTTCAGGAGGGAAGAAGTAGAAAATTCGAACTTATGCAACTGAACGCCCATGATTTATCGCCACTAAGAAAAAGCAACTTAGAATTAAAGTTTTTTCGCTTAGCAGAAAGTAGATGTAAAAGATTGAATGAACTAAAATACTTTAAAAAAAAGACATTTCAAATTGGAGATATTATTAGACATTCGAGGCATGGGTTGGTGAGGTATGGTAAAATAATAAGTTTTGTGCATCCAGATGGTTTATACACTGAGTCGAATGAAAAAGGTTATAACGGAAAAGACCTTATAGAATGTATTGCAATCAAAGGCAGAGACGGTCTGCCAAGAAAAAAAGATAATTCCGGCGAAGTCGTAAGATTTACCATAGGACCTGAACATTTGAAAATATGTGATGTTTTACCAATGGACCAAAACGGAGGCGTTAGAATTAAAGATTTTTGGGAGAATATTGGAGAACCCAGATATTAAAAGAAAAAGGCACATGCCTTCCTCTGACATGTGCCTCACATGGTTCGATACCATGAAACCCTTTCCTTAATTAAATAATTTGCATATTTGATGCCAATTCTCAAAGATTGTTGAAATTGCACTTTTAAAGTTCATAATTTCACCAAAAAAAACCGAATGGGTTTTTAAAAGCCTTATGCCCTGCTGTTGATTGTAATTTGAGTTAAAATCAAAATACAAAACTTTAGAAAGTAATCCGAATCCCTAAATTATTATTTAATAAAATGCTGGTTAGATTATGAAAATTTCAAAAAAAAAAGTAATTTTACCTACCATTTACGCAAAAGTTCTTCCCAATAAGTGTCCAAGCTTTCCGAATCTGGAAAAGACTTAGTAACCGAAGCATCCGTACTTTTTGCATCGTGATAGTAAAAAATAATTTTATTTTGTGCCTGATCTTTTTTAAACAAGTAAACCTGACTCTTATTAACGCACAATGGGTGACCCTTTTCATCAACACCCGCTTTAATAACACTTAAGGAAGCTTCTGATTTGTTAATCAAAGCCCCCATAAACAAGGAAGCAGATAACATTACGATAATTCCAAACAACAATTTACTATTTTTACTCATAAAATATTTCCTCACTTAATTAAAAAACACTATATCTTATGAAAAAGATTCTTAAAGGAATAGCAAAAGAATTCCTTAAATCATTGATTATTACTTGCCCATTGCTCAAATAAATATCTTCCTGTTTAGAATTCTTTAAATTATGAAAATTTTTTTACCTTTTGCTTTAGTTATTATATTACTTCCAAATATTAATGGAGAAAGTAAAACCCTTGGGGATTGGGCCACCTTTCATCGAGAAGCTGATAATTTATCCCGAAACACTAAACATGAAGAAGCTATTACTCTTTACAGAAAAGTCCTAAAGGGACGACTTCCTTACCAAGGAAACCAGCATAGAGATGTTGGCGTTACCTGGAATAATTTGGGAGTAGCTTTGTATTTCATGGGTGAAAATGAACAAGCACAAGATGCATATCAAAAAGCAATTCAAGTCTTACTTCCTGCTGTTGGAGCCAACCACCCCGATATTCTTACTGTTAAAACAAACTTGGCTTTTATAGCTGAAGCAAAAAATAACTATAAACAGGCAGAGAAAAGCTTTAGGGAATTGCTTAAACTCAAACTTCCACTCGTAGGTACGAATCATCCTGACTTAGCAAATTGCCAGGAGGGCTTGGCCCTAGCTTTGGAGGGTCAGGAAAAACATGAGGAAGCATTGGAGCAATTGAAAAAGGCACTTAAAATAAGAACTGAAAAACTCGGAGATAACCACACCGATGTGGGAGCGACCTATGCTGCGATGACAGTAATTTATTTAAACCAAGGAGAATTTGATGAAGCAAATAAATATGATGTGAAAGCTCGGAATATCTTATCCAAGACCAAAGGAACTTACCCTCCGAATTTAAATACCGTTTCACCCCTTAGGCCTCAACCAGCAGAGCTCCTTCGGGCAAAAAGTAAGGATTTACGAATTCCTTGATTTCTACTTTTTCAATTTGTTCCTCATCTTTGAAACTCGTCGAATTCCCAAATAATAAAATCCTCGAATTGCTTTCATGGATTTGTAGCGAGGAAGATAAGCAATTATGGTCGGGGAATACATTTCAGAATGGATTAAATGCCGATATTTTCTCCATTCACATGCAACGAAAGGATGTATATTCACATTGTTATCTTGGAGAAAAAAATTCGCTAATAGCTTATGGAGAAATTGTATTTACAGATGGCGAAAAAGGGATTCTTTGTAGAGTCATCGTCAACCCAGACTTACGAAAACTAGGAATAGGGAAAAAATTCATCAGAGAATTGTCAAACTGGGCATTTAAAAAAAAATCGCTTCAAAAAATTATACTCAATACCTTTGGTCATAATCATCCTGCTCGCAAATGCTATCAATCACTTGGTTTTAAAGAAGTGTCATTCAAGAAAAACTTTCGGAAAGTTAAAAATAAATGGAGAGACTTAGTGGTTATGGAAAAAAATGTTCAGACCATTGAAAATTTATAAACTCAACAATGAAAAAGATTAGCGGAGGTCTCATTTTATATAACCGGAAAATATATAATCAGGTAAAGTTCCTAATCGCCCATCCTGGAGGACCTTTTTTTAAAAACCGTGATCTGGGTTGGTGGACTATCCCAAAGGGAGAACCTGAAGAAAATGAAGAAGTTTTCGACGCCGCAATTCGTGAATTTAAAGAGGAAACCGGAATGCGACCCAATGGACCATATATTGACTTGGGCAATATTCTTCAAAAAAATGGAAAACGAGTTTTTGCATGGGCATTCGAAGGAGAATGGGAATACGAACGGATACCAAAATGTCATGAAATAACCTTGGAGTACCCCAAGGGAAGTGGAAAATTATGGACTTTTCCAGAGATTGATCAGGCTATTATGATGAATGCGAAGGAGGCTAAGAAAAAGTTAAGGGCTGAGCAAAAGCCCTTGATTGATCGGCTTCTTACTTACCTTACCGAACAAGACATAAAAACCAATCATTGAAAATTTCCTGTTTTTCCTGTAAGAATGATTTATGCAAAGTAATTCAAAAAAAGAGACTCAACCTCAAAATCTTTCTCAACTTTGGTTTGTTATCCTAATTATTGCTGCGGGCTGGTCCAGATATCTTCCGCTTTCCCACCCTGAGCTTTTTAACTTCACACCCGTACTTGCCCTCTTTTTTATTTCAGGTGCCTATGTAAAAGGACATTTATCATGGATTGGACCTGTTGTTGCAGTGATTGCTTCTG
>JAOHKZ010000016.1 GCA_028101545.1 Opitutales bacterium | reverse complement strand
CAGTCACACCTCGTTCAAGGGTATATTTATCACCCTTAAAAAATCGTTCGATTATCCCACCTTTTCCAACAGGCACATCAAATATTTTAGCTATTTTACCAGTCGGGTCAGAGAGAAGCGTAAAGTTAATGTTCTCGGACTTCTTGAATAATGAAAGGTTGGACGGTTGATCTCCGCTAATACCAACAACTTCAACCCCCAAATCCTTCCATTTTTTTAAATCATCCCTGTATGCACAAGCTTGCTTGGTACAACCCCCAGTCATGGCAGCCGGATAGAAATAGAGAAGTAATTTTTTCTGCCCAATGAATTTCTTTGAATCCCAAGATTTACCTTCAGAATTAATTGCCTGGAAGTGGGGGACTTGCTGATTAACTATCATTGCACCGTTAGCACTATGAAAGAAAATAAGAAATAAAATTACAGGCACTTGAATTTTCATGGTCCTATTCTGTTATTAATTTAGATGAGAACAAGGTTTCTTTTTGCTTTACCATGGAATTTCTTTGCCATCTTCACCAATAAAAATACCGGTCTTGTCCGAAGGTAGTTGGTCTAGAGAATTTAGCATCAAGGACACAGCCTCTGAAACTTGATATTTTGCTTCTACTCCACCCATTTCCGTTTTTACCCAACCTGGGCTTTGTGAGATAACTCTTATTTTTAAAGGCTTTAAGTCAATAGCCGCTTGTTTTGTCAGCATATTTAGTGCAGCCTTAGAACATTGGTATGCAATTGCTCCGCCAAGTTGGATTTCACCTCTTAAATCGATGGAGCCGAGCCTTGACGATAAATTTATTATTAAGGGTGCAATTGATTGTTGTAGACAGGGAATTGCAAGACGTAAAACCATTAGGCATCCAATTAGATTTACTTTATAAATTTTTTCTACTGAAGAAATTGACACCTCAAACAAGTCACTCCAATCAATAACTCCCGCATTATTAAAAAGAAGGTCTATGGGCCGATTTTTTTCTTTGAGTTTCTCAAAGCATAAACGAATCGAATCTTCATTTTCTACATCAAGTTCCATGATCTCTATTCTTTCTTTGTTTTGATTTTGGAGTAAGAATAATTGATTAGCTTGTGATGGGTTTCGACAGGTAGCAGTTACATGATTACCCATGGACAGACATTGTTTTGCTATTTCGAACCCGATCCCCCGACTTGCTCCTGTTATGAAAATATTTTTCATGTGAATTTTTGAATGTTGTTAAAATAACCTAGATTAAGAGACTCACTATGGATAGGGTTAGTTAAAATTAAAGATTTAATTTAAGATGAAAAAAAATAAATTAGGAGATTCTGACTTAATGCTCACCGAGATCGGTCTAGGCACATGGGCGATTGGTGGTGGTGATTGGGGCATGGGATGGGGAGAACAAAATGAACAAGATTCCATAGCCAGTATTTTAGAAGCTTTAGATCGTGGCATTAATTGGATTGATACTGCTCACGCTTATGGTTTTGGAGTCGCAGAAATAGCAGTTGGAAAAGCTTTAAAGGAATTTAAAGATGATCAGGTCATTGTCGCCACTAAATGTGGAGTTCTTCCTGAAGATGATAATAAACCAAGGCGTTTTATTTCAAGGAAGACTATATTGGAGGAAGTGGATGGTTCCTTAGTTCGATTGGGGCGTGATTGGATTGATCTTTATCAAATTCATTGGCCTGTTCCTGCGGAAAACCTAAGTGAGGCTTGGGAGACCCTACAAGAATTAAAAAAAATCGGAAAAATTAGATGGGCTGGGGTTTGCAATTGTTGGGAGACTGAGTTGGATAAGTTACAGGAAATTGCGCCAATAACCTCGAACCAACCGATGTACAGCATGCTGGAGCGTAAGATTGAAAAAAATGTTTTACCATGGGCGGAAAAACACAATTCAGGAGTGGTCGTGTATAGTCCGATGCATTCGGGTTTACTAACTGGGAAAATCTCGGCTGATTGGTTGGAAAAACTTCCAGAGAATGATTGGAGGAAGCATAAGAGCGATCACCCTGTGGTCAGCCCGTTGCATAGTAAAGATGGTTTACAAGCCTTTCTTATTCTGCAAGATGAGCTAAAACTAATCGCAGATGAGAAAAGTATGACAGTGGGCCAACTTGCGGTGAGTTGGGCTTTATGTCAGCCAATGGTTACATCCGCTATTGTTGGGGCTAGAAAAAGTGGACAGATTCTAGAAACGGTTGAGGCTTCCGGGAAAATTCTTTCTTTGGAAGAGAAAAATTTGATCATGAAACATATTATAAATTTTGAAAGAAAACTAAATTATGGCTGAAGAAGAAAAAAAAATTAAAGCCACCTCCGAGGTAAAAAAAGAAGTTAAAAAGGAAAAAAGTAGCACCCCTGTAAAAAAAACAGTGCGTCGTAAAAAAGCTGCTCCTCCTGCTAAGGCAAAAGAGAAACCAAAAGCTTCCAAAGTCAAAGAAGAAAAAGAAGTTGCAAAAGAAAATTCCGGTGTCGATTCAGTCAAAGTAGTTCAGCAAGATCAACCGTCTACAGAACCGGTTTCCGAACCTCCTGTTCTTACTAGGCACCCTCCCAAAAGAAACCCTGCCCCAAGAAGGTATCCCATTGATTTATCAGAAATTAAACCTACTACAAAATACCTCTCTGGTTTAAAGGGAAAGCGCTCGATTGTTGGTCTTACCGCTTATGATGCGATTATGTCCAAACTTATTTCTAAGGCAGGGGTTGACTTTATTCTTGTTGGAGATTCTGTTGGTACAACTTTGCTCGGGTATGAAACAACAATACCTGTTACGATTGATAATATGGTTCATCACACTGCTGCGGTTAGGCGTGGTAATCCTGGGTGTCTTGTCATTGCGGACTTACCTTTCGGTGAAGCAAGTCTTTCCTTTGATCGATTGCTCGACTCTGCCCGTAGGCTTATGCAGAATGGTGCCGATGCGGTAAAAATTGAAGGCGGAAAAGATATAGCTGATGATATTGAAAAACTTGTTGCCACGGGAATCCCAGTAATGGGTCATATTGGTCTTTTACCGCAAACCGTAAAGGCAATTGGAGGATATCGAAAATTTGGCACGGATCGAGAGGAAGCAGATAACCTATACACAGATGCCATAAGTTTAGAAGAGGCAGGTTGTTTTGCAGTAATTGCTGAAATGATGGACGAACGAATAGCCACGCAGTTGGCAGGGCAAATATTACCGCCCTTGATTGGTATAGGAAGTGGAGATCAATGCGATGGTCAAATACTGGTTACGCATGATTTGCTAGGACTTACACCCAGTCCGCTTCCTTCTTTTGTCAAGCCTTGTGCAACTCTGGGACTGGATGGATTAAATGCCTTAAGTGGATATGTTCAAAAGATTAGGAGCCGACAGGTAATAAGAAAATGAATTTTTGCGTTCTTGGGGCTGGAGCTTGGGGGACTGCGATGGCAGTTTATCTTTCAAAGATCGGGCATTCTGTCTCTTTAATACCCAGAAGGGTAGAACATGCACTAGCTCTTTCTTCTGAGCGTGAAAACAGGGATTATTTGCCCGGTATTGAATTTGATCAGGATTTACAAATTGGTTGTTCTTTGCGACCGGTTCTTATGGAGTGCGATTATTTGTTTTTTGCATGCCCTTCTCATGCTCTTAGGGATAGTTGTAAACAAGTGATTGAACACATGGGTGACTCATGGCAATTAAAGGGAGGAATTGCTCTTTGTAAAGGACTTGAACCCAAAAGCAATTTATTCGCACATGAAGTAATTCAGCAGGAACTAGGGTCAAATATCAGTTCTGGATACCTAACTGGACCCAGCCATGCCCACGATGTTGCAGATAGTAAACCGACTGCGATGGTACTTGCTATGGACTGTGGCGAACCGAAACTAATGGATCTTCAGAATAACCTGAATTCTGATAGTATGAGGATTTACAGATCTGAGGACCGAATTGGAGTCGCGTTGGGAAGTTGTTTGAAAAATGTTTACGCGATTGCCACAGGACTTTCTGATGGGCTTGGACTCGGGGATAATGCAAGAGCTGCTTTACTTACCAGAAGTATGAGTGAAATGATTAATCTCGGCGTTTCTCTTGGATGTGAAAGTCAATCATTCCTAGGACTTAGTGGTTTTGGAGATCTAATCGGAACTTGTATGGGCGAATGGAGTAGAAATCGAAATTTTGGCCTTGATTTGGCTCAAGGCGGAAATCCAGAGGATATCGTTCGAAGTCAAAAAACGGTTGTGGAAGGTTACTCCGCTACCGCTTGTTTTTTTGATAAATGTAAAAAGCAGGAGGTAGAAATGCCTATCCTTACTCAGATTTATGAAATTCTTTATTCGGGAAAAGATCCACTCCTTGCATTATCTGATTTGATGAACCGAGGCTTAAAGGTGGAGTCCAATAGGGAATAACCGATTGCCATTCATTTTAAAAATGACATTTTAAGTATAATGAATTCCGCAACGAGACCCAAAATTGAAACTCCTAATCAGGAGAGCAGAGTTCTATTACATTCTTGTTGTGCACCATGCGAGGGAGAAGTCTTGGAAACCTTACTAAATTCTAAAATCCAGCCCACTGTTTTTTTTTACAATCCTAATATTCACCCAAAAAAAGAATATGAAATTAGAAAGACAGAGGATAAAAAATTTTGTGATAAACTTGGGGTTGAACATGTGGATGTAGATTATGATGTTCGAAATTGGTTTGAGCGTGTAAAAGGACTCGAATGGGAACCTGAAAGAGGGGGGAGATGTACGGTTTGTTTTGATATGCGCTTTGAACGGACTGCATTATATGCTCATGAAAATAAATTTAATTTATTTTCAAGTAGTTTGGGAATTTCAAGGTGGAAGAATATGAAGCAAATCAACGGATGCGGAGAACGAGCTGCTGCCCGTTATGAAAACCTTGTTTATTGGACTTATAATTGGCGAAAGTCTGGAGGTTCACAACGCATGATTGAAATTTCCAAAAGAGAAAATTTCTATCAGCAGGAATATTGCGGTTGTGTATATTCGCTTCGGGATACTAACAAATGGAGGGTCTCACAGGGGCGAAAAGAAGTAAATATTGGTAAGACCTTTTATGGCGTTAATAGCGATAAAGAGTCATAAGAAATATTTTAAATTTTATTTGAGCTAAGTTTTATCGACATGAAAGAGCTATCAGTATGGGAAATTTTAGTAAATGAAGCAAAAGTAGTCGCATCGAAGGAGAGAATACTTTCAAAAGTTTTAACTGAGTTTATCTTGGAGCGCGAAAATCTTGCTGAAGCTTTAGGATGGAGATTAGCCGCTCGCTTGGTAAAAAATAGTGTCCCTGAGAGTGATATTAGAGACTTGATTAAAACTGCCTTCGAATCTGATCAAGAAATTTTATCAAGTGTTGAGTATGATTTAATCGCGGTCACGGAAAGAGACCCAGCTTGCAATGATTATATTAGCCCCTTTTTGTATTTTAAAGGGTTTCAGGCACTTAGTTGTTATCGGGTTGCAAATTCGCTATGGAAAAATAATCGAAAGGACTTGGCACTATACTTACAAAGCTTAGTTGCGGTGGTTTATTCTGTTGATATCCACCCAGCCGCTAAAATTGGAAAGGGAATCCTGCTTGATCATGCTACAGGTTTTGTGGCTGGTGAAACAACAGTGATTGAAGATAATGTATCAATATTACACGAGGTTACTCTTGGGGGGACAGGCAAGGAACGGGGAGACAGGCACCCCAAAATTAAGTCGGGTGTTTTGATTGGTGCCGGTGCAAAAATTTTAGGAAATGTGGAAATTGGAGAAGGAGCAAGAATAGGAGCAAGTAGTGTGGTTTTAAATGATGTACCTGCTCATGTTTCGGTTGCAGGAGTGCCTGCTAAAGAAATAGGAACGGTTAAAGATACTTCGCCAGCTTTAGGGATGGATCATAACTTATTGGCTATGAGAGAATATGAAAGTGGAGGAGGAATTTAATGATAAATGTCCTTTTATTGAATCATTTCATACGATATATATAATTTCTAATGTCTCTTGAATCTAACTCTCCAAAACCTGATCCTTCTGAAACCGAATCATTGAGCTCCGATAATAGCGAAAATCCTTCGGGTGTATCCGCTGATTTTGTTGATGGCTCAAAGAAAAAAGTTGAGGATTTGGAGGTTAAAGATGCTCAACTTATTTTTCATTCTATTTGGCATGAACTAGAACAGGAAGTAGGTGTTGAAAACCTTCATTTCCCCGCCGAAATCTTTTGGCTTAATGGTTCTCCAGGGGCCGGAAAAGGTACACAGACAGCCTTTATCATGGAATTTCGGGATTTAACCGAAAAGCCAATTATTGTTAGTGAGTTATTGAACTCTCCTGAGGCACGCAAGAAAATTGATGCTGGCTTGCTTGCAGGTGATAGAGAAGTTACTAGACTTGTTCTTAGAAGATTACTTGAGCCAAACTATCAAAGTGGTGCAATTGTTGATGGTTATCCCAGAACCAAGACACAGGTTGAATGTCTAAAGCTTTTTCATCGGCGTTTAACAGAATTGAGGAGTAAATACTTGGGTACTTTCCAGGAGGCTCAATTTCCAAAACCCCGATTTCATATTATTATGCTCTTTATTGACGAAGAGGAAAGTGTGCGCAGGCAGTTTCTTCGCGGGCAGAGAACAATGGAGCATAACGCGGAAGTGCAAGCTTCGGGTGTGGGCAAAATTAGAGAGGTGCGTAAAACTGACTTGGATGAAGATGCAGCCCATCGTCGATACAAGACTTTTAAAGAATCCACTTATGATTCGCTTACAACTTTACGCGATGTTTTTCATTATCATTTTATAAATGCTCATGGTTCTGTTATTGAAGTACAGCAAAGGATCATACAGGAGCTGAAATACCAAAGCTCTCTGGAATTGGATGAATTAACCCATGACCAGATATCATCGATTCCATTAGCGGAAAAGCTTTCCTTACATGCCAGGCAACTTTTAGTTCAAAGATTAGATTCCTATCAGAAATTCCATCCTGAACTTTTCGAACAGGTGGTTGGATTAATTAAAAGTAAATTTATTCCAATTGTTGAGAAACATTCTATATCTGGTTTAGCGTATATTAACTCGGAGGCTTCCGTTTTTGATGATCCACTTGCAGTTGCTATCCTGATTGATGTTTTTACGGAAAGAGGGTTTACCGCGGTTGTTGATATCCGAAAAATGGAAGTACCATCCCGCATCGACCCTAAAACATACGAAATTATTAATCGGGTTAAAAAAGTTTACCGAGTAAGAATCAATTTCCCCGGTTCTAAAATTCGCCGAGGTTTATAAAAATCCTTTCCTCTTTTTGATTATGGATATTCGTTACCAAAAATTAGCCGACACTTTAGTTTATCACTCCACCAAGTTAAATGCTGGTGAGAAAGTGTTAATTCATTCAATAGATATTCCGCAAAATATGACACTGGCTTTGATACGGGCTGTTAGGGAGTGTAAGGCTATTCCATTTGTCCAGTTGCAAAACGGGCGAATAGACAGGGAGTGTATAATTGGAGGAGAGCAGGAACAATTTGAAACATCTTTTAAGTGGGAAATGGAAAAAATGAAGAATATGGATGCCTATATTGCCATCCGTGGATCCCATAATGTTTTTGAAAATTCAGATTTACCTCAGGATGATTTAAAAAGAGCGATGAAAGTTCTTAAGCCAGTACTCGACTGGCGTGTGCAGAAAACAAAATGGTGTGTTCTTAGATGGCCTACGCCCTCCATGTCTCAGCAGGCAAAGATGAGCAGCGAAGCTTTTGAAAATTTTTACTTTGATGCCTGTTGTATGGATTATGGGCGAATGAGCGAAGGAATGGAATGCCTTGAAGCTCGAATGCGAAATGCGGACCAAGTTAAAATAATTGGCCCTGGTACGGATTTAAGATTTTCCATTAAAGGTATCAATGCAATTTCATGCGGTGGCACATATAATATACCCGACGGAGAGGTTTTCTCCTGCCCTGTCCGTGACAGTGTAGAGGGAACAATCACATTTAATGCAGATACAATTTATCAAGGTAGTTCTTTTTCTGATGTGGTTCTTAGGTTTGAAAAAGGACGGATCGTTGAGTCAAGTTCTTCTTCCAATTCGGATCGCCTTATTGAGATTTTAGATTCAGATGAAGGAGCACGCTACATTGGTGAATTTGCCATAGCCTTCAATCCAATGATTAGAGAACCAATGTTGGATATTCTTTTCGATGAAAAGATAGCCGGTTCATTTCACTTTACGCCTGGACAGGCTTATGAAGAGGCAAACAATGGAAATAAATCACAAGTCCATTGGGATATGGTTAATATTCAAAGACCTGAATATGGTGGAGGAGAAATTTGGTTTGATGGTGAGTTAATTCGACAGGATGGTGAATTTGTTCCTGAAGATTTGCAAAAATTGAATTCTGACTATCTTTTGCAAAGTTCTTAAGAGAATTTTCTATTATGAATCGTTTGGCATTTGATCGCTTTCTTGCATCTTTGCCTAAAACTGAAACTCACTTACATGTTGAAGGTGCATTACCGTGGGAACTTTTGGAGCAGAAATATCCTGAGCGGTTTTTTCAGACTCCGTTTTTTAGGAAGCCTGAATTTAGGTATGATAATTTTGAACAATTTGAATCAATATTAATAGAACACGCAATGTGCTGGTTTGATTCTGTTGAAAGCTATTACGAAGCGGCAAAAGTCATTTTTTCAAAACATCTTCAACAAAATGTCAAGTATGTGGAAACTAGTTTTCACGCAGGGATGATGGAGTATTTGAAATTACCCGGGGAGGAAATATTAACCGCTATTCTAGATGCGGTTCCTGATGGACTTGAAGTTCGGGTTTTTCTTGGTATTAGTCGCAATGCGTATACTCCATACCTCGGCCCTTTACTGGAAAATGCCCTTACCTGGGAGCATTTATCTGGGATTGATTTACATGGACTAGAGTCTTTGCCTTTTGAGGCATGGATCCCTCGGTTTTGGGAGGCGGCACGTGGAGAAGGTAAGGTGGTAAAAGCACATGCCGGTGAATTTGGTCTCGCCTCCAATATCAGACAGGCTGTGGAAGAACTAAAGGTGAATCGAATTCAACATGGAACTCGTGCAATCGAAGATGAAGATCTTATGGATATGCTTGTTCGTGAAAGTGTAACTCTGGATATGTGTCCTATTAGTAATTATAAATTGAAAGTTGTTGATCAATTAGAACACCACCCGATTAAAGAATTTATGCAAAGGGGAATTCGATGTACGGTAAGCACAGATGACCCGTTGTCATTTAATAATTCATTAGTTGACGAATTTAATATACTAAGGGAGAAATTATCTTTTAGTCATTTGGAAATTGCCGAATTAATTTTAAATGGATTTAGAGTCGCAAATTTAGATCCAATTAAGAAAGAAAAATTTATAAATCAGATTAATTGCGAAATTATCGAGGCTGAAAAAAGTTGTGGCTGAGGAAAAATTTATATGTCCTGAAGGCAGTTCTGAAAGGGTGGATAAAATACTTTCCCAGGCATTCCCGGAGAAGAGTAGGGCATTAATTCAGAAAGCCATCGAGAAAAAAAAAGTGAGGAGAGTGGATGGATCTTTTTTAGAATCAAAGACAAAAATTAATTCTGGAGATGAACTAATCGTTGATTTGACTAGGGACGAAACGGTCTCTCTCATGCCGAAAAATATTCCACTGGAAGTCCTTTATGAGGATGATCAGATTTTAGTAATTAACAAGGCTAGCGGGATGGTAGTACATCCCGGCGATGGCACTAAGGATGATACTTTAATACACTCCTTGTTATATCACTACCCAAATGGACTGTGTCCGGTTGGTGCTCCCAATAGACCAGGAATTGTCCACCGGTTGGATAAGGAAACCAGTGGAGTCATGGTGATTGCAAAGACAGAGCATGCTTATCACTTTTTAGTAGAGCAATTTGCAAAGAGAAAGACCGAAAAGGAATACCGTGCTCTTGCTCATGGCTTTTTTCCTACAGTAAAAGGAAAAATAGATCAACCGATAGGCAGGCATCCTAAAAATCGTGTAAGAATGGCAGTTGTGGAACATGGTAAAGCAGCACTTACAGAATGGGAGGCAATGAAAAAGTACGCAGAGTTGTTTACTCTTTTAAAAGTTAAAATTCATACGGGTAGAACCCATCAAATTCGAGTCCACTTCTCACACCTTGGGCATCCTTTGGCTGGTGATTTAACTTATGGGGCAAAAAAGAATGAATCTTTTGGCAGGGTGATGCTGCACGCACATTATTTATCGTTTATGCACCCCTTAAAATTAGAAAAGCTTAATTTTTGTGCTGAATTACCACCTGATTTTCAGCATTCTTTAGGTACCTTGTCCATCGTTGAATGAATAAGAGTTAATTCGCCTGATGTAAAAATCAGTTTTTCTTGTTTAGGATAAAATCGTTTGCTTAATCTTCTAGGTCGGAAGTTATTATCGTAAAAGCTTCTTCTACATCGTCTACAATTTGGAATAAATTAATATCCTTGGGAGAAATAACTCCCCAATCGATGAATTGATCAAAATTGATAAGACCATCCCAAAATTCTTTACCGAACAAAATGATGGGCATTTTTTTATCAAGTTTTTTTGTCTGAATCAGGGTCAGGGTTTCAAAAAGTTCGTCCATGGTGCCAAAACCACCAGGAAATACAATTACGGCTTTAGCATGGTATAAGAAATAAAATTTCCTTACGAAGAAATAGTGAAACTCAAAAGATAGGTCAGGAGTTGCATATTTATTAACTCCTTGTTCAAAAGGAAGACTTATACCAAGAGCGATTGATTTTCCATTAACTTGATCTGCCCCTTTATTTGCTGCCTCCATCATACCGGGACCACCCCCAGAACAGATGTAATATTTCTTTTTAGAACTTTTTTCTTGGTCCGACCATTCAGTCAACTTAGCTGAAAGCTTAACTGCATCTTCATAATATTTGGAAAGTTTTACTATTCTTTTTCTTTTATTTAACTCAGCCAATTCTTCATCAGTCATTTCTGATTCGTTGGGATGTTTGTTTGTATAGTCAGCCAATTCCTCTTTTGCCTCTTGAAGTGGTTTTGATCGAGCTGAGCCGAAAAATACAATTGTATTTTCTACACCTTGGGTTCGAAGTCGGTTATCTGGTTCGATTAATTCACATTGAACTCGAATGGGTCGGGCTTCATGACTGTTAAGGAATTCTTTATTTGAATAAGCTTTTGATAGTTTTTGGGTCATATTTATAGTTTCTCTTTTTATTGCCTAAAAGAAAAGAGCATTCACTCATTTATCTTTTTTTAATTTTTTTCTAAAGTCCAAGGGATTTGGGTCGACTATGTTTTGTAGCCGCAAGGATGCAGCTCTATTTTAATCTGATTCGATCCACAGGAGGTAGATTTGAGTCACAGCCGATAATCGATGTCGCTTATGACATCACCATTAAATTGTTGTGATACATTTTCAAGACTATCTAACCTGTGAGGAAATTAAAAAAATGAATATTGATACAGACCAAAGTGGCTTAAATTTTTGTAAAGACAGTGATGTTATTTCATTCCCTTCGGACACAACTGACGAAGTATCAAAGGAGGAAATTGGTAAATGGGTGGATCAACTTATGGAGATGCCTGAACCTGCTTCTTCATTTTCCCAAAGATTTGAGAGTTTCCCTGAAGATCCACTCACTCATGTTGCAGAGAGAATTCTTTCCGAAGAGAATTTTTAAAACTACCTTATCTCTTTTGGGTAATTAAAACTAATCAGTTCACAATTCCCAACTTCGACTGAACTCCAATTTTTCTCTTTGCAGGAAAGGGTCAGAACCCCACAAGTTGGAATATTGGATATATAAAGGGATGCGAGAAGGTTTCCCAAATAAGTGATTGTGGGATTATGGAAGAATAAAGCCAATGAATTTATTTCTTTTTGAATATTTTGGATAAGGCTTAGAATGTTTGATGCTGGTTGTTCATAGAGTAGGTCCGTAAAATCAATCGTTTTCTGGGGAAACCAAACTCCTTTAATTATCTCTGCGGTTTCCTTGGCCCGGTGAGCAGTTGAGCAGATGATTTTTTGAGGGGGAGGAAATTCCTTTTTAAGCAACTCACCCATCATGGGGGCGTCAGAAAGCCCTCTTTTATTCAATGGGCGTTGATGATCTTCAAGCAAATGGTTATTCCATGAAGATTTTGCATGTCTTATTAAGAAAATAGTTTTCATTTTTTGAAATTAATTTTTCGTATTGCGAGACTCAAAGTAATCTTCACGATGATGTTACATGAGAATATGCAAAGTTTTGATTATATTATTTCCTTTTTATTTTTGGGGTTGTGGAGTAGATGAAAGAAAAGAAGATAAAAAAGAATTCGAACCTAAGCAGTTAGAAAGTGAACCTGTACAAAATGATGTTCTTGATGATCGTTTTTTATCCAAAGATCGAGATGTTGAAAAAATTTTTTCAGATTACGAAAAACCTATTGAAAGTTACCCGAAAATTTGGCAAAAGGAGGCCGTCACCAAGAAAAACGGTCGCCTGTACAGGAAAGATGTATTGGAAGAGCCTTTTACTGGAACAGTGGTTGAAAGTTTTCCTGATGGAACTGTTTCGCTTGAAACATCCTATTACCGCGGACTACCTCATGGGCAGCAAAATCGAAATTTTGAGTCAGGGCAGATAGCATTGCAGGCAAATTTTGACCAGGGAGTTTTAGTTGGTGTGAAATCAAGATGGTGGCCCTCTGGTATTTTGAGAGAAGAAGCATATTGGAGCGAGGGAAAGTTTATTGGTCGACGATTATGGGATCAAACAGGCAGACTAATTAAAGAGGAGATTATGCCGCAAAATTAAAATTTACTTTCCTCAATTTCCTTAATTTTGGTTATGTAATTATTAAAGTCCCCGATGCGGATGATTGATAAGTTTTCAATCACTTTTCTTGCCTCGATTTTTCTTATTAAAGAGAATGTCTCGTCACTTAGGTCATCTGGAGTCACTACAACGAGGTGGCGGGTTTGTAATCTGAAGTTTGTATCGCTCAGTACTCTGATTAACTCAATTTCATCTTCCGACTCCCATGTGTTTCTTATTTCAATTCCAAGTGCAAGTGATGGAATCCATAAATCAGTTTCTCCAACCGCGTATCTTTTTTTAGTATCTAATTCGAGTAAATTTAAATTATATTCACAAATCTGAATAAGATCCATGATAGATGCAGAGTTTGTGAGCAGGGAATCTCTTTCTTTAGATACAAGGGATGAAAGATAGGCAATCAAATCTCCTTTATGCAGAATTTGCATTCTCTCTAGTGCAAAACTGCGAAGGTTTGGGTCAGGAAATAAAGAATCTATCGAAAGTTCAGATTCTTTATTAAATGAATTCCCTGAGGCTTTTTGTTCCATTTGTAAGATTGTGGAGTCAATTTCTTCTGGGAATGGTAGTGTATGAACTCGCAAGTCATAACTGGCTTGTGTTTTAGAAATTTTACTTAATTCCTCTCTAATCCAAATACCCAAGTAAGTTACATCTTTATTGTTTTCATATCCGGAAGCTCTAAAAGCTTTTACTTTTTCTCTAAATGCGAAGACGCCCTTGTCATAATATTCATAAGGACCATTTAATTTGTTAACCGATGTTGCAATTTCTTCAATTAAATCTCGATCATCTTTCCAGTCTCTTCTTCTACGATGATAAACTGGAGTACCTATAGTAGAGGCTCTCGGTCTTTCGAATCTTGGCATAATAAAAATAATGTACTTTAAAACAAAATACATAGACGATATGGGTTAGTTTTACAATCATTGATATAGGTGACAAATAATTCAAATGATGATATGAAATTCTAATGTCTTATAAGTTTTTATTACAAATTTTAAAATTTGGTTTTTTTTTCTTTTCGATATTTCTTGATTGTTTCTCAAAAAGTGAAGTTTCGGGAATTAGTATTTCACAAAATGATGGAAATAAGACTCTTTTAAAAGAGGAAATTATAAGGGTGGTACAACCAGGAGTTTTTGATTTTCAATCCAAGGATTTTATAATCAGAATGAGGGCATGGGGAGTAAGTTTTCCGCAAAGAAATCAACCGGGTTACAATGAAGCGATTGCATTTACCGAAAAAATGTTATTGTCCACTTCTCCAAAAATAAAAATTAAACAGGAATTTGATATTAGAAATTTAAAAGTGGTGGAGATATTGCTGGTGAATGGTAGCTTGAATTTTAGTCGCGATGCTATTTCCAAGGGAATTGGTTGGCATTTGGATAAAGAGACAAATCGCTATGGTCCTTTTGTTATTTCGCAACTCAAAGCAAAGAGATTAAACTTGGGGATTTGGGCTAACAACTTTAACTACCAACAAATTCAATCACCCTCTTCTCTCCCAACCCCTCAATTGCCAGGCATGATTAAGCCT
Source organism: Opitutales bacterium (assembly GCA_028101545.1). Lineage (GTDB taxonomy): Bacteria > Verrucomicrobiota > Verrucomicrobiia > Opitutales > Seribacteraceae > Seribacter. The sequence goes on along the minus strand of JAOHKZ010000016.1, from coordinate 32,473 downwards.
CAACAATCTTTTATTCCATCTCTTAGTTTTTGGGTAACTACTTTTGGTAAAATACATAGGCCTGGTTGTTCATTTTATCAAAGAGGTCGGGGGAACTTAACTTCAAAACCTCAGGGATTGGACTGTAGAATTTGTGGTGGACGAAAGGCAAAATGAATTCTTTCGTGAAATTTTTTTATCGTGGCGTTGAGGAATTAAAAAAAATATATACAAAGGATACATGTATTTACCAAAAATAGAAGAATTTCCACAATTTTCTCTTGAACGTCTCCTTGGCACTTGCTTTGGAACTAATCATTCTGAAAGTTTGAAAATTTGTATTCTTATTGATCTGCCTGATCTTTCTTTAATGCATAATCATGATTTTTTGAATGCTGATGGTTTTTCAGTTCAAAAATACGCTCATAGTGTCTTTCTGAATGATTTGGTAAACGGAGTTTCCGAAAGTCTATCTTTTTCCGATAATGGATTTTTTGCATTTAAAACCACCGGCGGTAGCAATCTTGACCCTGATGACGCGGTAACAAACTTTGCTGGTGATCAATTGTCTCTCAATGGCGATATTTATCCCAACTATGATATAATTTTAGCTATTACAGATTACTCCCTAACTGCACCCCTTACTGCTTCGGCAAAAATATATAATTTTCGCGGTGCCACTTTACACGGAGTTAACGACATTATACTCAATTCAGGACTATCAGTAGATTATAATGTGATAAGCAAGCAATCTGAATTATTTCGACAAGTTCTAGACCAATCTGAAAATTTTGAAATTGATTTTGAAGTTTTTGGAACGACTTCAACCCTTAAAATAGATTGTTCTCAACAATCTGCTCAGAAAAGTCACGGTTTGTGTCCTCTAGGCAAACCAGATGTTGCTAACCTTCCAGCAGGTGAGGTTTACTTTGTTCCTACTTCTGCTTCGGGTTCTTTTCCATTTCGTTTTTCTGATGGAACACTTGCACAGATGGATGTTGAGAATGGCGCCATCGTAAACGCATCTTTGATTCGCGGTGATCAGCAAAAAGTTGATGACCGAAATACACAGCTTAAAGATGACCCTGCAACAGGAATTATAGGTGAACTAGGTTTTGGCACTCAACTCCTTCCATTTTCAGGTAAAGATATACAGGACGAAAAAATTCTTGGTACTTGCCATGTCGCCACTGGACGAAGTGATCATCTCGGTGGTAACCTTACTCCGGAACTCTTTAATTCACGTCTTAATGCATCTCACGATGACATCTTGTATGCTCCACCCAAGACACCCGAGATTACTGTTTCAGAGGTAAGGATGCTTAAAAACGGACAAACAATTCCTATCTTACGGAATTTTCAACCTACATCTTACTTGTTGGACCAGCTTTCCAGCGAGTATCCTACCGAAAAATTTTCTGTTAGTGCTGTTTAATTTTAAATCAATTTTTATATCGTTTGTTTGTTTAATTCTAGGAATTTGTCAATGCTTAGCCTTTCGTGCCGTACCTCGTGCACCCCGTGCTCCTACAGTATCTAAAGTAAAATCTGTTTCGTTCTCTGGTTTGAGGAGAAGAGCACCTTTAGTTTCGCCATCAAGAATTGCTAGAAAAGCTCCTTTTGCACCCCGTGCACCTCTTGCCAAATTTCCTAGATTAGTTAAACGTACTCCCGTCATTAAAAGGGCAAAACCGGTTAGGAATACCCCCGCTGTCAAGAGAGTTCCTTTGGTTAAAAAGACTCCTTTTGTTCGAAGAGTTCCGGAGAGATTTTGATATACTTTACTAACTTTTCCTGAACCACGTTTAATTATTTCCTAAAAGCTTTGCATTAATTCATTTTTTTTAGGATGTTATATTTATGCTATTGCCCGAGCGTACCATATTTTTTTTGGGTAGGTTTATCCGCTTTTTTTCTGAAAGTCGAAAGTGGACTGTTTTCTTTTGTTTTTTTATTGCTCAAATCGTTTTTGCCAATAATCAGAACGGACAAATGTCAGAAACTTTTTCCTTCGAGTGGAATGGTACAAATTTTTTGGTAACAGGAAGTGATTTCTCAAATCAAGTATTTCCCACCCTCAATCTTTACGAGAACAATTATTATATTTTTGAGAATAATAGCAGCGAAAAATCACAATTAAATATCAGTGAAGATATAGTCAAAAGTTATTCGAAATCTGATGTTTGGAACAACGGAGCAAATTCTTTCAATGAATATTTGTTTTTCACTCCCGATCATAACACTTCTCGTGTGCTATATTATTATAATAATCTGGAAGCGAATGAATCATTTGGCCAAATAAATATTTCTCCTTTCGATTCTTTGTTATTACATCCTCAAATTAATGAACCTTCTTCTAGGTTTGGTCAATCAGTTGCCATAAATGATTGGAATCAAACAATATTTGGATCTCCAGGAGAAGCTGGATTTGCCGATGGTGCAGTTCATATTTTTAATAAGGAAAATAATGGAAGTTACTCCTACTATGAAAAAATTGTGCCTCCACAAATTGACCAATTAGGCCAATTTGGTCATTCTTTAACAATTGCCAATGAATTTCTCTTTGTTGGTTCACCTGATTTTTCCTCTTATTCTGGAACCGTCGATATTTTTCGCCGAGAATCAAACGGGAGTTACCACTTTCATAAAAGTTTAAATAACAACTCTAAAATGTTTGATAGTTTCGGGTGGGACATCTCAGTTGCGGGGAATATTTTGGCCGTCAGTTCGATTCAGGCTATAAGTAATGGAAGCGGTAAAATTTCCATTTTTGAAAAGAGTGGAACGAATTGGAATTTAACCTCATCTTTATTTGCTGATGACAATCAAAGTTTTGATGAGTTTGGATATTCAATCAAACTTTCTGGATCTCGCTTACTTGTTGGTGCACCTAAATCCGATAGTATTGGTTTTAATTCGGGTGCAGCTTACATCTTTGAAAAAAATGCTACAGGATGGTTTCAAACTTCGAAGCTTTCTCCTTCAAGTCTTTCTGCAGGTGATGAATTCGGTTATTCTGTTGCTTTGGGAAATAATTTAGCATTCGTAGGAGCAAGGCAACGGGATGGAAATGCTACAAATGCTGGGTCAGTATATGTTTTTCATTTTGATGGAACGACATGGATCGAGGTAGCACAAATTTATCCACCTACTAACTCTGCAAATCAATATTTTGCATCAGACCTTGATTTACATGAAGACATCCTTGCTGTTTCTTCTCCTATGCTTGAAAGTGGATGTGTTTACCTTTATCGGGTGAAGAGTGATGGATCTCAGATAAAACTCTTATCCACTCTGAATTTATCCCAAGCAATTGTTGCTGATCAAAGTCAACTTTCTCTCATTCTTGCTGATAGTGTTGCCATTGTAGGTATTCCAAGCGAGAGTACTTATGTCAATAATGGAGGGGGGGCACTGTCTTTTTTTAATGACTCTTGGCAGCAAAACAAAATACCAAACATTAATCCAAGAATTGAGCATAATACTTCGTTATTTGCTGTTGAGATCGACGAAGACTCAGGGGTATATGTTCATGATTTTAATGGTTCTCACCCTTTTGTTACTGATTTAAACTGGTCGATAGGCCAATCTCCTGATGGTAATTTCACTTACGATTTAAACTCTACTTCCGGTATATTTACTTACCAACCCCCAAAAGATTTTTTTGGAGAACATAACTTTAGTATAGTTCTCTCTGATGGTTCTCAGTCGGACTTTTTAGACTTTCAACTGTCTGTTATGCCAATTCAAGATACTCCCATTTTTGAAATTGCCGAGTTGAGAAGCCCGATGGAAGGGGAGTATTTTAATCAACATATTTTAGTTTCTGATGTTGATGGAGACCAGTTAACGTTATCTTTTGAACCTCAAGGATTGGGGTTGGACATAAACGGTAGTTCTTTAGTTGGTATTCCAAATCAAGGAGTTGCAAATGCTGAACCATACACAGTTAAACTGATAGTTTCTGACGGAAATAATGCTACGGAAAAAGAATTTGAGCTTCTAATTCGTTCACCAAATAGTGCACCTGTAATTTGGGTTGATGGTAATCGAAGCTATGAACCATTGGATTTTAACTTAACTGAAGACTTTAATAGTAGTGCATGGTATGCATTGATGCCCGATTTTGATTTCAACGATTCTGACTTAGATCCGCTGGTGTTGACTACAAATATTGAGCCAATGTATGGAAGAGTTGAATTAGATAAGGATAACCCTCAACACCACCAGAGAGTTTTATATTTACCAGACGCAAATTATTCTGGTTCTGATACATTTACTATAAAATTAAGTGATAATTTGGGGGATGATAGAAATAGGTCTGATACGCTAAAGTTTAATATAAATATCTCTCAGGTTAATGATCCTCCTATATTTCTTTCTGTTCCTCCGACTAGTATTGTTTATGAGGGCGGACAAGATTTTCGATATCAGATTGAAGTCCATGATCCAGACTTAGAAGATCCAGATCATAATGAAACTTTAACCGTTTCAATCAGTAACTTACCTACTGCTCCCAAAGATTGGTTGAAATTCGATCCAGGTTCGAGACTTTTATATGGTACACCCACATGGGAGCATTATGAGGAAAGCGGACCAAGACTCATATTAATAACGGTTCGGGATCAATTAGGTTTAACCGAAGAGCAAGCATTTGAACTTAGTGTTGAACCTTTAAATAAACCTCCTGTAATTTCACTTGGTAGTAGCATATCAGTTTCTTTAAAGGAAGATACAGAATTCGTTAATTGGGATAATATTGGTCTTTTTGCAACAGATGAAGATGGGCTTAAAGAAGATAATGGTGTGCTAAAGTGGGAAATATTAAGACCCCCTACAACGGGTGAAGCAAATTTTACATCAACAAGTGGTACACCCTCGACTCTTTTCTATCGTCCTGATCAGAACTTTACCGGTAATGATTCATTTGAGTTAACTGTATTCGATAGTAACGATACAAACGCCTCTGATTCTATAATTATTAATCTTGTTGTTCAACCTGTTGAGGACACCCCCGTGTTTAATTCATCGACATCTGGAATTGCTGTCAGTGGTCACGAATTTGTTTATGATATTTCTGCCTTTGACGCTGATGACCAAGACACACTGCAATTTAAGCCTTTGGGCGATTTACCAACTTGGCTTGAGGGTAATTTTGAAGATTACGGAAATGGTACTGCCAAATTATGGGGTACACCAATTCCCCAAGATGTATCTAATTTTATCTTTGTTTTGGAAGTTCGGGATTCCACCAATAGAACTGCGCTACAACAAACGCAAATCCAAGTCATTGCCTCAAATACAAACCCAGTTATAATTGAGGGTCAAAATGCGACATTTTTTTCTGTAGAAGATAGTAATTGGACTGGGCATTCGTTGTTAAATGCCTCAGATTTAGATGGACAAACCTTGGTATGGTCTGTTACCTCACAACCCACCAACGGGGCTGTGGATTGTTTTGGTACAGGGAATTCCCCGGTTGTATTAAACTACGCCCCACGAAAAGATTTTGCGGGTCTTGATTCTTTCGTTTTAAGAGTAAGCGATGGAATCGCTTACGATGAAATTGTAATTACAATTGATGTTCAAAATGTTCCTGACTATCCTTTTTTTGAAAGTTTTCCATCAGATGAAACCATTATTGATGGAAGTCTTTTTTTAAAAACGATTCGTTTCGATGACGCTGATGTTGAAACGGGTAGTTTCTTTGATGGCAACCTTTCTGTTGAAGTTCTTCCAAGTGATACTAATCAATGGTTAAGTTGGGATGCTAATTATTCTTTAGGTGAAATTATTTTAAATGGTACTCCAACAGTTGATAATGAGGGGAATTATAGTGTAGTCGTTACCTATACAGATCCTAGCAATTTATCGGTTTCAGATTCGTTTCGCATAGAAGTTCGAGTAGATAATTACCCTCCACTTATTAATTTTGGCGAAGTTATAGAACCCATTTTGATGGTTGAGGATGAATTGAATTCTTGGATACCTCCAACTCTAGAAGCTGAAGATAATGAAACAACTGCTGAGAATTTAATATGGTCTGTGTCACAAGCAGCTCAGTTTGGCGAAGCAAACATTTCAGAAACCGGTAACGAATTAAATTATATTCCTGATTCTAATTTTTCAGGTTTTGATCAATTTGTTGTTAGAGTTACAGATTCAGGCGGAAGAGAAAATTCTGCTCCAAAATCGGACGATATAACTATTAATGTAATCGTAGACCGGGTTAATGATGAGCCAGTTTTTGAAACTCAACCTAGTTCGGATCGAAATGGTTCATTCTCATGGAATGATGAAAATGTATATGAATACAATATTGTCGCCCGTGACTCTGACTGGGATTGGCAAACACTTAATTTGACTGTTATCAGTCCCTTGCCACATTGGTTAAAATTTTTCGATGAGGGAAATGGTACTGGTTTTCTTACAGGTCTTGCGGGGGTTGAAGATGAAGGTTCCTATGAAATTGAACTTCAAGTAGTCGATTCAAATATGTCGAAGAGAACTCAAAAGTTTCAGTTAGAGATTCGGGTAGACAATTATCCTCCAATTTTCAAGGCAGTTGATCAACCTGATTTGACCGTTAGCGAATTATTGGTTTACATAGACGAAGATTCAAATTCTTCTGAACAGAACGGATGGTCGGCCCCAGTAAATTATATTGCAATTGATCCAGATCCAAATCATGCCGATGCAGAAGAACTTTCTTGGTCTCTTTTTCAACCATCTCAAATTGGTTCTCAAGTTTTTGTTTCAGGTTACGGGACCAGACCTGATATTTTTTCTTACACACCATATCCAAATTTTAACGGTCAGGAGATCATCTATCTTTCTGTAAATGATGGTTATAGAACTTCGATTATTCCGGTAAAAATTATTGTTAGGCCAATTGAAGATAAACCTTTTTTTACATCAGATATTAATCCATTTCTAATTGCACAAGAAGGTGCTACATTTAGCTTAGACCTTACATCTAGCGACCCTGATCAAAGTAACCGAACAATAAAAGTTTTTGGTTTGCCGCAGGGAGAAAACTCATGGATAAAATTAACCAATCAAGATCATGTTAATGGTAGTGCGACACTAAGAGGTTCTATTCCAATTGGGCAAGATGGAAAAAGGTACCCATTGGCTTTTGTTGTTACAGACAATGCAGGCAATTATGATTTAGTTAATAGTGTTCTGAGTATTGAAGGTCAAAATATTGCTCCTGTGATTAATGGCGACGAACTAACTATCTTTTTTGATTCTAACGGAACTCCAAATCCGAATGATCTTTCGCTTCTTTACGCTTCTGATAGAGATGGAGATAATTTGAGTTGGTCTCTTTCGAGCGATCATTTACCAACTTACGGTGATGCTATTGTTTCTGGTGTGAGTACACAACCAACTATAAGCTATTTTATTGACGACCCTAATCAGACTGCTGATTCTTTTAGTCTGAGGGTTTCTGATGGCGTAAATTACGATGAGATTTTCATTAATGCTAGGGTAGTACCTAGTCATGAACAATTTCAAATAATCTCCCATGACACATTATCATTAGCAGCTGGTTCAAAATTTCATGATTTTTTATTTATTCCTAATGTTAGCAAGAATTCATCTATTATTGCATCACTAAGTAATAACCCGTCTTGGGTGAGTATAGAAAAAATTAATTACAACTTATTTCAAATATCTGGTTCAGTTCCATTAAGCATAATTGATTCATTTGAAATAAGTATTTTATTTCATGAAGATTCCGTTTTAAAATCTGAGAAAAAATGTAAAATTGAAGTTTTTGATAAACTTGGTCCTCACCTTCATTTGATAAATGGTGACTTTCAACAAATAAGGTTGGGGCAGGAATTTGTAGATTTTGGTGCTAATGTAGTTTTTGTGGATAGTTCAACTTCGCATCAAATTGTAAGGGGTGATGGAATAGTTGATTCTAATCGTAGCGGTCAATATAAAGTTTCTTACAAAAGCTCCGACACTTCAGGTAATGCAGTTGAACAGGACAGGTTGGTTCAAGTAAACGATCCATTAAATACTGTAGCAATGGATAAAATATCTCCAATTAATTTGGGAGTTCTAGATGGATTGGTTTCAGTTGATGATTTTTTTATTTCTTGGGGAAAAGAAATAAGCCAACAAGGAGTTGTAACTGTTTCAAAGTTAGAGTCTAAATCCGATCAACTTACAGTTAGCTCTTCTTTGCATCTGCAAGCAAGTGACATTTGGTTGAATTCTCTGGATGTCCTTGCAGATAAAAGTTTTGTTATAGTTGGTGTATTTAGAGGAAATTTGTCTATTGGGGCAAATTTAATCCCCTCTAAGGGCAATCATAATGTATTTGTCGCAAAGGTTTCTCCGTCGTTCACAATTGAATGGATTAAAGCAATTCCGGGTTCCGCAAGTATACAGGACTTGAGTTTTGCTGAATCTTTTAATGGTGAGTTTTTGATTGGTGGTACATATGAAGAAAGTATTTCCAATGAAGCAACAGTGTTAATGTCTGAAGGCGGTACTGATGTTTTCGTTTGGAAGATTTCTTCAAATGGAGAAAATATTTGGCTCAAATCTTTTGGTGGAATCGGCAATGAAGATGTTAAGGGAATTGAATCATTAAAATCAGGGAGTATTTTGATCGCTGGAAATGTTCGGAAATCTTCACATCCAACTTACACCTATTTACTTCTCTCCGACTCTAATGGTATTGCCATTAAAAGTGCTTCTTTTAAAGGTGAGAATTCCAACGAAGTTTCTGTCTTGGAAATTTTTAAAGATAAAATTTTCTTGGGGGGGGAATTTGATAAAATTATTAAATTAGGCTCAAATTTATTAAGTAGCAATCTAAGCGAATCAAAATATCTTGCCATGCTAGATTCTAATTTGTCCGTAAATTGGGCATTTCCTATTTTAGTTGATGGCAAAACTAGATTGGGCGACATAGAAGTTGACGCTTTCGGCAACCCTTTAATATCTATTAATTTTGAGGGTAATGTTTCACTTTCCAATACGATTGAGTCGATAACTTCGGATGGAGCTGATGATATTTTAATTGCTAAGTTTAATTTCTTGGAAGGAGATCTTCTTTGGGCAAAAAAATTCAGTTCAATTAATAATGATAGAATTATAGATTTAGATATTAATAAATTCGGTGAAACACATTTAGCTTTAGATTTAAGAACCCCAACAGAATTCGAAGGAACTAATCTCGGTGAAGGATCTTTATTTCTAGGCAAATTAGTTCCTTGGACAGGAACACCAAGTTTTGATAAAACTGAACCTTTAGTTTTGCTAGAGAGGCAATATTTTCAAAAGGAAATTCGAGTTGTAAATCAAAATTTTGTTCGTATGCAAATTGTTGATTCTCCCCAGTGGGTTCATTTTCATGATAATCTGGATGGCACAGCTGTTATTGGTGGATTCCCGTCACAATCGGACATACTTGAGAGTGAAATTAAGATAATGGCATATAATGCGAATGGAGGTTGTTCTGAGTTGAAAATTCCTTTTAGCGTTAAAAGTAATTCTGGTTCAACTCCTGAAGATTCGTTCGATGGTTTTCGTCTAATTTCTCAATTTGGGAATAATATCCAAATAGGTACGATTGAAAAAGGGGCAGAAAATAATTATTTACTTGGAGGTAATTTTAGAGACACAATACAATTTAATGACAAAGAATTTATTTCTAATTACTCTTTGGATGGATTTGTAGTTAATTTAAGTTCGACTGGTTCAATTTTGAATTCTGTTCATTTGATTTGTTCTGATGATGTTTATGTATCAAATGTGTGTTCAAACCCTGATGGAAAAGTTTTTGCGTTTGGTTATTTTAAGGGTCTCTTATCAGTTGGGGCTTTAAGCGTTCAAAGTAATGGTGGTTTTGATTTGTTTGCATTTGAGTCAAAGTCTGATGGTACTATTTTGAACTTGGTAAATTTCGGGGGTATCAATGACGAGTTTTTGAGTGTTGCTGCCATTAATGATAACAAAATATTAATGGGCGGGATTTTTAAAAATGAATTTACACATGAGCAGATGTCTTTTCAGTCAAAAGGAAATAATGATATTTTCGTTTTGCAAACTTCTTTACAAAATTTGACTGAAATATCTTGGATAAAAGCTTTTGGTGGAGATCAAGAAGATTCTATTAATGATCTTATTCTCTCCGAAGATGGGGACACATATATAGCCGGTTCTTTTACCGGGAATTTAACTTTTGGTCAAAAATCCCTTAGATCCTCAGGTTTAAGCGATGGTTTCATTGGTAAAATTAGTTCATCCGGGGATTTATTATTTGCTCATGGAGGAGGTGGTGAGGGAGCGGATGAGGTAAACTCGATTTTATTATTGAATAAAAATCATATTTTAATGGGGGGGAATTTTCGTGAATTATTCAGTTGGGGGAATCGTTCAGTTCAAAGTGCTGGTGGAGAAGATGGTTTTGTTGGAATAGTTAACATAGAAGGGAATTGTTTATCATTACAAAAAATTGGGGGGAGCGGGAATGATAATTTAAATGCATTTTTTAAAGAGGATAATCGTGTGATTTTACTTGGAGAATTTTCAAATAGTATGCAGATTGGAGGTGTAAATTTGTCTTCAAATGGACAAAAAGATATTTTTGTTTCTTCTTTTGATCCAAGTTTGGAAACATTTTCAAATTCCTTTCAAATTGGTGGTGTCGGGAACGATATTTTGTTTTCTGGTGCGAGTGCGTTAGGGGGTAGTTTTTTTATCTCAGGTATGGCCTCAGGTATGGTTAATCAGGAAGGTGTAGTTTCAACATCTGAGATAAGATCTGGTAACTTTTTCATTTCTGGAATTGGTAATCTAAGTGATATCCCAGGTATTGATCCTAGTCCCCCCCTTTTTGTAGGAGAGTCTAAGTTTTATGCTTATCATTATACTTCTGGTCCATGGTTGCCAAATGAAAACTTAAAGCTTATAATTACCTATAAACCTGCTTGGCTTAATATAATCCTACATGAAGATGGATCCGGAATTGTATGGGGCCAAACTCCTGCCAATTTTTCCGGCGTGACTGAGAGGGTTGATTTTACCATACAAAGCTCTAATTCAAAGAAAGTAGTTCAGGTTTTTGATTTATCTATATTGGGTAATGAAAAAATGTATGAAATATTAGGAAATCCTTTACTGAGTTGTAAGCAGTTTTCTAATTATCAGTCTGATTTTTTCCTTTCGGGTTTTTCACATGAAAATATCTTGGTTTCTCCTTCAAAAATACCTGCCTGGCTTAATGTTGAACGCGTTGGATCAAAGCATTTTACTTTAACTGGAACACCAGGCTCAGGTGCAGTGGGTAATCATGAGATAGAGATAACTGCTCGAAGGCTTGTCGATGCAAATAAAATTTACGAAGAATCATTCAAGTATGTTTTAACAGTCGAACCTACTATAATTTCTTCATCAGTTTCGACTGGAATCGATGATTGGAAAACTAACTGGTTTGGTTATTTTATAAATTTTGAAAATTTATGGAATTATCATGAGGAACTCGGATGGATCTTTATTGAGTCTGCTTTTGATTCCAATAATTTATGGTTTTGGAATGAAAAGTGGGGGTGGTTTTGGACAAATTCTACTATTTGGGATTCAACAAAAGGAGAGGGGTTCCTATATAACTCACTTCAGAAAGGATGGATGTACTTCCGAGCAAAAAATAGTGATGTACTGAATACCATTTACTCTTATGAGCAGAGAAAATGGTTAAACTATGATTAAGCAAAAACAGGGTTAACAACCTTACCCTTAAGTGAAACAAATTGTTCAATCGAGGACATAAGAGTTTTTTTATCAAGTCCAAATTTACTTCGTAATTCTTCCACAGAGTTACCATGCTCGATAAATTTGTCTGGCCATCCGAAACGTTTAACTGGAATAGTAATGTCGTTCTGTTCAAAGTGTTCGAGGATGGTTGCACCAAATCCACCCATCAGAACATTATCTTCCAAAGTTACAAAAGCGTCATGGGTTTTTGCCTGCTTTAAAAGAGTCTCTGTATCAAGTGGCTTGATAAAACGAGCATTGACCACCGTAATTTGAATACCATGTTTTTCTTTTAACTGATCTGCGATGGAGAGGGCGATTTGTACAAAATCTCCAATCGCCCAAATGGAACAAAGGGAACCTTTCCGTAAAACCTCCGCTTTTCCTATTTCAAGGGGAATAGGTTTGTTTTTTCGCTTTACTCCAACACCTTCCCCGCGAGGATAGCGAATAAATGCAGGGGCCCCCGATTCAATGCCAGTTGCCATCATGTCTTGGAGTTCATCCTCATCTTTGGGTTGCATGATGATAGCATTAGGTACGCAGCGGAGGTAAGAAAGATCAAATAAACCATGGTGTGTTGGGCCATCGTTTGGGGATAAACCGGCACGGTCTAGGCAAAATGTAACCGGCAGGTTTTGCAGGCAGACATCATGAATGATTGGATCGTAGGCTCTTTGCAGAAAAGTTGAATAGATTGCACAAACCGGGAGTTTTCCACCGGTTGCCATGCCTGCGGCCAAAAGAACAGCGTGTTCCTCGGCAATGCCAACATCGAAAAAACGTTCGGGTATTGTCTTGTGCAGGGCATCCAAACCCGTACCACTAGGCATCGCTGCAGTGATACCCACAATATCTTCATTCTTTGCTGCCAAGTTTGAAAGGCATTCGCCAAAAACATCTTGAAATTTGGGAGGGGCCGAGGGAGAGGTAGGTTTGCTTTTACCGGTAACTTTATCAAACGGACCGGAACCGTGCCATTTTTCAGGCTCTTCCAAAGCAACGGGAAAACCTTTACCTTTTTGGGTGAGTAAATGAAGAACGATCGGTTCATCCGAAGTTTTAGCAAATTCGAAGAAACGAACTAATGACTGCACATCATGCCCGTCAATAGGTCCCAAGTAACGGATACCCATTTTTTCAAAAATACTTGATGGTGCGATTAATTCTTTGGTGTCCCTTTTTGCCTTGGACAAAAATTTCATCAGAGATGGACCGCCAGGCATTTGGGTGAGAAAACTTTCTGCATCCTTGTGGAGGCGTGTGTAAGCCGGATTGGTTATTAATTCATTAAAGTATTTTGAAAAAGCACCCACATTTTTCGCAATGGACCATTCGTTGTCGTTCAGGACTAAAATAAACCGCTTAGTTGAACTGGCTATATTATTCAATGCCTCCAGGGTAATTCCGCAGGTAAATGCAGCATCACCAGCTACTGCAACCACATGATCATCTTTTTTACTGAGATCTCTTGCGATACAACGGCCAAGTGCAGAAGACAGGGCGGTACCTGCATGTCCGGCACCAAAAGCATCATGTTCACTTTCCTCGCGAGAGAGGAAACCGCTCAAGCCTTCAGTTTGTCTGATTTTTTCGAAACGCTCATCATTTCTCCCAGTTAGTAATTTATGAACATAACCTTGGTGGGAGACATCCCAAAAGAAGGAATCTTTTGGAGTCTCAAAGGCAATGTGGAGTGCCACGGTTAATTCAACAACCCCGAGATTCGGACCGACATGGCCACCATTTTGTGAAGTTGCACCGATTATACGGTTGCGAATTTCCTGACAAAGAACTTCGAGTTGTTTTTCGTCGAGAGATTTTATATCACCCGGAGATTTTATATTTTTTAAAATTTCAGTATTATTTTCCATCACACCATATCCTCAAAATCTTTTTCGATGAGTTCCCCGTCTTTTTCCTGAACTTCCTTAATCTTCATTTCTGCCCCTTCAATCTTACTACGGCAGAATTTTAACATTCTTATGCCGGTTTCATAGTGGTTGACCAACGAGTCGAGCGGAGCCTCGCCTGACTCCATTCGTTGAATGATCTCCTCAAGATTGGCCAATGCCTGTTCGAAAGATAAATCCAATTCATCATCGGACTGTTTTTCAGAATTTCCCATATTGTATGGGTAATTTCCTATAGTATTTTAACATAATCGCAATTCAAATAGAGGTAATTGAAAACCAGTAGTTCTTAGTCATCCTAATTCATAATTGAATATATCCTAAAAAGAGATACTAAAATAAGTTTTTGAAAGCTCTACAGTCGACATTGTAAAATTGTATCGTTACACAAGAGGTAATGAGTGAATTGCAGACAATTATTGTGGTGTTGGCCGTGTGCCAATTTTTATTTGAATATTATCTCAAAGTTTTGAATGAAGGGCATGTTGCCAACCTGATGGACAAGCAACCTGAAGAGTCTAAGTCATTAATGGATGATGAAACCTGGCAAAAGACGAGTAATTATTCTTTGAGTAAAAGCCGGTTTTCGAGAATACAGGAAATATTTGGATTTATTATTTTTTTTCCAGTTTTTCTTTATGTTTTGCCTAAAGTTTTCGAAGTTTGGCCAGTAACTAAAATCGACTCAGTTTGGTGGTCGGCTTTTGTTGCCACAGCATTATTAAATATTCTACAAATAACTGGGTTGTTTTTTGATTGGTACAATCAATTTACACTGGAAGAAAAGTTCGGCTTTAATAAATCGACAAAAAAACTTTGGGTTGTGGATAAAATTAAGGGTACGATTTTGGGTTTTGGCCTATCCTATCTTTTGCTCGCTCTTTTAATTTGGATGTATCGGACAATATCTGAGGCTTCCCCCGAGTATTGGTGGGCAGCCGCATTTGTGGTCTTTTTTGGCATTCAGTTGCTCATGATGGTTTTGTATCCAAAATTAATCCTTCCCCTTTTTAATAAACTTACCCCCTTGGAAAACGGCGAGCTGAAGGATCGGCTTATGTCGTTGTCGGACAAGACTGGATTTAAAGCTAACACGATCGAGGTGATTGATGGGAGTAAACGATCCGGACATTCAAATGCTTATTTTACTGGTTTTGGACGTTTTCGCCGAATAGTGCTGTATGATACCTTGATCAAACAGATGTCAATAGAGGAGATTGAGGCGGTGCTTGCCCACGAGGTGGGCCATTACAAAATGGGGCACATTCCTAAACGTTTGGTTATGGCTTTTATTATGGGTTTGGCTGGATTCGGGCTGATGGGATATCTCCTTCAAAGCGAATGGTTTTATCTGGGGCTCGGTTTGGATGCTTCCTTAACTTCCTCCCTGAGTCCTTTGATCATTGGTTTGTCTTTAACTTTAGGTTTTTTCACTTACTGGCTAACGCCAATAAGTAATCTGTTTTCAAGAAAACATGAGTTTGAAGCGGATGACTTTGCCAAAAAAGCTGTGGGTGGTGCGGACCCTTTGATTTCTGCCTTACGAAAATTGTATGTGGAGAATTTATCTCATCCATTACCTCATCCTTTGCTAGCGGGTTTTCATTATTCCCATCCCACCTTATTGGAGAGGGAAGGAGCAATGAGGAAAGATTAATTTTCCCGGAGGCTTTGTTTGTTAATCCTTAGGCTAAGATAAGAATGAGAGGCCAAACCGAAAAGCACACCGGCTAAATTCATAATTAAGTCGCCAGGGGAGGGGAAACGGTCGGGGATAAAAGCCTGGACCATTTCGTTAGCTACTGCATAAAAGCAGGAGAATAGAGATGCTGGATGAATAAAGAATTTTGAAATCTTTTCGATACAGCCAAGTTGCCAGGACCATAGCCAGGCAAGAGTGAAAAAAAGAGGAAAATGGCTCAAGTCTTGAAGCCAAAAAGGATAGTCGAACAATTCTTCGGAGAAACGAACAAAAAGTTCGTTGGCGTCCAAATTTTTAAGGCTATCCGGTTTGGGGAATCCGGTTAGAATTTGCAGAAAAAGAGTGTAACTAATTGGTACTATTAACCAAAGTTTCTCCTTTGGTTTTCTGATCCAAAACTGGTAGATAGAATTCATTTGATTATTTGAAAAGATTGCTTGGCAAGAAAATTTACGTCATAAAGGAACTAAATGATATATTTCAAATAATAGAACTTTTACATTATGCCAATCTACGAATTCGTGAGTCGAGATACGGGTAAGATTTATTCGTTTTTTGCCCATTCTATTTCCTATGCAGAGAAAACGCCTCTTTGCCCTGATGGTAAGAAATACAAGATGCAGAAAGTGGTTTCCGGTTTTTCTATTACTGGAAAAAAAGAGGAACCACCAGAAATTCTGGGCCAAGATGCAGGAGCAGACCCTAATGATCCTTTTGCCAGGATGGATCCAAACCAGGTGGAAAAAGTCATGAAGGAATTGGAAGGTGCGATGGGAGGAATGGATGAGGATAATCCAGACCCTAGACAAATGGGGCAATTGATGCGTAAAATGTGTGAGATGACAGGAGAAACGATGGATGAACCTATGGAGGAAGTTGTCCGTAAGCTCGAGGAAGGAGCAGACCCTGATGAATTAGAGGATCGAATGGGAGATTTTCTAGGTGATGAAGAACCCGGTGCAATGGCGGGGGGGGGAGAGGACGAAGCTAGAGAGTCAGTTAAGTCGAGGTTGAAGAAATTAATGAAGAAAAAAATGGTGCGAGACCCTAAGTTATACGAATTTTCAGAATACTTGAAAAATTGAATTCTCAAATTTGCAGATTTGTTGGTATTATGGTTTCTCTTCTCCTTTTTTCATGTGGTGAGGATATTATCCCAAAAACCCAAGAAGTTCCGACTGAATGGATCGGACAAGATGAAGATTTTCAAAAGGATTTTGATTTACATTCTGATGGAAATGAAACGGTTTTGATTCATCGGGAAAGTACCCTTCCCTTTGCAGGAAAAGTGGAAAAGAATGGAACCAAGTTGAATACGATGCAAAATTTTGAGAATGGGAAATTAAATGGAGTCAGTATCAAAAAATCGAAAGATGGTTCATGGGTCGAAGCCAATTATTTAGACGGCAAACTTCATGGTGAAATGATATTTTACGGTAAGGATGGAAAGAAACGAACTATTTTGTCATATGATTACGGAGTTTTGAGTAGGTAATGTTCTGATGCTCAGTTTTTAGTAGTTTTTATAAATGTCCGCTTTCCCCGTTTTACATTTTTTACTACTTGGAATGGTTTTTCCTCCTCATCTGTTTCCAGTGGAATAAAAAGGAAAAATGTAGTGCCCTTTCCTTGTTCAGTCGAATATCCTACAAGTCCGTTGTGGTCTTCGATAAAAATTTTTGTGTTGTACAAACCAAAACCTGAACCACTGCCTGACGGTTTTGAGGTAATAAAAGGGTCAAAAAGGTTCTCTTGAAGCTCAATGGGAATTCCTTTACCATTATCACTAATTGAGAGCTCAGCTCCTTCAACTGGGGCTATTCTTTTTTCCCCCATAGCTCCATTCATTATAACTTGTCCTTTTTTTACTTTTTTTAGAGCTAGTTTTATTTTACCAGTGCGCCCAATTGCATCCCTGGCATTAATCACAAGATTTAAGATAACTTGCCTAAATCCAGTTTCCTCAAGAAATGCCGGCATTGAATCGGAGTCAAATCTAGTTGTGATTTTTGCACTTCTAGGAATAATAATCTCAACTAAATCCATTTGATCTTTGAGAAGTAATCTGAGATCGTGAATAGTACGGGATGCAGGCTTTTCACGATGTAAGTCTATGATTCTCCGAACTAATTTTTGGGCTTGCATAGCACTTTTTTTAATTTGGCCCATGCCTTTTGCCATAGGGTCGTCTCTTTCCATCATTCCATAATAAAGCTCGCTGATGGAATAGATTCCAGCCATTAGGTTACTGAAATCATGTACTAACCCATTAGTGAGAGTTGCCAAACCCTCTCTCCAAACTGAATTAGATAATCTGTGTTCGGCAATTGCCTGTCTTGTGATGTCCACCAGAACTCCATCATATCCAAGTAGTTTTTGAGAGGCAGTTATAATAGGAGTTCTTACATCTAGCAAATAAATGATCTGTTGATTGGGCGGTACTGTAATTCGATAGGTAAAACTAAAGGTTTCGGTTTTTTTACAATTGGAATTTAATTCCTTGTGAAAGAGTTCTCGGTCTTTTTCAAAAATTTTATTCAGAAATAAACCGCTATTACGAGCAAGTTCAGAATGATCGCTTGGAAAAAGTTTTTTAATTCCTCGAGATAAATAACTGAAGGTCAAGTCTGGCCTTTGAGTGAAAAATATACCCGGGAAATTGCTAATGTAATCTGAGAGTCGACTTTCTGCTTTTTGCAGACGAATTAATGTGTTGGCTAATGCCCTAGGGTCGTTCATTAAGTCTCCCATGAAGGCTTTTTTAAGGGAATCGTGAGGGGCCAAGGCTGGAGATAAGGAAATGACTGAATTATTGGGATAGCAAACATGCTGAAAATGAATACCAATGGAAGACTTATGACTTTCGGGAGACAGGGGAAAGAATGATTCAAAGTCGTTTTGGAAAAAGTCTTTTGGTAAAATTAGACCCCAACTTTTTTCTAGCGAAAGAAAAAATGGTCGAAAGTTTTCACCTATTAAAGCTCCTGTTGCTTTTCCCACCCAAGATGCAAAAGCATTTGAAACTTTTTCAATTTTTCCGCTTTTATTTAAACCAACTTGACAATTTTCAAAATTAGGAGATTTCACAATTTAAAAGTTTAGGTAATATTATGTGGCTTTAATTAAGTTGGGAAGTTTTCGAGGAACATAAATAAAGAATTTTATTCCGAGCTAGGAAAAAAGTGCTAGGATGATTTTGTCTTTGCTATACTTATATCTTTCTTAAAACTAGTTATATAAGTTACAGCAAACAACCTTTTTTCTCAAAATAGTTTTTGGCACAACTATTGCAACGTGTATGCAAAATGCCAGCTGTACTAGATAATCTTTACAATCAGGAAAACTATTTGATTTCCAAGAAACTGCTTGATGCTACTCACTTGAGGCACGAGGCATTGTCCAACAATTTAGCCAATGTAGAGACACCCGGCTTCAAGAGAAGAGATTTGCCCAAAACTTTTGCTGTTGAATTGAGAAGGGCTGTAGATAGAAAAGACTTTCGTCGCGTTAAAGACCTTTTGCCCAGAAGTGCGGAAGATCGGCAGGCAAAACCTGTTCGGATGGATGGTAACACTGTGCAACTAGATGAAGAAATGTTAGCCATGAATCGCAACGCGTTAAATTATGAGTACCTAACTGGTGCAGTGGGCGGTTCTATAAAGGAACTCAATAAAGCAATAAGGGGGCGTGTTTAAGTAATTTATCATGAGTATGAATTTAATTCCGGGTATTGAATCTACAGGTAGTGCTTTGTCTGCTGAAAAAATTAGACTTGAGATCATCGCCCAAAACATTGCTAATTCCAATACAACACAAGACGCATCTGGTAATGTTTACAAACGCAAAGAAGTTGCTTTTGAAGAATTTATTAAAACTCCTGAGAGAAGAGTCCCTGGTTATGTTGATGAGAATTTGTATCAAGGAGTCCGTGTAACTGATGTTTATGACGATCAAACTCCTGGACGGATGATTTTTAACCCCGGACACCCACATGCCAACGAAGATGGTATGGTTGAGATGCCAAATGTTGATGTCTCTCGGGAAATGATCGATTTAATAAGTGCATCTAGAGCCTATGAGGCAAACTTGACTGTTGTTAAAACCTCTCGTCGCATGGCTCAACAGGCAATGGCAATTGGAAAATAAATTTAACTGTGAACGAAATATCATCTCTACCTAGTTTGAGCGATCTGCTCAATCAAAATTCAAATTTACAGGCTAATCAACAGCTTGATCGTTTTGCCAAAGCGAACGAAATGGGTCAAGGTTTTGGGGCTTCTGCAACGCAAAATCCTAATGGGGTTGATTTGGTTCCCATCGATAAGACTACTCCAACTGATAGGGTTACCGCTCCTGGTTTTGCCCAAATGTTTGAAAGTTTTGTTAAAGGTGTCGATCAAAAGAAAAAGATTTCAGCTCGTGAAACGCAGGATCTTATATTAGGAAGATCCGACAATATTCATGAAGCAGTTGTCAAATCTCAGGAAGCAGGCGTAGCTTTTAACTTGATGATCGAAGTTAGAAACAAACTCGTTGATTCCTACAAAGAACTAATGAGGATGCAAGTTTAGTTCTGCATAAATAAGGATTTTTATGAAAGAAAGGTTAAACAAATTTGCTGAGTTATGGGCTGGGCTGAGCGATAAGAGAAAATTTACTTTAATCACAGCGGTCTTTGGCATAATTGCATTGAGTGTTGGTATTCTCACTTGGTCAGGGGAGAGTACTCAAATGAGAGTTCTAGTAAGTGGAGCTGACGCGAAAGATTTAAGTGAGGTGGTAGATGTTCTTAAGGCAAATCAAGTAGAGTTCGAATACAATGAAGCTGGCGATTCAATATTAGTCCCAGAGGATAAAAGAGCTGCGATGAGAATGGAGCTTGCAATGAAGGGGCTTCCTAGAAGTGGAGAAGTTGGATTCGAGATTTTCGATGAAGGTAATTTTGGCATCAGCGATTTTGTTCAACGAACAAATCACACTCGTGCAATCCAAGGAGAACTAGCAAGGACAATTACCATGATGGATGCGATACGTTCAGCAAAAGTTTTCGTTGTTAAACCCGAAAATAACTTACTACTAAGTGAAGACCCCAATGATAGACCTAGTGCATCAGTTTATGTTGATACTGGGGGTAATACATTGGATAAGAGTAATGTTAATGCTATTCAATTTCTTGTTGCTCGTGCCGTTAAGGGCGTCAATAAAACAAATGTTGCTGTAATGGATAATCAAGGAAACCTTTTGTCTGAAGAGGGAGAATCCAGTGGTGCTGCAGGGGTTGCCGGCCAAATGATGAAGGCTTATCAATCTCAGGAAAGGCGACTTGAGGAAAAAATTGAGACGATGCTTGCTCGTATCGTTGGAAAGGATAAGGTAGTTGCGAGGGTTTCGGTTAATTTAGATACCCAATCGTCTACAATACTAGACGAAACATTTGATCCTGACGGACAAGTGCCTCGTACTCAAACGACTGATAAGGATCAAGCTAAAACTGTTGAAACTCAACCTCAGAACAATGCAACCGGAATGGGAGCAAATGTTCCAAATGTTAGCCAAGATGCTACTCAGCAGGACCCAATAATGGCCCAGAGTGACGAAACAAGGGAATCTAAAACCACGGATTTTGAAATTAGTCGTAACCTTACGGAGAAAGTACAAGAACCGGGTGCTATTATAGGTAGGAGTGCAGCTGTTCTTATTGCTAAGGGCGAAACGGCTAGAACTCCCGATCAAATTAATGGTATTCATGATGCTGTTGTAAACGCAATTGGTGCTAGGTTTGATCAACTTGATTTAACTACACACATTACAGTGCATGAAGTGGAATTTCAACCAGCCTATGTTGGACCAGCGGGGGAGACATTTAATCAGTTTGAGAACTTTATGGAAACATGGGTTCCTCATTTAAAAACTCTACTTGGCGCAATTCTTGCCATTACAATGTTTATTATTTTCATTAGAATGTTGAAGAAATTCAAACCAAACGATACTGAAGTTCAAGTTTTAGACGAGGATGATCAGCAACTTCTTACCGGTACGAGAAGTTTAGGAAGTGGATTAACTCCTGAACTATTGAACGATTTAATTCAGGAGAAACCTGACAATGTTGGAACTGCCCTTAGGCGTTATCTAGAGACAGGTTCTTCTTCTTAATGACATTATAATAAAGCTATGGAAGAAGTAACTGAAGAGGATTCCGTATTTGACCGTTATTCTCGTATGTCTAGGCATCAGAAACTAGGTCTTCTTATGATTGCACTTGGACCTGAGGCATCAGCAACTTTATTAAAACGATTTGATTCGAAGGACGCTGAAGGAATATGTAAAGAAATTGGTAATTTTCCAATAGTAGATCAAGAGTTAAAAGATTGCGTTCTTGATGAATTTTCTGAGTTGATAGAATCAAGTGTTAATTCGAATTTAGGTGGCTTGAATTTTGCTCAAAAAACTCTTGAACTTGCTCATGGAGATTATAAGGCAAATAACATGATGAACCGAATTGCCCCTGTCCGCGATTCCCTTGATTTCATGGACGATATCAAGGAAATGGATTCAGGGCAAATCTACAATGTTTTGCGTTTTGAGCAACCACAGACAATTGCATTTGTTTTAGCTAATGTTGACGCAGACAAAGGCTCAGAGGTTTTACAAATGATGCCCCCAAATGTTCAGGAACAGGTAGTTGAGAGAGTTGGGTCTATGGAAACTACCCCTATTGATCAAATTGAAGTGGTGGCTAGTACTCTTGGTGCAAGAATGGGAAAGAAAGGTCAGTCTCCTCGAGTTAAAACTGGAGGGGTTAAATCTGCTGCCGATTTGCTTAATTGGTTCGATAAAGAAGAAGGCAAAGAACTTCTCAAAAGCATTGAGAAAAGAAATCCAAAACTTGGAGGGTCAATACGCCAAAGAATGTTCCGTTTTGAGGATCTTGTCAGGCTTAGTCCCGGTGATGTAAGTAAAATAACAAAGGAAGTTGATCAAGACGATTTAGTCATTGCATTAAAGAACGCTTCAGCTGAACTTAAAAAGATAATTTACTCTACGATGTCTAAACGTGCAGTCGAAGCATTAGAGGAGCAACTTGGTTTTCTTGGACCTAAACGTTTATCAGAAGTCGAATCTGCTCAAGATCGAGTTATACAAATTGTACGCGAACTCGAGGAGGACGAGGAAATTATCCTTGATACTGGAGGAAGCGATATTGTCGTACAATAGATCCATTAAGTTTTTAACCCCTCCAATTGGTTTTTCAGTAAATCAAATTGGAGGTTCACCTATATCGGTCGATGAGTCCAATGCCAAAGCACTTGCAGAGTATAACCGTGGTAAAGAAGAAGCTTCGAAATTTTACAAAGAAGAAGTTTCACAAATAAGAGCTAAGTTTGCTGAAACTCAGTCAAACTTGTTATGTAAAATAAATGATAATGCTAATGAAATTTTAGCAAAATTAGATGATCGACTTCCAGATTTAGTTCTCGGATTAGCTGAAAGAGTTTTGGGGCAGTTAACTTTAGATCGTGATTCGATTGAACAAATAGTAAGAAGTATGGTTTCAGAATTCTCTGGTGATGATGAGAAACTTGAGGTTTATCTTTGTTCTAAAGACCTAGGATTACTTAAAGCAGTTGCCGACCCCGAGAAACCTCCTGAAAATGAAGAAACCGAAGCTGGTTTTGCTTCGGCAATCGCTGGGATTTTTGACGGACTTGATGGTGATGATGCTTTGCTTGAGGGTTACCCTAATGTAAAATTTTTCGAAGACTCTTCATTACAGTCCGGTGATTGTCAGATTAAAAGTCGTTTTGGTCTCTTAGATGGTCGGATTTCTACAAAATTAAGAAAAATTGAAGAAGAACTAAAGCGTAATGATTGAGTCACTTGATGATAGGTTTGCCTTCATGGAAGATGGCATTAAAGGCGTGAGGACTTATGATAAGGTTGGGACAGTCAGGCGCGTTACTGGTTTGATTATTGAATCTGAAGGGCCCGAAGTTAGTATCGGTCAAGTTTGTTCCATTGAGTCAGATCGACATAACGAAAAAATTGAGGCACAAGTTGTAGGCTTTCGTGACAACTCAGTTCTTTTGATGTCACTAGATAGCGTTCATTTGATTCATCCGGGTTGTAAAGTTTCATCAAAAAGAAACAATAATTTTGTGCCATGTGGTGAAACATTATTGGGAAGAATAATTGATGGTATGGGAAGACCAATTGATGGTAAAGGTCCTTTGCTTGCACCTAGAAGAGAAGGTTTTTATGCTGAACCTCCTAACCCACTTAGTCGTTCAATGATAAGTGAGCCTTTTAGTACCGGAATTAAATCCATTGATACCTTTATTCCTCTTGGGGTAGGGCAGAGAATTGGGATTTTTGCGGGTAGCGGAGTTGGTAAATCCATTCTTCTTGGTATGATAGCCAATGGTTCAGATTCTGATGTAAACGTTATCTCTTTAGTTGGAGAGCGTGGTCGTGAGTTAAGAGAATTTGTTGAAAAAGATCTAGGGCCGGAAGGTATGAAAAAAACTATCATAGTTGTATCGACTTCGGATCAACCAGCACCAATGCGAATTCGTGCTTCGATTTTAGCAACTGCGATTGCTGAAGGGTTCAGAAACGATGGTGCAAAAGTTTTACTACTTATGGATTCTTTGACAAGATTCGCTATGGCTCAAAGAGAAATTGGACTTGCTGCAGGTGAACCTCCTGCTTCAAGAGGATATGTCCCCTCAGTTTTCTCGCTTCTGCCAAAGTTACTAGAACGAACCGGTACGAGCGATTCGGGTGCAATAACAGCAATCTATACTGTTTTAGTTGAAGGGGATGATATGAATGAACCTGTTGCTGATGCTGTAAGGGGTTTCCTTGATGGTCATATTGTTTTAAGCCGAAAATTGGCTCATGCTAATCACTTCCCTGCGATCGATGTTTTGCAAAGCGTGAGCAGGCTAGATAGGTCAGTCTGTACTGAAAAAGAAATTTCTATTATTTCTGAAGCAAGAGATTTGCTTTCTATATACAAGCAAAATGAAGATCTTATTAATGTAGGTGCATATATAAAAAATAGTAATCCTAAAATTGATAAAGCCATCGCGAAGTTTCCGATGTTGGAAAGTTTTTTAAGACAGAGATATGATCAATTATCAACCAGGAAAGATGCTTTCAGTCAAATTTCTGCAATATTTTCATAAATGAGAAAATTTACTTTTAGACTTGAAACACTTTTGCAAATTAGAGAGTTGGCAAAAGAAAAAGCCATCGTAAATTATGGCAAAGCAATTGCTAAAAGAGAAAAGTGTGAAGAAAAACGAAGTTTAGAAATGTCAAACCTGACATTGTTGAAAAATCAAATTAAACAAAATAGAATATTAGGTTTCTATGCTCATCAGCAATCTCCCTTTAGTTTATCTCTACAATCTCTTAAGGATAAAATAACTTTGCTAAATAAACAAGTTGATGATGCTAGAACTGCAGAAGATGTGAAAAGAAAAATTTTTAATGAAGCAGATTCAAGATATAAAAGTTTGCTTAAATTGAAGAGTAATCAAAAATCAGAACATTTTAGCTCGGAATCGAGAAAAGAAGATTTTGAACTCGAGGATATAATTAATTCTCGGTTTTTATATAACAGATTCACACAATAATTATTATGAATATTCCTCCAACCTTAATTGTTTTAATAGCTGTTTTGTTATCAGTTGGTTCTGCTTCAGCAATGTTATGGTTGAATTACGACTCTATTTTTAAGAAAAAACCTGATATTCCTGCTGAATTTACTAGTATAGAGTTTGATGCTGATGATACGAGTTACTCACCAGCTGAAACCCATTCGATGAATCAACTATCTAAAGAATTGGCATCTCTTAAGCAGAAATTACTAGAAAAAGAGATTGAACTTGATGCTCGAGAGTCTGCAATAGAAATGGATTTAGAATCTATTGAAAAACAAAAGAGAGAAATGGACAAAATTAATCAAAATCTTTCTGACCGCCTGGCGGATTTTGAGTCTAAGCAAGGACAAGACATTAGCGAAGAAAAGCTCAAACAATATAAGGAGACTGCAAAACGATGGGTTGAAATGGGGCCTGAGATTTCTAGCATGGAGATTCAAAATTGGCGCCAAAAACGAAGGTTTGAAGAGGCACTGACAATTTTTGAACAACTTAAGGCAGAAGATAAAGCACCAATAATCGCATTTATGCTTAATAGCGATGAGGATTCTTTGATAGAACTTGCTGACGCCCTAGCAATGCGAGACAGAGGTTTATTGCCAAATGTTAGTTTTGATAACTTGCCCGGAGGTCTTCCAGGAAATTAAGAATACTTTCAGAAATGATTGGAGAATATAACACTTACATCGATAACAAAAGTTTACCAAAACATGAATCAATAGGTAAAAACGGATCGTTTTGGTTGCCCAAAGGCTCAAAAGTGGGGTCTGTTGATAAACCAAACTTAGCAAAAAAAGATTCATCTAAGTATTCAAATGTTAAATCCGGAAAAGGTTTGATTTCTGATAATAAAGCTCCTGCCAAAGAACCAATTATTAAAAAAGTTCCGTCAAGTTTCGCTAAAACCATTCTTTCTGCTTCACAATCTAAAAGTACAAATAGTACAAATAGCGAAGGAAAGTCTACTTTTCTTAAGCAGCAATTAAATACTTCAACAGTTAAATTAGTTAGTAAGCCTATTGTTATCAAGCAACCGAAACAATTAATGCATGCCGCAAAAAGCATTGCTAATGGTACTAATTTAAAAGATGAATTTAAATTATCTTTAAACTTAAATACGGTTTTTAAGTCTTCAGTTTCTAAAGATCCGGGGGAACGAAACCAGCAGCAAAAGGACGCGAATCATGGCGCGAAAAATGCTAAATCTTTTTCAGTGGACATTGAAAAAAACGAAATTTTAACTCATTCTGATTTTGAGCAAAGGACTTCGCCTACTAATCCTTCCGTTGCTAAAATTGTAAATTTTGTTAGTCATGCTATTTTGCCAAGGTTTGCATATCTAGACAAATTCTCAAAGAAAATCTTGCGGTTCGCTTTGGATTTACCAAATGGTGATAAATTAGGCATAAGACTTGAGAAGTCTGGTCAAGCAATATCGCTTTGTCTTATTGCACCAAAATCTAGCCTTCGCGATATATTTGATTTCTGTAAGAACCAAATTGCATCGGAGCTTAAGTCTTCCGAAAATAATGACCTTAGTATTCATGTATTTACCGACTACGGTGAAATGGATAGGTATTTTTCCAAAGTCGCTTAAAACTCAATTTATTTATATTATGATAGATTCACTCTCGACATTCCAATCTGAATTAAATCCACGTGCAAAAGGGCTTGCTGCCGATTCATCCAAGTCTAATGCAACTTTACAGATGGAAGACTTTTTGCAATTATTGACAAGTCAAATTAGTAACCAAGATCCTCTTGAGCCGATGAAGGATACAGAGTTTATCTCTCAGATGGCGAACATTGCTTCCTTAGAGCAGATGGAACAGTTTACGAAAGGTTTCGAAACATTTGCTGACTCTCAAAAGGATATGGTAGCACAAGCTTATTTGGGTAAGTTAGTCAATATAACTGAAGATGGTTCGGAGGTTTCGGGTATTGTTGACTCTGTTGAGAAGAGCGATAACGGAGAAATTTTTGTCAATGTAGGCAGTCGTAATTATCTGCCTGCAAATATTACTAGGGTAAGTAATCCTAAATCAATATGATTGCATCTTTACACAACGGTGTTACCGCCTTGAAGAGCTTAACGCAAGGTTTACAAGTACTAGGAAATAACATTTCTAATGTTAATTCATTGGGTTTTAAATCTTCTCGTGCGAATTACTCAGACAATTTTTATCTCCACCTGAATGATGCTGAGTCAGGTGCAGATGGAATCCCAAGTAATAATATCCAACAGCATGGAACTGGAGTTCATGTAAGTTCAATTTCCTCTAATTTTTCTCAGGGTACAATTGAGGTGACTGGTTTGGATTTTGATCTAGCTATACAAGGTGAGGCTCTTCCAAATGCAGGAGGATTTTTTGAAGTTTCTGATCCTGTCACAGGCGAACTCTTTTACACACGTGCTGGAGCATTTGAAGCAACCAACCAAGGATTTGTTGTTACTCGAGACCAGTATCGATATCGATTGCAGGGATTAGATGGACCCGTTCTTGTTGCACCCTTAGATGGAGAAACACTACTTGCTAGAAGGGTTGAGGATGATGGTAAGATTAATTTAGTAGTGAATAAGGATGGTACTGATCAAATTCGAAATTCTGGTCAGATTAAGCTTTCAAACTTTTTGTCTCCTCAGTATCTCCGACGAGTTGGCAATGGTTTTTTCTCTAATGGACAAGCAGGCCAAAATTTGGGAGGAATATCAGATAACATTATTCCTGCTACTTCTTCGAATGGTGTCATAAAGCAATATTCCTTGGAGAAATCTAATGTTGACCTAACTAACGAATTTGCGTCTATGATTACCCATCAACGCTCCTTTCAGGCTGGTTCTCGGGTTGTCACAACTTCTGATGCCATACTTACTGAAGCCGTTAACCTCAAACGCTAATTTTAACCTTTAATACGATTAGAATATGTCCGCTGCACAACTAGACGAACTTCCTGAAAATAACGAAGCACCCGCACCAAAGGCAGGAGGTGGTAATCTGGTTCCGACCCTTATCGCTATTATCCTTGCTCCTGTTTTAACTGTTGGGGCAATGTACCTCTTGATAAATTTGAATAAGCCCGAGGAAACTATAAAACCTCAAATAACTGAAGGTGGGCAACCCCTAGATATGGAACCTTCAGGTGAGGAAAGATTCTACGAATTAACATCGCTAATTACCAACTTGGGTGGGCCTATTAAATCTAGGTATTTTAATTTGGAACTTAAATTAGAAGGGCAGGCTGGAGATTTCGAGAAAGTATTAGAGATGAACGAGCACAGAATTCGAGATAAAGCTTTAGCTATCATGGGAGGTTATACTTACGAGGATGCACAGCTTGACGGATTCCAAGAAAGAGTTCGTGTTGATTTAAAGAAAGGTTTTTCTTCTATTCTTCGAACTTACAGGGACGGTGAAAGTGATTTGATTCGCCAGATTTATTTCACTCAATTTGTAGTTCAGTAACTTTAAAATTTTTCGATGTCTGCAGATTCAAATTTTCAAGATGAAAGCTTTGACTTAAACGAGTTACAGGGCTCATCAGGTCAAAGTCCTGTCTTCTCATTCGAGGGTATTAAGATAACGGACTTAGCTTCTGTTAGTATCAAGAAGTACGATTTTACTAACCCGATCGTGCTATCAGATGCTGATCTTAGTAAACTGAAAACTAAATCTGAGCAATTTGTTTATTATTTATCTGGTCATCTTTCTATGTTTCTTAGAACCGAATTTAATTTGGAGTTAGAAGATTTGACCGCAGATTTATATTCGAACTTTACTCAATCTATTAAAAATCCTTCCTGTATCACCATGTTTAAATTACAGGAGTTGAATGGTGTATGTTTACTTGATGTCAACTCACACCTTTCTGCTACTGTTGTAGATCGTATTCTTGGAGGAAGGGGGTCTACAAACCCTGAAGAGCGCGGTTTAACAGATATAGAAAAAGCTTTGGTTGAGGACTTTAATCAGATTATTTTGGAAGAATGGTGTAAGCAGTGGCATTCTACCATGTCTTTAACACCTTCAATAATCGGAACGGAGAGTTCGGGGAAGTTTTTACAGACATCACCTTCTGACGCCATGATGCTCATTATGAGTATGGAGGCTTCTTTTGGAGATGTTTCTGGACCTATGAGGATCGCAGTTCCTTATTATACTTTAGAACCTGTTGTAAGTCGGTTACTCAGTTCGGTTTCAGTCTCTGACAAAAAAACTGTTAAACCACCACGTTGGCATGAGATTTATGATGCGATCCCTGTTGATGTATCTGCTGAGTGGGATGCGTTTGAGTTAAGCTTACGTGATTTATCTAACTTAGAGGTAGATGATGTTATAGAGTTATCCCCTGATTTAATTGAAAAGACCAACCTCAGGATTGAGGGAAGAACATGTTTTGTTGGCGAAGTCGGATTAGAGCGAGACCAAGTTGCTTTTCAAGTAAATGAAAGTATTGTTGATGCGGTAAAATTAATTGGAAAAAATCATGGATAGTAAAAAAATGGATATAGTGATGGATGTGAAAGTTAGTGTCACAGTCCAATTAGGTACAGCGGAACTTCCGATGAAGGATGTGGTTGAGTTAAGTCCTGGTGCACAAATTCAATTAAAGCAAAATGCCAAAGATCCAGTAAGTCTTCTCGTTAATGGAAAACTTATTGCCCATGGTGAAGTTGTTGTAATTGATGATCGCTTCGGACTAAAGATAACCGAAATCGTTGATTCTGGAAATTGATTATTTTTGTCCAGTGCCTTTTAAGTGTTTAACACCTTGGGCATTGTGGTGACCTTGAATATTTAAATGATATTTCATCATTTTGTGTTAGGTGCAAACTTCGAAAACAACGACATCGAGTTGTTTTGGTTATGGGTTAGGGTAGTAGCTTTTATTGGAGTAATGGGGGCTAGTGCATATTTTTTGTCTCAATTTACAAAGAGGAAGCGTAAAAGATTAAGTAGTCCTTCTAATGGGAAAATTGTGATCGCAGATACTTGCGCGCTTGGTAATCGTCAATTTTTAATGATTGCACAATGCGGTAAAGAGAAACACCTTTTAGGAGTGAGTTCAGGATCGGTAAATCATCTTGCTAAACTAGAATCCCATTCCTCTGAAATAGGCGAAATTTCTCGTCAGGAATCAGATGACGAAAATGTTTAAGGTTCTCTTGAGATTAAGAGGGTTAAGGATTCCTCTCCTTATTTTGATTGGTTTTTTTATATTTAGTTATCAACATGCCCCTCTCGATGCACAAACAACTGGTACAGGTGCACCTGGTCTGAGGATTGATGTAACAGGTACTAATAATGAGGGGGATTTTGGAGTAGCAATACAGATGGTTGTTGCGATGACCATTTTAACCTTAGGACCCTCAGTGATCATGATGATGACTTGTTTTACTAGAATCATTATTGTTCTTGGCTTTGTGAGAAATGCTATTGGGGTCAATGCGGCTCCATCAAGCCAAATTATTGTGGGTTTGGCTCTTTTCTTGACTTTTTTTGTCATGGGACCTATCTGGAACAAAATATATGATGACGCAGTCACTCCATACATGTCTGCGGAAATGAAGTCTGCAGATGCGCTTATGGTTGCGACTGCTCATATGAAAGACTTTATGATGAATCAGACCCGGCAGCAAGATGTTCAGTTCTTTCTTGAGATCTCTAGGCAGGGTGCAATGACTCGAGATCAGTTGCCTTTAAGTATTGTTGTGCCATCTTTTGTTTTAAGTGAATTAAGGACTGCCTTTCAAATGGGTTTTTTGATTTTTATACCTTTCATTATTGTTGATTTTATTGTGGCTTCAACTCTGATGTCGATGGGTATGATGATGATGCCTCCTGTTGTAATATCAATGCCTTTTAAGTTGTTGTTATTTGTTTTGGTGGACGGTTGGTATTTAGTTATTCAGTCTTTAGTTAATAGTTTCAATATTGCATAGAAGGAGAATTTACGGGATGACAATGGAGTTAGCAGTGGATATTATGAGAAACTTGCTGCAAACAGGTCTTATTTTAGCAATTCCCATTTTGGGTACCGCAACAGTTGTTGGATTATTGGTAAGTTTTATTCAGTCAATAACCAGTTTGCAGGAACAAACTCTAACATTTGTTCCCAAATTAATATGTGTGTCTTTGGCAATTGTATTTTCTGCTAATTTTATACTTAAAACTCTTTCAGAGTTTTGTATTTCTATGATTAATATGATACCAACTATGGCGATGTGACCATAGAAGCTAACCAGATCGTTGTTTGGGTTCTTGTCTTTTTGAGAACAGGGGCTTTTTTTTTGGGTATTCCTTTGTTTGCTGGCAAGATGATTCCAGTCAAAATCAGAACTGCATTTGGCTTGCTTTTTGCATTATTAATTAGTCCTCTTGTTCCTGCTGATCTTTCAATTGCAACTCATTTTGTTGGTGCGATTATTTTATCGATAAATGAGATTTGTATCGGTCTTTTACTTGCTATGACTGTTAGGATGACCTTCTTTGCTGTGGAGTTAGCAGGGCATCTAATTTCTTATGAGATAGGATTGATGGCGAGTAACAGCGTTAATCCCTTGCTTGGTTCTACAGATTCAACCATTACTACTTTATTATATTATTTCAGTCTTCTTGTATTTTTTATTACCGGTATTCATTATGATGTTCTTAAAGCATTTATTTTAAGTTTTGATTTGCTGCCAATAGGAGCATTTTTCCTTACTGTCAGCCCCACCGCAGAATTTGTTAATGAGGTAAGTAATGTTTTTATAATTGGTACTCTAATAGCTGCACCTTTTATTGCCTTAAACTTTTTAATTAATGTGTCTTTTGCAGTTCTTGGTAAGGCTGTTCCTAAAATGAATGTATTTATGACAAGTTTTTCCATACGAATACTATCTGGTTTGGTTTTACTCGTTTCATCAATTTTGTTAATTAGTTCCTATATTATTGACAGTAGTCGACGGTCAGTTGAGGTCATGCTTGATATTATACAACCAGGTTGATCCTTAAATGTCAGATGTAGATAAAAGCTCGAAGACGGAGCCTCCAACAGAGAAAAAATTATCAGAATCTCGATCGAAAGGGCAATTTGCAAAAGCGCCTGAGATTTCTATGACACTTACTCTTCTCGCCGGTTTTATAGTTATGTTAGCCTTTGGTCCTTCTAAGGCTTTGGAATTAATGGGTTTGACAAAGTCAATAATGGAAAACCTGCATATGATTACACTAAGCCAAGAGGGAATTGTATCAATTATGTCAGAATCTTTTTTTACAATGGGTTTTATAGTTTTGCCTATGTTAGCACTTACTTTTTTGGCAGCCTTTATTGCAGAGGGTTTACAAACTGGTTTTCGGCTAACGCCAAAAGCTATTGAACCAAATCTCAATAAGTTTAATCCAATAAGTGGTTTTAAGAAAATTTTTGGATTGAAGGGGTTAAAAACT
>JAOHKZ010000015.1 GCA_028101545.1 Opitutales bacterium | reverse complement strand
GGCTTTTCCTTGGCGTACTTTTCCAATTGTTCAAGGTCAAGAAATTGATCCCAGGTTGATTGTTTGGTAAAGAGCGGTTCGTCTATCACCTTTACCATATCATGTCCAAGCAGGGCTGAGATCATATCCGAATCGAGCCATTCATCCATTACGCATAAACGTCCGATTTTTCCATCCCGATAAGAACACCAAGCCAGGCTGTTTAAACGAACCCTGTTCTTAATTTCCAGATTTTCCTGCAAAGCGAGCCATTGGGGTTCACGATGCCCATAATCACTTACCGAAATCATTACCTGCTCTCCACAATCCGCCACTCCGAAATGTCTCCATTCTTTATTGTGCGATACACTTAATATCGAACTCCCCCCCTCCCCAACCGGATCGAATCGAAAATCCGGTTTTTCCTCAAGCACACGCATCCTGGCTGGTTTGGGAAGATCAAAGAATTGAAAATTATTCTCCGGCATGTAGCCCCCACCCACAATTCCACGAATTTCATCCATTTTTAGAAATTCTTCAATATATTCGGAAAATAAAATATCCGGTTTCTCATTGGCAAAACCCTTGGCCTCTCCAACTAGTCCATTATTTACAATGAAGGTAAGATGTGGTTTTAATCGATCACCTGAGGAATGGACCACTGATTCCCGGAGAGAATACATCACATCTGCCCGCTTCCCACCTTCATTACCGCAATGGTGCATGGCAATGGCCTCCTGTTTTGATCTGCCCTCTATAATTTTGTACCATCCCCATCCGTCGGCGAAGGAATGGACCAATTGCCCATCCGTGCAAAACCTGCTAAGTCTTGAATTATCCAATAATTTTGCTTCAATTTTTCGAAAATCTTCAAGAATTTGCCTGGCCGGGCGGGGAATTGATTTTCCATCAATCAAATCATAAAATGGATAATCTTTCATCGATGGATGGGAATGAACTTCCTGAACACCATAAAAATGTTCCCAATCCTGCTGGTTGAAGAATTGAAAATCTTCCCGAATCCGGGCTCCCGTCCATCCGTCCAGCTTACGTTTTCTTTTCTTTTTCCACTTTGTGGTATGAAAATTCGGATTTCCCCGGTTTTCCATCAGAGCAAGTCTTTGAAGGATGGAAAGATACCATACAATTCGATCGTCTTTGCATAGATATTCCATGGACCATTTAACAGCATCTTTAAACACAACTTTTTGATCGCCCAATCGGACTGAGGTTCCCAAATCCGAAAACATGGATAAATATCTCTTTTTACGACTCAACAAAATAGTCTACCACAAAAAATCACATTCCACCAAAATTTTTCGATTCGATTACAAAGGGACTTTACCCATTTTTAGAATAATTTGATCAAGGATCACAGTTGACAGATATATGCAAAATCCTAACTTTTTAAATAAGTAATAAATAGATTATATATGAAAACATTCCTTTTCCCGCTTGCCTTTCTACTTTTCATGGCACAACTCTTCTCTGCCCAACTGGTTCCCTACTCGGGCAAGGTGGCAATCGGGGAGGTTAATTTTTCTGGTGACGCACACTTCACCTTTTCCCTGGCTGATTCCGAAGGGAATATACAATGGAAAAATGGAAACAATGCCGAGGATAACATTAAGGTATCTATTTCCAACGGACGATATAATGTACTGCTTGGTGGACAGGGTATGAATTCCCTATCCCCTGAACTTTTTCTCAATAACGACAAACTATTCCTTCAGGTCCATATCGATTTAAATGATGGAAAAGGACTCCAACACATCGGACCCGATCAACAGATAACCAGTTCACCCCGCTCCCTAGTCGCAGAAATTGCCAAAATGGCGGAGAGGGCAAAAGTGGCGGATGCTATTTCCTCCGGTGTTATCTCTAGGGATTCCCTTGATTCTACATTGATTGATCATCTCGCACCTCTACTCAAACCAAGCTTTTCCACCCCAATGAACGACATTGTGGAAAAGAAAGGAAAATCAATCACCCTGCAGGCACCCCATTCAACCGGTGCCCATTTATCCTACCAGTGGAAAAAGGATGGTACGGCTATTTCCGGGGCCAACTCCACCCATTTAACTGTGCAGAATAATAATGATCATGAATACTCGGTAACGGTGAGCAATGCCTATGGCTCCAGCACTGAATCCACCCGTTTACGTATTGCCCTTGGAGGTAACGATGTATTTTCCTTAGCCCTTTTTTCTAACTTCATTGACGAAAATGGGTCTCTTTGGGGAATGGGATTTAATGCAGCTGGACGATTAGGCATAGATATTGGCGACCAAAAATGGCGTTCCTCTCCCACCCGGATTCTTGATGAAAATGTTTCATCTATTTCAAATAATTGGTCACATGCCCTTATTCTGAAAAATAATGGATCTCTTTGGGGAATGGGATGGAATGGAGACTCTCAGATTAAGCCAGAAGGTAAGAATATTCAAATTCCATACCGGATTCTGGATTCAAATGTATCCGCAATTTCAGCTGGTGATGGATATTCTCTTTTTCTGAAAAAGGATGGATCACTCTGGGGGATGGGAAGAAATTCGAATGGGCAATTAGGGCTGGGGCATACCAATATTCAAACCAACCCCGTACAAATCATTTCCAAAAATGTACTCGCTATGGTGGCAGGTCATAAACATTCTCTATTTATTAAAAATGATGGTTCTCTTTGGGGAATGGGAAGAAATCTAAATGGGCAATTGGGAGATGGAACAACCACAGATCATCATCAACCGGTCAAGATTATCGAATCCGGTGTTCAGGCAATCGCATCGGGGGTAGGCTTTACCCTTTTTATTAAAACCGATGGATCACTCTGGGGAATAGGAAAAAATGAGACGGGGCAATTAGGGGATAGTACTACCACCCAAAAAACCACACCAACAAAATTGATTCATTCCAATGTGGTTAAAGTTGATGCTTATTTTGATAATTCATACTACCTCTTAGATAACGGTGAATTATGGGGTATGGGCTCTAATAATTACGGACAACTGGGAACCGGTTCAGTGAATGAGAAAATTCTCTCCCCGATTAAAGTGTCTAGTAATGTTAGCCGGATGAGTGCGGGAGATAGGTGCCTGATTTATGAAAAGATCGATGGTACCCTATGGATTTTGGGAAGAAATGATCGAGCCCAATTGGGAGATGGTGTAACCCTGCATTATCCCACACCCACCGAAATCATCAGTTCAGGCATAACTAAATTGAATAATAAGGGAAATGATCATTCCCTGTTCATAAAAAATGATGGTTCTCTTTGGGCCATGGGAAATAATGGAAATGGAAGATTGGGAGATGGTACTACTACCCCTCGATTCACACCCGTTAAAGTGGTGGATGAAAATGTAACTTATACTTCAGGGGGCGAGAATTATTCCCTTTTTATCAAAAATGATGGTTCCCTCTGGGCCATGGGAGATAATGTAAGCGGAAACCTTGGAGATGGATCCACCACCCATAGAACCACCCCCGTTAAAGTGCTGGATGAAAATGCAAGCTATGCGAGTGCAGGTCAAAAACACTCTGCATTTGTTAAAAATGATGGTTCTCTCTGGTCAATGGGAAATAACGATAATGGAAGATTGGGGGATGGAACAACCACCAATCGAACTAGCCCCGTAAAAGTAGTGGATAATAATGTGACTCAAGTCGCAGCATTTGGACATACCATGTTTATTAAGAATGACGGTTCCCTTTGGGGAATGGGCTACAACAACGAGGGAAGCATTGGAGATGGTACAACTACCCATCGACTCACACCCGTTAAAGTGGTGGATAAAAATGTGACTCAGGTGGCAGTATACATACATACCCTGTTTTTAAAAACCGACGGTTCCCTTTGGGGAATGGGTAAAAATCAAGATGGCCAGTTGGGTGACGGTACCATCAATAATTCAATAACTCCCAAACAATTAATCAGTTCGGGTGTTGTGAAAATAGGAGCCGGTTCCAAACACAGTGCCTTTGTAAAATCAGACGGTTCGCTTTGGACCATGGGGAATAATGATTACGGACAATTGGGAACTGGAGATTTTAATTCAAGCCTAGTACCTGTGAAAGTGATCAACAATGGAGTAAATGATATTGCCTGTGGCTCGAAGCATACATTGGTAAAAATGAATGATGGTTCATTAAAAAGTTTTGGATCTTCACAATGGGGACAACTTGGAATTGATCGCCCACTCTATCGCCTTACTCCTTACCAATTACCCCACAAATTACTGCCTGAATAAAAACTGTTTTCCTTATTTATTTGATGAAAAACAACTAGTCGGGAAGCGAAATGGTACTTACCCGGGTATTATTTTCCGGGTTAACATCAGTCTGTCCACCCAGTCGAAGTTGTGATGAAATCCTTACCCCTTTGCCCGACTCGCCGCTTCCATCCAGAAATAATTTTTCACTCCTTGTTTCACCGGGGTTTAAATTATTAAAGATATAATTTTTCACCACTCCCCGATATTCCACTTCCAAACTGACATTGTTAAGCCAAGCGGTTCCCTGATTCTGAACCGATACAAGAAATGGTGTGGTTCCACCCTTCATTTCCTCGGGGTCAAAATAATACCCGACAATCGCACCGTCATGTAAATCAGGTACATTCCGATTTTCAATCCGTCCGACATTTAAAATGCCGTTCCCAGTAAATTCATCAAAGCCCGGCTTCTCGGATTCATTGGAATATTTATAGAGTAATTCAATCGTTTGATTAGGTGAAAGATTGGGGTTTTTCGAAATCTCCGCGGCCAAGGCACCACTCACAAATGCAGTTGCTGTGGATGTCCCACTAAAGGAAACAAAGCCTTCATCCTCCCAAGCGGTAAATACACCAACCCCGGGTGCGGCTATATCCACCCCATCCCCATAATTGGCAAAGGTGGATTGCCTACCATTGGCATCGACGGAGGTGACCCCAACCACATTTTCAAATTTTGCCGGGTAGGATACTCCTTTCACTCCTTCATTACCGACCGCGGCCACAACAATTGCACCCCGCTCGCGTGCATAATCGACCGCGTTTTTAAGCACAGTACTTCCTTCCGTTCCACCGAGGCTCAAATTGATTACCTGAGCCCCCTGGTTCGCCGCTTCCACAATTCCCTTGGCCACGGTAAAAGAATCTCCCTCACCTTCCCCATCGAGTACCCGAATGGAAAGTAGGGATGCAGATGGAGAGACTCCCCATTTACCCAGATCATTCCCCGCAATAATCGATGCAATCGCAGTGCCATGCCCTTTGGAGCTCCCCCCTCCAATCAGATCAATTTCCTCGATAGCAACGCCATTCAAATTGGAATGGGCTTGATCAATTCCGGAGTCAAGAATAGCCACTTTTACCCCCCTGCCCCAATCCTGCCTGTCTTGCGGAGTACCCATCCAGTCATCTGCAGTGGAACCAAATCCTTTCTCCCCTTCAAGAAATTCAGCACGGGGTAATTCAGGTGCTCGAATCCGGTAATTATAATGAGGTTCTTCCCCTTTATCCGTTTTATCAAAATAACGAGATGCCTTATCCAGATCCGAAACTCTTAATCGAACCGTTTTCAATTCTGCCGATCGATCTTTTACTACAAATCCATTCGCTTTTGCCTCCTTAAGGAATGCCTGCATGTCTTGGGTGGTAGCAAATCCGAGAGTTAAGTCTTCAAGTATCGGAGAATCCATTAACATACTCAAATCAAACTCCCGTTCGCTCTGCTCAGGAAAAAAAGTCTCTTCTTTCAGGTTTTGTTTGGGGTTGAAAAGAGGAACCATTTTTTCGTTTTGGTCTGTAGCTTCTTGCGAGTTGAGAGTTTGCACAAATTCACTAGAGTCTTTATTCAAATATTCCCATATTGTAAAACCCAGCAATACAAAAAGTAAGAGACCAAATCCAATTAACAAACGATTGAACATATTCCTTAATTTTGTCATTACCCGACCGGGTCGCAAGGAGATTTACGATTTGTTTCATTTTACCCATGACTGACTTTATTATCGTTGGGCATGGACTTGCGGGTTCTGTAATGGCCCATTATCTTATTGCCCGTGGGCAAAAAGTAACGGTGATCGATGCAGGTCTACCCCATTCTGCAAGTGCTGTTTCTGTGGGGTTGGTCAATCCGTTAATCGGACCAAAACTCAATCCTCCTTTCATGATTAAAGAATGCCTGATGGAAAATGAATTATTTTTCCGACAGTGCGAACGGGCATGGGGAAAAACCTTTTACCGATCTATCCCACTTCACCGTATTTTCATTTCCCAGAAACAAAAAAATACCTGGAATGAAATAGAAAAAAATCCCGATTTCAGTGAATTTCAAAATGGACAATGGAGTACTGCTCATTTTCAGAAAATGGGCATACAAGCTCCCCTAGGTGCAGGAATCACAAAGAATGCCTGGCAACTCGACGTACCCCGTTTTCTTCAAGCGAGTAAAGATTACTTACTTAAAAAAAAGGCATGGAAAAACTCTTCGCTTGAGATGAGAAATCAAAAAGATTCACCGAAAATTATTTTCTGTGAAGGCTTTCGAGTGCATGAAAACCCATGGTTTAAAGATCTTCCTTTTGCTCCGGCCAGGGGAGAAGTTTTGACCGTTCAATCTGGAATTGATTTGGCGCTGAGCAATGGTTCATGGCATCTACCGGGCTTTGGAGATTATGCCCACTTGGGCTCCACATGGGATCATCAAAATCTGGTTTCCGGCCCGACTGAAAAGGGGAAAAAAGAAATATTACGAAAATGTGATTTTTTTGATTTCAGTAAAAAAGATTTCCCGCAACATATAAGCGGTGTTCGATCTGGGACTAAGGATAGGCATCCGATCATTGGAGTCCACCCGAACCATAAAAATTTATTTCTTTTTAATGGTTTTGGATCAAGGGGAACTTCAACTATTCCGCACTATGCAAAAATAATGACTGATTTTCTTTTGGATGATCACCCCCTTCCATCCGAGGCAAATTTAAATCGGTTTAAATAATTAAAAATTGATGAGATTGACTGAACAGGCACATAGCGAATTGGATAAGATTGTTCATGCCGGAGATTTCGTGATAGATGCAACATTGGGTAATGGATACGACACTCAATTCCTTGCCCAAAAAGTCGGGCAGGACGGAGGAGTCTATGCCTTTGATATTCAAAAAGAATCAATCGAACAAGGCACCCGCTTGCTGGAAAAACAGCAACTCGTAAGCCGGGTAGTTTTTACTCAATCCTGCCATAGTAAAATGCTTGAGCATGTGCCGGTTGCCATGCTCGGGAAAATTAAAGCGGTCATATTTAACCTTGGATATTTACCCGGAGGAGATAAAAAATTTATCACTAAACCCAACTCCACATTATCTGCCCTTAGGCAGGCACAGCTTTGTTTGTCCGATGATGGAATAATTTCCCTGATCGCATACCGGGGGCACGATGGTGGACAAAGGGAATTTGCAGAAATTGAAAAACTTACAAAAAAGGAAAACTGGTCTGTTCAAAAAAAACCAAGCAACCAGGCACCGGATTCACCCGTACTCTTTTTAATTGGAAAAGCTTACAATGGTGCTGAAGGATCGACTTCTAATTCGTAATTAACATCAGTTCTGCCAAATCCGAATAATTTTAAAAATTCTTCCTGGTAAAGCCCAAAACTGGTTAATTCCTTCAAGTTTTCAGTGGTAATGCTCGGCCAAATCTCAATTATTTTTTCCTGAACCACCGGATCCATTTCCCAGTCATCCAATCGGATTCTATTCTCATCGTCCACCAAAGTTTCCCCTTCTCCATAGAGGCGATCTTTAAATAACCTACAGGTTTGTTCAATACATCCTTCATGCGTGCCCATCTCCGTCATGATTTTATACAGAATGGAGACATATAATGGAACAACAGGGATCGCAGAACTTGCCTGGGTTACCAGTGCCTTGTTTACGGAGACAAAGGCTTTCCCCGAACCGGCATTTCCCATCTTCTCTGAAATTCGGGCAGCTGAGTTCTCCAAATGTAATTTAGCCCGTCCAATGGTTCCATTTCTATAAATAGGTTGGGTGACTTGCGGACCTATATAGGAATAAGCTATGTTCAGGCAGTCAGGAGCAAGCAGGTTAGCTTCAAGCAGGGCATCCGTCCAAAGTTCCCAGTCTTCCCCTCCCATAACTTTTTCGGTCTGTAAAATTTCATCCTCATTGGCAGGGTCAATAGTGACATCCTTAACCAATTCTTTATCCGTATCCAAAGTCTTGTTTTTATAAATTGCCCCGATGGGTTTTAGGCATGCACGGTAAGAAGTTCCATCTTCTGGATCCGTCCGACGGGGAGAGGCAAGGCTGTACACGACCAGATCAAACTGCCCGCCAAATTCCTTCGCCTTTGCCACCACTTCATCTTTGATCTCATTTGAAAAAGCGTCCCCATTTACATCC
Source organism: Opitutales bacterium (assembly GCA_028101545.1). Taxonomy (GTDB): domain Bacteria; phylum Verrucomicrobiota; class Verrucomicrobiia; order Opitutales; family Seribacteraceae; genus Seribacter. Next base: position 38,670 of record JAOHKZ010000015.1, on the reverse strand, counting down.
ACAGCTTGTAAGCCTTCCTCTTGAGCCAACTTGCAAAAAGCCTCGGAATTATAAAATCCTGCACTTGCAGTTCGTTCACCTGCGGGAGGTCTTTCAAAATAAACTCCAAGCGTATCTGCACCACATGAAAAAGCCGCAGTAATTCTGGAAGATAAGCCATACCCCGTTGAAGAGCCAATCACTAAAACACGTTTAGGTTTATGAGCGTAAATAATTTCCTGGCTCTTTGCATAGGCTACCTGTTCACGAATATTCTCCAGACAACCAGTCGGGTGAGAGGTTATACATACGAAGCCCTTAATTCTTGGTTTAATGATCATTTATATATGAATTATTTTTTTTTAAATATATGGTAAATTGAAAGGTATGATTTACATAGCATTGATTCATCGTTAGTAGAAGATCAATATTTATACAATTGTGGAGTCCAAGCATTCAAATTACAAAAAGTTAACTTCTTTCAATGAAAGAAGATTGCTTGCGAATTTTCTCGAATTGCCCATGGGGGAAGACTTAAGCAAGCACCGTGAGCCCCTGAGTATGAAAGAATTAATTGAAAAAACCTGGGCTAACTGGGGGATGGGCCAAGAAAAAACTCCCGAACAATCAATCTCAGAAAATTGGCAGAAAATTGTCGGAAAAAAACTTTTTATGAAATGTGCACCCGAGAGGCTTCAGCCATCGAGTGGAATCCTCTACATTAAAACTTCTGGTGGACCCGTTAAACAGGAACTTTCTTTTCAAAAGAAAAAAATTCTCGATAAAATCAAACAATTGGAAAGTTGCAACATAGTTAAGGATCTAAAGTTTACCTAGTAGGTAGCCGACTCAGGTATTACTCATGTAGGTATGTTTTTTCCCGATACTTCATGGCAACTGGAACATATATGATTGCAGTAAACATCATAACTCCGGCAAAGAACAAATAATAGGCAGGACCTTCTAATTTACTTGATCCGTCCTCATTAAGAATAAAAATATTCACCAGGCTGGTAAATAAATTGCCCAAGGCGACGGAGGCCATGAAAAGCCCAAAAATTAACGATTTCATCGGACGGGGTGCCTGTGTGTAGGAGAATTCCAAACAGGTTACAGAGATCATCACTTCCGCTGCAGTAAGCAATAAATAAGATAGTAATTGCCAACCGATCCCAGGAGTGTCCCCCAAGCCAATTCGATATTCAATCCATGCAGGAATCAAAAAGGATGGAACCACAAGAAAAAATCCAATCCCTATCTTGCGTAAGGGAGTGAGTGGAAAAAAACGGTTGATCGCCGGGTATAAGCCCCAGGAGAAAAAGGGAATGAAAATAAGGATTAATGCTGGGTTAATTGCCTGAATCTGAGAAGACAGCCATTCAATCCCCAGAAAGTTTCGGTCCATTTGCTCTGCCTGGAAGACCCATTTCGAAGCAGTCTGATCAAATAATGCCCAAAACACGGCAACCATCAAATAAATGACCATGAGTTTCCCAATTGTATTCAATCCGTTCGTGGAAAAGGTTTCACGCATGAACTCAGAACCACGGGCGGGAATATGGGCAAAATCATGACGACCTGCCCAAAAAACTAGGGTGGCAATCAACATAAGTAATCCCGGCACACCAAATGCCACTCCCGGACCATAATTTTCCAAAAGCCAGGGAGTTAAAAGAGTGGAGGCAAAAGCACCCAAATTAATCGAGAGATAAAACCAGCCATAAATCTTCTCCAGAAGTCCACCATTCTCAGATCCAAACTGATCTCCAACATGTGCTGATACACAACCTTTGATTCCACCCGCTCCGATTGCAATTAAACTTAATCCAGCCATTAAGCCAAATCGGGTCTCGTCCAATGCCAAAGATAAATGACCAAGACAATATACAATCGATAAATAAATTATGGTTTTATATTTCCCCAGAAAGGCATCGGCTAGAAAAGATCCGAGCAAAGGGGTAAAATAAACAGCGGTAACAAAGGTATGGACCCAGACTGTTGCTTCACCCTCAGACATAAAATCTGGATTGCCTGTTTCATCCAAAAGAAATTGGGTCATAAAAATGGCAAGAATTGTCTTCATACCATAAAAAGAAAAACGCTCCGCTGCCTCGTTTCCGATTATGTAGGGAATCCCGGATGGAAGTCCGGAAGTTTTTTGGGGTACAATTCGAAAGGGTTTCACTTTTTAATTTTGCTGAAGACGATCCTTCTGCTTTCTCCGGATTGCTTCCTTTTCCAAGTCATCCATCAAAGTATTTTTTTCTTCCTCAATCTTTTTATTTTCTTCACGTTGCCGCTGCTTTGGCTTGATCAACAAATCATTAATAAAGCAAACTAAACTCAGACTCGCTCCTAAAATACATATCACAATTGTTAAAATGCCCCATGCGTCAGAAAAAAACTGAACCGCCAGTACATTAATCGCTATGAATAGGTAAAAAATCGTATTTAAAATATGCATACTTTTTTGTTGGATGAAAAAAACGGCCTCATAATTTTTAAAGGTTATCTTTTATAATTTATCCAACTAAGTCCAACTCATTGAGATAAATTCTTGCCAAAACTACTACTTTTTCGTCAAATTCACCAATGCGTTTAATAACATCACTTTTATTTTTGAGTTTCCTCTTGTTTCAATCATGCGAAATGTTGGAAAATAATGCAGAAGATGCTGAAAACAATCAAAGTAGCGAGGTTAAACCTGAGAAAATTGAGGAAGTAACAGAAGCAAAACCGACTCCTCCCGAACCAAAACCGACTCCCCAAAAACCATTGGAAGTCGAGAGAAAGCCTCCTCAACCTCCCAAGAAACCAACCCCCACAAAGCCCGAAAAAGCTACTTTTACCCCAGAATTGCTAAACGCCGTAAAAAATTGGAACGCAATTCCGAAATCCGTTTTTCCTTTGCAAGCAGTTACTATTAATAAAGATGTGAAATTTAATATATATTCAAAATCGGGACAACCCATTGGTTCGTCCATGCTTCCTGCCGGAAGAGAAGTAGTTGCGATCGGACATAAAGGAAATATCCTAGCAATCTCACCCTCAAACAAAGGCACGATGCGAGGATCAATCGCAATGGATGATACCGATTTTAAGGATGGAGTAGCTTATTTATTTGAACTTAGAAAAATGCAAAGGTTAGCCTATGCAAAAAGAAAAGCAGAGGAATCAGAAAATATTGCGATGAAAACAAAATCGCCTTCCCCTATCAAAACAAAAACTACTCCAAAAACTAAAACCTCAACACCTCTTTTTGAAGACCTTCCTTCACCCGGCGACTACGGACATGGTAAATTTTGTATATGTTCAGACTGCCGAACAAAAAGGCTCGCACAAACTGGATCAATGAAATAATCAATTACTATGGCAATAGGATCAAAAAAGAAAAAAAAGAAAAAAGAAATAGAAATTGGAGATTTTGTTCGCGAAACGGTCTCATCAAAAGGTAAAAAGAGATGTGGTGAAGTTTTAATGATTCTCCAAGATAATCCCGGAGACCCGACACTTGAATGTGTGGAGGTTCACCCCGATGAACTAACTCCGTTGGTCAAAGGTTCCGATGGAATGAAAACTTTTAAAGCCAAAAGGTCTAAGCTTAAACACTACACACCTAGAAAACAGCTTTTCACCAAGAAACTTTTCGAAAAAGGAGATATAGTTCGACATAAAAGAGGAGCAACTATTCGCTACGGTCGAATTGTCTGCTTTGTTCATCCTGATGGATTATACTCAACATCCCACGAAGAAGGCTACAATGGGAAAGACTTGCTTGAATGTGTTGAGATCGACAAAAAACCGGGCCTTCTTCAAATTATTGGCCCGGATGGAGAACCAAAAAGATTTGAAGCACAAGGTAAAGATTGTAAAATCATGAAAGTCATAACCGTTGATTCAAAAGGCGAAGAGACTACCATGCATAAACTCGATATCCCAGACGAAGAAGAATTCTAAATTTCATTTCGTATTAAAATATTCGTCAATTTCAAATTTTCGAATTCTTACAGTCTTACTGTTTTTTGATTTGTAAGCCGGGAGAAGTAATCGATCCCGAACACCTTGTTTTGTCTCAAAAGAAAAAGCAATTTCATCCCTACTCCAGCGGGCAAAGCACCACTTTGCATTATAACCTTGCAATATATAGGAAACTGCTTCGGCACGATTAAGGTAAAATTCTCCTTTAATTTTTATGACCATTCAAATAATTCCTTATTTCAAAACACAAAAAAACCACAACCCGAAAGTTGTGGTCTAAAATTCATAAGCAGGATTCAGGAGTCGTAATCACCTTTTTTAATTTTTTGGCAAGTAGCGGGTGAAACACCTACCTCATCCGAAGCCACTTGCAAGGTTGCACCTTGTCCGAGTAATTCTTTTACTTTCTGAATTATTTCAGGTGTAATCTTTGAACGCTTTCCCTTTATTCCAAATCTTTCATAAAAACTGGCTTTGGCTATCGGCGGCAATCCGTTGATGTAACATTCTAAGTAATCAACCACACCCCGAAAAACCTTTCTTCCATCTTCTCTTTTGTGCCGTGCATGATCATTCTTGATCATTTCATAAAATTTACTCAAATCTTCTTTTCCAGATTGTTTGAAGGATATTTTTTTTTCTATTTTTCGCTTTAGAGCCTGTAATTCTTTAATACTTATATTTTCGTCTATATTCATAATAATAATATTCTAGTATATAAATTTTGTTATAAATATAGATTTTTTATATGTAAAGACATTTTTAAAGAATAAGAGAGCGATCTAAACTTCTATACTGAATAGCCTCCAACAAATGTTTCATCCGAATATTTTCTGAATTGTCAAGATCCGCTATTGTTCGAGATACTTTTAGTATCTTATCATATGCTCTAGCAGATAAGGAAAGTTCATTCATAGCATGCTTTAAGGTGGATGCTTCCCTTGCTTCAATCTTGCATAATTCAGGTAGCATTTTATGCGTCAAGTTTGCATTGCAAGAAATATTTGTTTCTTGAAATCTATTGGACTGAATTATTCTACAATTTTCAATTCTTTCTCTTATCTTACCGGATGATTCCCCCTGCACTTCATTTTGCAAATCCTCAACACTCACCGCCGGTGCTTCCACATGAATATCAATTCGATCGAGCAAAGGGCCACTCACCCGGGAACGATAGCGTTGAATTTGGGGCATAGAACATCGACAATCATTTGTTGCATCTCCCAAATAACCACATGGGCAAGGATTCATAGCAGCAACCAGCATAAAACGACTGGGCAAAGTGATCTTACCTGCACTGCGAGAAATAGTGACCTCGCCATCCTCCAAAGGTTGTCTCATTACCTCAAGTGCGGATCTCTTAAACTCGGGAAGTTCATCCAGAAAAAGAATCCCGTTATGGGCCAATGAAATCTCTCCAGGCCCGGGTATACTTCCACCTCCCAACAAGCCGACATCACTAATAGTATGATGAGGAGAGCGAACCGGTCGACGAAAAAACATTCCCGTATTCAAAACAGAACTACCAGCAGCCGAATGTATATTTAAAATTTCCAAAAACTCATCCGTGCTAGGTTTTGGCAGAATAGAAGGAATCCTCTTCGCAATCATCGATTTCCCTGAACCGGGTGGACCAAGCATAAGAAAGTTATGCCCGCCTGCTACTGCTACCTCAACTGCTCTTCGAACATTAAATTGCCCCTTAACTTCTGAAAAATCCGAGTAATCCATTGTCTTGGATTCATCTGTAAAATAACTTTTCTTGATTTCAAGAGGGCTCTTAGATGATTGATTATTAAGGAATTTAACTGCTTCAGCTAAAGAACCAATCTCAAAGACATCTATCCCCTCTAATAAACTTGCTTCCTGAGCGGACAACTTGGGGAGAATTATTCCGCGGGCCCCCTGCTTTTTGGCAAGCATAGCCATGGATAAACCACCTTTAATAGAACGAGTCTCACCCGATAATGCAAGTTCTCCAGCAATTAAAAAATTTTTGAGCAAATCTGCAGGTAAATGTCCCATTACAGACAATAGACAAAGAGCTATTGGCAAATCAAAAGCTGCTCCCTCTTTCCTTAAATCACCGGGTGCTAAATTAATAGTCACACGTGTTCGTGGACGACTATATCCAGAATTAGCTAGGCTTGAAAGAATTCGGTCTAAAGACTCCTTAACTGCAGTGTCAGGCAAACCGACTAAAACACAGCGAGGCTCCCCTTTCTCACCACCATTGGCCTCAACTGTTACGGGAACTGCAACGACTCCTTGGAGGGTTGCCGAATTTGTAAAGGCTAACATATCAAGGTGAAGAAATAGTATTAATCATTTGCATTTCGGTTTCGAACCAATGTGTTAATCTCACCAAAATCTGGGTGTTCAGAAGAGCCTAAAAAACCATACAAAAAGCTTTCAAGTGGAATAATATGACAACCTGCTCTGTCCAATGTATCAAAAACAACTTGTTGATCTTCTGATCTTCTCGCAGCTACACAATCTGATAAAACAGTAACTTCATATCCTTGTTTTAATGCATCAATTGCACTTAAATAAATGCATATAGGAGTTTCAATACCGGTAAAAATTAAATGATTGAGTTTTTGGCCCCTTAATGCATCCACGAATTCTTGCGAACCAAATACAGAAAAACTACTTTTAGGAATTCTATCCGAATGAGGTAAATGAGAAAGTAGAGTTTCCGAAGTCGATCCAAGTTTATGAGGTACTTGCTCAGTCACAAATAATGGAATTTTAAATATTTTAATTGATTGAATTAATGTAATCAAAGCATCTGTTAAAAAATCCTTGGTTTTAATAGCCGTTAATAAACTATCTTGTACATCTACTAAAATAATTCCAACTCCAATATTTTTAATACACCATTTTTTCATATTTTCTTCGATTTTGATTTAAAATTTTCTTTTTTAATGCTTTTATATTTAATCAAACCTATGTAATGCATTAATCACAATAGAAAATTAATAATCACTTTTCTTTTATTGTATCCCTTTTGAACTCCAAAACTAAATCTTTCTCCCTCCTAAATAGGAGCCAGTTTTTATCGATTTTATCGTTTTCTATCTTGGGATCATGTCGTAAATCTCGTTCAGACCCAAAGAAAATTACCATGAGACCAAGAGTTTTTCTTGAAGGATCAGCCCCTATTCCAATATTAGACGAATATGACTTCACGAATTTACGGATTGGCTCAGTTGACAATATCTTATCAGACGATCCACTAGATCGTAGGTATGCTCTATGGTTTGGATTAGACAGGCGAAGTGCCATTGACCTTCAAAAAGAAACAATTAGAAATATTGGTAGAAGATTACACTTAGTTATCGGGGGTCAAATCGTTGGGGTTCACCCTATCGAAAAGGCAATAACTAATGGTGTGCTCCCCTTTGTTCTTTCGAATGTTGTTTCCGAAGAAAATGCGATGATGCTTTACCAAGAACTCACCGTTTCACTTTTTCACATCAAAGCCGAACTAGAAGACAATAGAAGGTAAAGTAAAATACTTTTTACATGTATATTGTTACTTTTATTCTTAGTATTGGTCTGTTATTTTCGAACTTAGGTCATGGAGCAAATTCACCGAGTTTTAAATTATCTTGGCCTACCCCGAACCCCGCCTTCGCACGAGGCCTAGGCTATTCGACTTTTCTACAAAAAACTGGTCCGGATAAAAAATTCACATCTGGTGCTTATGGTTGTGTTCGAAACAACGGATACAAGTTTCATGAAGGCTTAGATTTATATCCAGTCAAAAGAGATAGAGGAGGTAAGCCAGAGGATTCAATCTATGCAGCTATGGATGGAGTGGTTAGTTATGTAAACCCAACACCATCCTACAGTGCCTATGGCAAATATATTGTTCTAGAACACCCAAAATTAAATCCTCCCCTTTATTCCCTCTACGCCCACTTGGATGCAATCACTCCAAATTTAAAAAGAGGAAGTACTGTGGTCATAGCTCAGGCAATTGGTAAAATGGGGAACTCGTCTTCGGGATATCGAATTCCACTCGAAAGATCACATTTGCACTTTGAAATTGGGCTTAGGTTGACAGATAAATTTCAGAATTGGTACGATAAAAAATCTTTTAGTTCTAAAAATCGACACGAAAATTTTAGTGGGTTTAATTTAGTAGGACTCGATCCCTTGGCATTTTATTCGAAATACAAAAATAAATCTCTTTCGAATCCTATTGATTTTATAAAATCCTTACCAACCACAGTAATCGTACAGGTAAAAACAAAAAATACACCAGATTTTATCAAACGGTACCCCACCCTGACGACGCCTAAGACAACCTCCATGAACAATGGATGGATTGTTACATTTGGACCTTATGGAATCCCTATCCAAATAAAACCTGTTGAAGCTATGATTGCTGCAAAAGAGAAACAAATTAAAATCCTTAAATTTAATTCCGACACGCAAAAAAAGCCCTGCCGCAGGCTGACGGTTCAAAAGGGAAGTCAATTCTTTCCGACTGAACAATTGCAAACATATTTGGAATTGATATTCGGACTGTAATCAAGTTTTGAGAATTGCGTGTTTTATTACTTCGCATGGATTTGGACATGCCACCCGTTCCATCGCTTTACTGAACAAGTTGTCTCAAAAAGAAAATTTAAATCTCTTAATTTTCAGTACCTTACCCAATTGGTTTTTTAAAGAAAACCTTACCGGGATTTCATTCACTTACCACCATGTTGAAACAGACATTGGCCTGGTTCAAAAATCTCCTTTTTTACACGATCTCAACCTTACAATAAATAGGCTCGCAAATTTTCTTTCTTTCAAAAAAGAAAAGATCGACCCGATCATTGAAATTTTGGAAAAGGAATTACTCGATTTTATTTTTTGTGATATATCTCCACTTGGGCTTCATTTGGGAAATAAATTAAAAATTCCGACCTGCCTGCTAGAGAATTTTACTTGGGACTGGATTTATGAAAGCTACCTTTCCGAAAATAAAAATTTTAAAGACCCCATTAACAAACTCAAAAATATCTTCGAGAAAGCAGATTTGCACATTCAAACAAATCCGGTTTGCCAACCGCAAAAACACCTTGTTCAAATAAATCCAATTTTTCGACCACACCAACAGAATAAGGAACAGACAAGTGGACAATTGGGGATTGGTCTGAATAAACCCATTATATTAATCACGACGGGAGGTATTGCACAGAAGTTTTCTTTTCTGGAAAAAATTAAAAAAGACGAAAAACATTTTTATCTGATCACAGGTGATTACCAGCAGATTGAAAAAGAGGATAACTTCATCTTACTCCCACAAAAAAATGATTTTCATTTCCCAGACCTTATTCAACTCTCTGATGGTGTGGTAGGAAAAGTGGGATATGGAACTGTATCCGAAGTTTGGGGTGCAAGAAAACCTCTTATTGGAATTTTTCGAGATGGCTTTCGAGAATCCACCCCGATGAGAAATTTTGTTAAAAAAAATATTCCAGGATTTGAAATTAGTAATATTTTATTTCAGGAAGGTGAGTGGATTCAAAAAATTGAGCAACTCATAAATCTACCCAAAAACACTTTTGAAACTATTGAGAACGGAACTGAGAAAGCATCTTTACTTATTTCCAAGTGGAGGAAAAAACTCTCTAATCCCAAATTTTAATTAAGCCAGGGTTTCAGGTAAACCCGCACCTCCCCCACCCGGTGTTCGTAAGATCAAACGATCCCCAGGATTCATGACCGTGGAATCAATTGATTTTAAACTTTCTGTTTTTCCTTCTTGCCGGATAATGAATTGTTCACCGGTTTGACCTGCGCAACCACCACCTATTCCATCGGCTTTGTTCTTCCGATTTTGAGTTAAAAGACTCAGCTTTGTTTTTTCTTCAAAAACGTACACCCGTTCCATTCCATCTCCTCCATTCCAGGTCCCATGTCCTCCCGAAAACTTTCTGATTTTAAATCCGATAAGTCGAACGGGAAAACGGGATTCAAGAATTTCTGGATCTGTAATTGCGGTATTGGTCATATGAACCTGAACCGCAGAGGTTCCCTCTTGTCCAATCATCGCACCCGAACCACCACCAACAGTTTCATAATGACTAAAGGATTGATTACCAAAAGTAATATTATTCATCGTCCCCTGCGAACATGCAACCCGCTCGAAAGCACCGAGAATTAAATCAACGAGTTTTTGACTGACTTCAACATTTCCTCCAGCCACTCCAGGGCACATATCCGGATTTTTGGAAAAAGGTGGGGCTAGTATCGAGCCTTTAGGAATAACAAAAGTAATGGGCTTTAAAAGTCCTTCATTAAGTGGGATTTCTTTATTGATTAAAACACGCAAACAATAACAAACTGCACTTTGGGTTATTGCCACAGTTGCATTCAAATTGTCTTTCCTAAAAGATGAAGTTCCAGAAAAATCAAACAGAGCCTTCCCGTCTTTTATTTCTATAACAAGTTTAAGTTGATCTCCATCATCGAGAAATTGAGTGGAAGATAGAGAACCATTCCCCCATCCACTTAAAAACTTCTCACAACTAATTGCAGAATCAGTTCGCAGGTTATGCATTTGTTCCTTCAGAGTAGCATGTGAATATTCAGACTCCATAACCTTCATCTCTTTTAAGCCTAGCCTTAAGGATGCAACTTGAGCAGATAAATCGTCCAAGTTATCATTTAGCTGACGAGTAGGAAACTCGGAATCTCGTAGTAACTCTGAAATTTCATTCATACATGAACGACCTCCCTGAAAAAGATATTGAGGGGATATCACAACTCCTTCCTCTAGTAAATTTTTCGAATTCGCGGGCATGGAACCCGGAGAAACCCCTCCAATCTCTGCGTGATGAGCACGGTTTGCAAGAAAACCAATAATTTCATTACTGCTGGAAAATAGAGGTGCAAAAACCGTAACATCAGGAAGGTGAGATCCACCGTAAGCAGGATGGTTGGTTACAATAATATCCTCCCGGTGCAAATGTGGGAAAAGTTTTATTGATTCTCTAACGCACAGTCCAAGGGCACCAAGATGAACGGGTATGTGGGGTGCATTGGCAACAAGGTATCCATTACGATCCAAAAGAGCACAAGAGAAATCTAGTCGATCACGGACATTGACAGAGATTGCGGTTCTTTTTAATTGAGCTCCCATCTCTTCAACAAGACAAAAAAACCTGCTGGTAAATAATTCTCTTTTTACCATCAATTCATTTTCCAAATTACAAACATTGGAAATTTTCTCGACCAGTAAACTTCCCAAATCTCCTTTAATTCCACGCCAACCTTTTTCTATCCACAGAGCTCCAAAATCATCGACAACCAAACAGGGTCCTTTTGCTAACTGACCAACCTTAAGTTCATCTCGGTTGATAAGATGTTCCCCTTTAAATCGATTCAATTTCAATTCCTTTACAGAAGGAGTAAATTCTTCCTGACCAAAATCCGGGTATGGAAAAGCAATAAGAATACGTAGTCCATAAATTTCAATTTTCTCTCGAACAGGAAGGTATCCAAAAATATCCTCAAATTTATTTTCATACAATTCCTTTATTTCGTTTCCGTTTTGATAATCAATTTCCAAACCTGATTCCTGGCCTTTCATCCGCACGAATGCGGTCTTAATATTGACTTCGGCTTGCCCAGAAAAATCTGATAAGAGCTGAAAACCTTTTTGAATTAATTCAGTCTCAAACTTACTAAATTCCGTTTGGTTCAAAGTTTGATAAATGGGTTTTTCAACGACCCTTTCAATCCTAGACATCGACAAACCGTAAGCACTCAGAAGTCCTGAATCACGAGGTGATAAAACCCTGTGAACACCAAGTCTTTGCGCCACTCCACAAATATGCTGCCCTCCAGCACCACCAAAAGATACAAGGGCATGCTTAGCTGGATCATATCCTTGCTTAACTGAGATTTTGCGAATTGCCCTAGCCATAGTTTCATCTGCAATGGAAATAAAACCGTTCATCAGTTCTTCCTCGGGATAACCTGATAGATCAGAACATTGTCCAAGTTTTTGCCTTGCTGCTTCGATAGAAACAGGTGTGGAAAAACGATTACTATCGAGCCGACCAAGAATTAAATTAATATCAGTCAAGCAAAGAGGACCACCAAAACCATAACATGCAGGGCCAGGATAAGCTCCGGCACTTTCAGGCCCCACCATTAATCTGCCATTCTCCACCCTGCATATGGAGCCTCCACCAGCAGCTACTGTCTCTATTTCCATAGAAACTCCAGATAATTTTGCTTCGCCGACATGCTGGATGGACTGGTAAGAAAATGAACCGGAAAACCTAGATACATCTGTACTGGTTCCACCCATGTCTAAATTGATAAATTTTTTCAAACCCGCACGCCGAGCAACTGCACATGCACCAACAACTCCACCCGCTGGACCGCTTAATAAACTATCAATTGCCCGATAATTCTTTCGACTAAATAAACCACCCGAACTATTCATAATTAAAAGTTCCCCCATTTCTCCCAGTCCGGAAATAATATCTCCAAGGTACTTTTGAAGTATCGGATAAAGATAACCTTCCAGAACAGAAGATTCGGACCGGAGCAACCAATTCATAAAAGGATGAATCCCGGCAGAAGTTACAACTGTTTGAAATCCAATTTCTTTTAATCCTTCAGCAACCATTTTTTCATTCTCTTCGTTAAGAAAAGAATTAAGAAAAGAAACGACCGCAACTTTATGCCCTTCTTTAACAAGTTCTGAGGCTCGAGGAATGAGAATAGAAAGATTTGGTTTTTTGATCACTTTTCCCGATCGATCTGTTCTTTCTTCCACTTCCACACACGGACCTGTAAAAGATTTTCTCTTTATTGGAATAAGGTCAAACAGGTTCATTCTTCTTTGATCTCCGATTTCCATTAAATCCGGAAATCCATCAGTTAAGAAAAGAACCGGCTTTTGACCTTTATCCTCGAGCAAGGCATTTGTACAACGGGTGGTTGCCAATCTCATATGTATTTGGCAATCGCTTTGTTTTTGCCCCACGCGGGCTAAAATTAAACGCATACCCAAAATAGGTGCTTCCCAACCAGAATACAGTTCGATCGTTTCGCCTGTAATTTTAACTTTTTTTAATCTTTCAGAAAAGCGGAGGATTTTACTCGTAACATTCCAACTTTCAACTTTTACGGAAACATGTTCATGGGATGTAATAAGAACTTCAAAACCAGATGGAAAATCATTTGGCCAATCGGAGTCATCATCCAATTTGATTTCATGATCTGATAATTGTTTCACCACTTTACCGGTCAAACTTCCCCGGGAAAGAACTTTTTCCCTCCATTCTTTTCCGCCCTCTTCCTTTCCCAGGCAATCTGTAAAAGTCCCCCCCGTATCAATAAAAAAATCCCAATTCCTCATACCTACAATTCTTATATCAAGATTTTATTCTTACCCAAAGTTAGGATCCGATTAACTCCATTTTAAAAGTTTTTGAATATAATCTTCGGGCAATCCCACATGACCCGCACCTTCAATTACTTCATTTTGATAATTTGGTGCGGGTTTACCATACTTTCGATTATTAGATAAATAGACGACCGTTTCTTTTTCAATTCTACTGGGAACCAGCATTACCTGAATTCTAGCCCGATCATAATATCCTTCGTTTACAGCTTCGTAACGATCCAGAGATTGAAGATGATTTTCCCCTAATTCCCAAACACAACCTAATGTGTATGAATTTGTTTTTTCTTCAATACCTGCATAACCATTGGTATTAATAAAATAACTCCAATGATCAAGGCGGGCCTGAGATACATAAACGGCACCCGGGCACCGGGTTTCCATTTGTTTAAAATTCATATTTGATCCGTAAGCAAAATAAAGACACTGCATCTGTAAATTTTTACCTTTTCCACTTCTCGTAGCAAGCGGAAGCTTTCTAGCTTGTCTAAATGTAAGAATTAAGCATAATATTTTTCAGCGTTAGAGGCCTTCCTTTGGTCTGCCTCCTTGATCTCCAATTCTTGCAACCGCAAAAATTGGGCGGAACGGTACTTTGGTTCATCCTAGAGTACGAATTCATAAGTATGAATTCCACGCATCGAGAAATTAATAAAAATAATGTCTGAACAAGTAAAAAAACAAAATATAATCGAAGATAATCGTTCTCATGAGAAAGATACGGGCTCTAGCGAGGTGCAAATTGCACTTCTTTCCGCTCGCATTTCCCATCTCACAGAGCATCTAAAGACTCACCGCAAAGATTTTCATTCTCGCCGAGGACTGCTCATGATGGCAGCCCGCAGGAGAAAACTTTTAGATTACTTAAAAAGAACAGATTTAAAGCGCTACCAAGCTATTATTGAAAAGCTTGAGTTGCGTAAATAAATTCCACTTTTCTAAAAATTGAGGTTTTCACCTCAAAATTTCTCTCCAAATTTTATAATAGGATTTTTTTCATTCTGTTACTTGGAGTTTCGAACAGACAATTCGGTTTGATCGAAAAAAAGAAGATAATCGAAAATAAAAAATAAGTACGAAAACATGAATCAAAAGCACAATGTAACCGCCGAAAAACTTGGCATTCAAATATCTACTGGTACCTTAGCAGGATTAGCTGGTGGAGCTATCACAATTTCCTTAGGAGAGACCAATGTATTTGTCTCAGCTACTGCCGCAGCAAATCTGCGTACAGGTCAGGACTTTTTCCCGCTCACCGTGGACTACAAGGAAAAATTTACCGCAGCAGGAAAATTCCCTGGTGGATATTTCAAACGTGAAGGTCGTCCGAGTGAAAAAGAAATCTTAACTTCACGATTATGTGACCGTCCATTAAGACCTCTCTTTCCAAAAGGTTTTCTTAATGAGGTTCAAGTGATTGGATACCTTCTTTCTACAGATCAAGTAAATGAAGCGGATGTATTGATGGTAAATGGTGCATCGGCAGCCCTTATGATTTCAGATATTCCATGGAATGGTCCAATCGGTTGTGTTCGTCTTGGTGAAATTAATGGTGAATTCGTGGTCAATCCAACCAACGAACAAATGTATGATTCATCCCTTGATCTTATCTATGTGGGAAGTGAAAAGGAAATGATGATGATTGAAGGTTCTGCAGACCAAATGCCCGAAGATCGCTTTGTGGAAGCACTTGAATACGCCCACGAACAAATTCAGGATATCATTTCTGCCCAGCGTAAGTTGGCTGAATTGTGCGGTAAGGAAAAGAAACACTTCGAATTAGTTAAAGCACCCGATGATATTTTAGCATTGTGCAAAGAAATTACCGGCAACCGTTTAGAAGATGCTATTTTTGCAGATTCGAAACAGGAAAGACAAGTTGCCGTTGATGCCATTAAAGAAGAAGCTCTTACTGCTTGCGAAGAAAAATTTGGCGAAGATTTCAACCCTGACCATGTAAAAATGGCTTTCGAAGTTCTTCAGGAGGAAGTGTATCGAGAAAATATTCTAGTTCGTGGAAAAAGAGCTGATGGACGCCAAGCAGCTGACCTTAGAGAAATTTCCTGTGAGACAGGTGTTCTTCCAAGAGTTCATGGTTCAGCAATCTTTACACGGGGCGAAACTCAATCATTAGTTATGTCAACTTTGGGCACAAGTCGCGATGTACAGGATTTAGATGGCTTGACCGGTGGTCCGACAGCTAAATCTTTCATATTGCACTACAACTTCCCTCCATTTTCTGTAGGTGAAGCTGGCAGATTTGGCTTTACCAGTCGTCGTGAAATGGGACATGGAGCATTAGCCGAGCGATCCGTACTGCCGATTTTACCAGCTGAGGATGACTTTCCTTACGCTATTAGAATCGTTTCCGAAATCATGGCATCTAACGGTTCGACCTCCATGGCAAGTGTATGTGGCGGTTCTTTAGCTCTCATGGATGCGGGAGTGCCTATTTCTCAACACGTTGCTGGGATTTCCACTGGTCTTGTTACCGAGATGGATGATGATGGAAACATTACCAAGCATGTTGTTCTTACCGATATTATCGGAGCTGAAGATCACTTTGGGGACATGGATTTTAAAGTCTGCGGAACCAGGGATGGAGTTACTGGATTCCAACTCGACTTAAAGATTCAAGGATTGCCTTTTGACATTGCCAAAGAAGCAGTCAAACAAGTCACGGAAGCACGTATGAAAATCCTCTCAAGTATGGAGGAATGTCTTCCAACTCATCGCAAAGAACTACGCGATCATGCGCCCCGAATTGAAGTGGTACAGATTGACCCTGAAAAAATTGGTGCATTAATCGGCCCTGGCGGAAAAAATATTCGTCGTATTACAGAAGTTACCGGTGCGAACCTGGACATCGATGAGGATAACAGCGGCAAGATTCGTGTTTATGCTAGCGACTCCGAAGCCATGAACCGAGCACTCCAGGAGATTGATCTTGTTACGGGTGAAATCGAAGCAGGAAAAACTTATCGTGGCATTGTTCGCGGAGTTAAAGAATTTGGAGCTTTTGTGGAATGCCTTCCAGGAAAAGAAGGACTATGCCATATTTCCGAACTCGCTGATTTTCGTGTCAACAAAACAGAAGATATTTGTAAGTTAGGCGATGAAATCATCGTAAAATGCATTGGAATTGATGACAAAGGCCGAGTCAAACTTAGCCGTCGTGCAGCGATGGAAGAATCCAAAACTGAGGAGGAAGCTCCCAAAGAGAATGACTCCAAGGAAGAACAATCAGAAGAAAATGCCGAGCCGGCATCTTCTTAAGGGATTGCCCTTTTTTTAAATCTTACTATCGAGGGGAGTGGTGTAATCATACACCCTCCCCTCTTTTTTTATGAATGCTGACAAACCACTTGCACTTATTACCAATGATGACGGTATCGATTCAAATTTCCTACGAGTTTTAATCGAAGAAACCTCCGCTCTTTTTGAAGTTTTGGTATGTGCCCCGGACCAGGAAAAAAGCTGGATTGGTCATGCAATATCAAGACATCAAAAACTGAAACCTGTACCAAGGGACAAGGATTTCGATTGCCATGCCTACTCTTTAAATGGAACTCCGGCAGATTGTGTTAATTTCGCCATTGGAAATCTTTTACCTAAAGAACCGGACTTAGTCATCAGTGGTATCAACCTTGGATATAATGTAACGTTACCCATGATATTATCATCGGGTACAGTGGGTGCGGCATTAGAAGGTTCACTACTGGGGATTCCCGCATTTGCCTCCAGCATGGCACTACCTGAAGAAAGTTTTGAAAAGATAAGAAAAAATATGGGAAAAGTGGAAGGGGAAATTTCAAATTCACTCAGAAATTCCGCAAAAACTACCGCATTATATGCTAAGGAATGGATAAAGTATCCTGAATCGGATGGACTTTCCGTTCATAACTTAAATTTCCCACATAATTTTGATGGTAAAGAGGAACCCATTTTATCTTTTGCCGGATCTTTAAGGTTAGGCAGTCTCTTCTCTAAAGTTAAAAATCAAAATTACCACCAACTCGAATACCGCCCAGAATGGTTAAAGCAAAAAGAACCAGAGATCGGATCAGATCTTTGGGTACTTAATCAAGGTAAACCCTCTGTCTCCCGGCTTGATTTTGCTGACATCTCAGGGAGAAAACATCTTGAACCTTAATTGTATATTTCTTTCAATGTAATATTCCTTATGTTGCATAGAATTTTTCAATGGTGGTATTTGCGAAGAAGATCTTCGTATGGAAAAAGTTATAAGAAAATTGATAATCGCTCAAAGGATCGTGATTTAATAAATTATTTTCATGATTTTGGAGGAGAAACAACAAATTCCCGCAGATCTTATTGGCTTTACAGAAAAATTTTTCAACTGGTACTCTGGGTTGTTTTCATAGTCTTTGCGATCTGGTTTTCATTAGAAAGTTATCATGGGTTGCTAATTTATGATTAATTACCTTATTGAGCTTGATCGATTACAGGGAAAAGGTTATGGTTAATCCTTTTTCTAGAACAACATGAATAAAACGCACAAAGGCATCGCTAAAAGATTCAAAATCACTGGATCTGGTAAAGTTAAATTTCGCAAACCAAGTAAACGACATCTCCGCCGTAAACTTAGTACTAAGCAAGTTCGAGCTGGCAGGCAGGATCAAGTTTTAGCAAAAGGTATGGCAAAACGCGTAATCAAAGCCATTTTGTAAACCCATATTTTAATTTAAGAGGAAATAAGTTATGCCACGAGCACGCAATGTAGCCGCTACCCGTAAACGCCGTAAAAAAGTTCTTAAAAAAGCTAAAGGATACTTTGGGAACAAATCTCGTCTTTTTCGCTATGCTAAAGATGCTGTAGATCGTGGTGAAGCTTACGCTTATTCCCATCGACGCAAGAGAAAAACCGAATTTCGTCAACTTTGGATTGTCCGTATCAATGCTGCCTGTCGTGCCGAAGGTATTCGTTATGGTGAATTCATTCATGGATTGACAAAAGCTAACATCGAATTGAATCGTAAAGTTATGTCTGAACTTGCGATTCATGAACCTGAATCATTCAAAGAATTGGTGGCTAAAGCGAAAGCCGCCCTCGAGGCCTAAGGGCCTGTTCGATTCTTTTCGGCGTGGAGAAAGATCTCCAAGCCATCGTTGACGAGGCTACCCAAAAACTTGATTCAGTTACGAATCGACCTGATTGGGATAAAATTAAAGCTACTATTTTAGGACCTAATGGTTCGCTTACTCAGCTGGGTAAAGGCATTGGAAAGTTAGCCAAGGAAGATCGGCCTGTTTTTGGACAGAAGCTTAACACTACCAAAAAACAGATCGAAGAAATTTTCAAATCTTCTCTTCACCTCATCGAAGAAAAAGAAGATTTAAAAATTTTAGGCTCAGAAATTGACCCATCATTACCTCCACCTTCAAATTTTAATGGAGGAACTCACCCCCTGACCAACACTCGAAGAAAAATCGTCTCCATCTTCCGTAAAATTGGGTTCACCGTAGCGGAAGCCACAGAAACTGAAACCGAATGGTTTTGCTTTGATGCTTTAAACACTCCTGAAGATCACCCTGCTAGGGATGAACAAGATACTCTATTCTTTTCTCCCGATTCAAAATGGAGTAACATTAAACAAAAGAACCAAGAAGCTTTCGTCCTTCGTACTCATACATCATCGGTTCAGATCCGTAGCCTGCTTCGCGAAAAACCTCCCCTCCGCATTATAGCTCCTGGAAGATGTTTTCGTAGAGACACAGTTGATGCAACACACTCCGCTAACTTCCACCAAACTGAAGGTCTTTATGTGGATCAAAATGTTACTATCAGGGACTTAAAAGGAGTGCTCGATTTTTTTCTCAAGGAGCTTTTCGGGAACAAGGTTGAAACCCGATTACGCCCAAGCTTTTTCCCTTTTACCGAACCTAGTTTTGAAGTTGATTTACGGGCACCCAATATCGGAAAGTTAAGTGACCAATGGATTGAAATAATGGGATGTGGTATGGTCGATCCAAAAGTTTTACAACTTGTTGACTTGAACCCCGATGAATGGAGTGGCTTTGCTTTTGGAATGGGCATCGAACGGATAGCCATGATTCTTCATGGGATTGATGATATTCGTCATTTTTACAATAACGATCTCCGTTTCCTTTCCCAATTTAACCATTCGTCATGAAAGTTAGCATTGATTGGTTGAAACAATATGTTGGGTTTAATGGGACCCAACATGAACTCATAGAATCGTTGCCCATGCTTGGGTTGGAAGTAGAGGAATCCGGAGACCAGTCCTCTCCTTCTTTGGATAATGTTGTCGTAGGTGAAGTCCTCTCCAAGGAACCTCATCCAGAGGCCGATCGATTGAGCGTTTGCTCCGTCCAAGTTGACGAAAATCAGGAACCAGCAAATATTGTATGTGGTGCCTCTAATTTTAATGTGGGCGATCGGGTACCAGTCGCGTTGCCGGGAGCAAAATTACCAGGGGGGTTTAAAATTAAAAAATCAAAACTTCGTGGAGTTGCTTCAGAAGGAATGATGTGCAGTGCGGTTGAACTCGAGCTTGGACAGGATGGCGATGGCTTAATGATCCTATCAAAAAAACCAAAAATTGGTACGCCCATCGCAAATCTATTTGAAAAAGAAATCTCACTAGAACTCGAAGTTACCGCAAATCGGGGAGATTGCCTGAGCCATATCGGAGTAGCCCGTGAAATGGCAGCCTACTATGAAAAAGAACTCGTAATTCCTGAGTTAAACTTTCAAGCACCCACAGTTCAAAAACCATCCAAGGAAAACCTCATTAAATCGCTAAGTGTCGATAGTGAAAACTGTCCTTTTTACAACTTATTGGCAATTCGGGGTGTAAAAGTTGGCCCCAGTCCAGAATGGCTATCCAAGCGGCTGGAATCGGTGGGAGCTCGTTCAATTAATAATATTGTAGATATTACCAATTTTGTGTTGTTGGAAACGGGTCAACCTTTGCATGCATTTGACGCCAATAAAATAGAGGATCAGTCCATTCAGGTCCGACAAGCTAATGAAGGTGAAAAAATAATTACATTGGATGGTATCGAACGAATTTTAGACTCAGATATGATGGTTATTGCCGATTCTAAAAATGCACTCGTTATAGCTGGGGTGATGGGCAGCGTTGATGCTGAGGTAGATGAAACAACCGTAGATATTTTTCTTGAGTCTGCTTGGTTCAAACCTGGAAACATTAGAAGCACTGCAAGAAGATTAGGTTTACATACCGACAGTTCACAAAGATTTGCCCGTGATGTTGATCCCGCCGGAATTGATTTTGGAGTACGGAGAGCAGTCGATTTAATTTTGGAAATTGCCGGTGGGCAATGTGTTCCTGAAATCGTTTCCTATGGAAAGGCTCCCCGTTCTAGCCGCACCATTGAAATTGAACATGCCTTCGTCGAAGAAAGATGTGGTTTTAATGTGGACGCTGATAATCTTGTTCATTCATGGAAACGGCTTGGGTTTACGGTAGAGGGGAAAAACCCGTGGCAAGTTGAAGTTCCTTCTTTCCGATCCGAAGTGGATCGTCCCATTGATTTAGTTGAAGAATTCATACGGATTTACGGAACTTCAGATTTAAATAACTCTCCGTTGCCAATTCCCGCTCTTCATCGAGATAACGATCAAAGTTATGATTTTTGCGACCGTGCAATAGAAAATTTATCTAGCCAAGGTTTACAGGAAGTTTGTAATTATAGCCTTCGATCCGCAAATGAAATCAAAAATTGGTTTCCTTCTCTTGAACATGAATCTATCCAGCTTAATAATCCTCTAACTGCGGATCACACTCATGTTCGCCCATCTCTTTTACCTGGTCTTTTGGACGCTTTAGCTAACAACCAAAAGAACCTCAGTCAATTGAGTCAGGTTTTTGAAACAGGAAGAGTCTTTCAACCCGGTCCCCGCGGAAATGTTGAACTTATCAGTGTTGCTCTGGCCATGTTCCCTCAAACGGTTAGTCGGGAATGGAAGAAAACCGAAGCTCTAGATTTTTTTGATATCAAGCGGATTATTCATCGTTTTTTTCATGCCACAGGAATTAATATGCCCAAGGACCCTTGGATATTGGTGCAAGAAACAAACCCTTGGCAAAATAAACACGCTTCTAAAAAAGGGGATGTGCATAAAAATAAAATTGCAATTTCTGCTGGGACAATATCCCTAACTCTTTCAAAACAAAAAAATATTAAAGGACCTGTATTGGCTGTCGAAATTTTGATTGACCCCATTCTTCTGTCCAAAAAAAGAAAAGCGATCACTTTTCAAACATTTTCATCTTTCCCTCCTGCAATTAAAGATCTTGCTCTTGTTACCGACCAAAAGGAGCCGGCAGAAAAAGTGCGATCAGCACTCGAATCAATTGCCAATGATGTGGCCAGTGGAAGTTTCTTAGTCGACCCGGTTGTTATCTTTGATGTTTTTTCTGGGCAAGGCTTGGAAGAGGGTAAAAAAAGTATTGCCTGTGGAATGCGCTTCCGCTCATCAGACCGGACTCTTGGAGAAAACGAAGTTAACCAAGCGTTTGAAAAAATTGTTGAAAAAATTAATCAGAACACACCCTACACTCTAAGATCTTAATAATGAGCGAATCAGAACCCAACCCAATGGACATTGATTATGTCTCAAACCTTGCCAGGATCGAGTTGAGCGAAAAGGAAAAGGAAAAATTTCGCGGTCAATTGGGAGATGTCTTGAAATATTTTGAAAAATTACAGGAGGTCGATGTGGAAGGGGTTGAACCCACTGCCCATGCATTTCCTAGATACAATGTTTGGGATAAGGATACAGCTAAAAAACCATTTTCAGTAGACCTTGCTTTACAAAATGCTCCTAAATCCAGGAATGAACAGATTTTGGTACCCAAAGTGGTGGAAGACTAGCCAATGAGTTCGAGTGCATTAGTTGAAAAAACCGCTTTCGATCTTTCGCATTTGCTCGCGAACAAAGAAGTTAGTTCGGTGGAAATTGCTCAGGCTTGCCTAAGTCAAATTGATCGAGTTGATGAACAGGTACACGCTTTTCTCCATCGTGATGATCAAGACTTTCTAGCCCAGGCTAGGGCGTCCGATGAAAGAAGAGAGAAAGGAAACTCACTTGGCCCATTGGACGGAATTCCGGTTGCTCTTAAGGATGTAATTTCTGTCAAAGGGCAACCCCTGACTGCTGCGAGTAAGATTCTACAAAACTATATCTCTCCTTATGATGCCACAGTTACTAAAAAACTGAAGGATGCAGGTGCAGTAATAGGTGGTCGTTTAAATTTGGATGAATTTGCAATGGGGTCCTCTACAGAAAACTCGGCATATGGGCCAACTCGAAACCCCTGGGATTTAAATTGCGTCCCGGGTGGTAGCAGTGGTGGAAGTTCAGCAGCAGTTGCTGCTCGCGAAGCCCCCTTAACCTTAGGTTCGGATACCGGCGGGTCCATTCGGCAACCGGCATCCCTGTGTGGAGTAGTTGGAATGAAACCGACTTATGGAATGGTCTCCCGTTATGGATTGGCTGCATTCGCATCCTCTCTTGATCAAATTGGCCCATTCTCTAAAACGGTTGAAGATACTGCACTTCTACTCGAAATTATTTCTGGTCATGATCCTCTTGATTCTACTAGCTTTCCCACAGAAATTCCCTCCTACTCGTCTGCTATCAACCAATCACTCAAACCGTGTGTATTAGGATTGCCCAAGGAATATTTTGGAGAGGGCATGGACGATGAAGTTAGAAATGCAGTCAATCTTGCAGTCGAATTTTACCGCAACCAGGGGCATGAAATTGTTGAAGTGTCTCTCCCAACAACCGATCTGGCGGTCCCCGTGTATTATGTAATTGCTACTGCAGAAGCTTCCTCCAACTTAGCTCGCTATGATGGGATTCGCTACACCACCCGTAGTGATCGAGCTCAAAATGCAATTGATGTCTATGCCAAAAGCCGGGGGGAAGGTTTTGGGGAAGAGGTTAAAAGAAGATGCATTTTGGGGGCGTATGGATTAAGTAGTGGATATTACGACGCGTATTATTTACGAGCTCAAAAAACGAGAACTCTTATTAGAGAGGATTTCAATCGAGTTTTTAAGGAAGTGGACGCAATCTTGACTCCCACTGCACCAACTCCAGCATTCAAATTTGGTGAAAAAAGTGATGATCCAATATCCATGTACCTAAGTGATATTTATACTATTTCAACTAATTTAGCGGGACTTCCCGCCATTTCAGTTCCCTGCGGTTTCACTAAGGGAAACCTCCCAATAGGTTTACAATTGATCGGGCGAGCCTTTGAGGAAAGTTCTCTTTTGTCCATTGCTCATGCTTATGATCGAGAACATAAGTTTGGGTGCGTAACACCAAGCCTGGTAAAGGAATAATAAATCCGATGAAATACGAAGCAGTTATTGGGCTCGAGGTTCATGTTCAACTTGAAACCAATTCCAAAATGTTCACCAGGGTACCTTGTGGGTATGGTAAGGAACCGAACTCGCTGACCGATGCAGTTGTACTTGGATTACCAGGTGCATTACCTGTGATGAATCTCGAAGCCATTGAAAAATCGATTAAGGTTGGTCTTCTTCTTGGTTGTAAGATTGCAGACACATGTAAATGGGACAGAAAAAATTATTTCTATCCAGACATGCCCAAGAATTATCAGATTTCTCAATTTGACCAACCTATTTGCGAAGGCGGAGAAGTGGAAATTGAAATGCCCGGAGATTCTCCGGCCGTCATGGGAAAACATCGTATTGTTCAACTGACCAGAATTCATCTTGAAGAGGATGTGGGTAAATTAACTCATTTTGAAAATGACAGTCTGGTCGATTATAATAGAGCTGGTTCACCGTTACTCGAAATCGTAAGCGAGCCTGACCTCTTTTCTCCCGAAGAAACTTTTGCATATCTTACTTCTCTTAGAAATTCGTTAATTTACACCGGTATTTCTTCATGTGATATGGAAAAAGGACAACTTCGATGCGACGCAAATATTAGCATCCGTCCCGTTGGTACGGAAAAATTAGGCACAAAAGTTGAATTGAAAAACCTTAACACCATTTCAGGCGTAAAAAACGGAGTTGAATACGAGATCAAACGCCAAATAAAGGCAATGGAGCAAGGGGAAGAAATTTTTCAGGAAACACGGAGATGGAATCCGGAACAGAGATACACCACTCCAATGAGATCCAAAGAAATGGCACATGACTATCGCTATTTCCCTGACCCGGATCTAATGCCGGTTAAAATTGAACAGGAATGGATCGATAAAATCAGGAATGAAATTCCTGAAAAGCCTTTCGACAAACAAAGAAGGTATATGGATGAATTGAACCTTCCCTACTCTATTACTTCAGCGTTATGTCCCGATTTAAAACTATGCGAATATTTTGAGGAAGCCAATAAACTTGCGAAAAATCCTCGAAAAATTGGTAACTGGGTGGTCAACGATCTGCTTCGTGAGCTATCAGCTGGTAGTAAAGACGAAACAAAATCAATTTCCTTAAATGACTGCCCGATCCCTCCTAAGCATTTGGCTGAACTAGTTGAGCTAATAGAAAACGGAAGTGTTTCCAACAATGTAGCAAAGGAACTTTTCCCTGAAATGTTTTCCACAGGAAAATCTCCCTCAACTTTAGTGAAAGAAAAAGGATTGGAAGTGAAATCAGATGAGGGTGAAATAGAATCTCATTGTGCACAAGCCATACAAGATGACCCTGATGCAGCAGAAAAATTTAAAGCGGGAAAAGAAGGTGCAATTAACGCTCTCAAGGGCAAGGTCATGAAAGCTACCCGGGGACAGGCAAACCCAAAAGTCGTAGACGAAATATTACGTCGCCTTCTTTCAAATTAAATTCCCATAGGGCAGTAAATGAGACCGAGTCTCAAAAAGGACTTGATTTTGCATTGAAAATATTTAATGTGAGCCACCTTATATCATGTTTCGTTTAAAATTTTTTATACCCCTGGTCTTATTTCCTACTCTGCTTGGTTTTCTCGGTGCACAAGTTAAGGAAACACATCAAATGATTGCAGAATGGGTGAAGACAAAACAGTTGATTTCCGAAGAAAAGAATAATTGGAAATCAGAAAAATCTGCCCTTACGGACCTCGAAGATGCCTTAGGTAAAGAAATTACTGATTTGGAGGAAAAATTACTTCAATTTGAGGAAGAAAATATAGGAGCCGCAAAACAACGATCCGATCTGAGCAATCGAAAAGAAAAAGCACAAAATGCCTCCATTCTTTATTACGAAGGTATGCAAAAAATTGAAAAAGAAGTTAAGAATACTGAAAAACTCTTACCCACCCCACTTCGTGACCGACTATCCATATTTTATGAAAAAATAGATTCTCAGTTAAAGAATCCCCTACCCCTGAAAAAGCGTTTGGAGGCTAGCGTTGCCCTATTGCAAAGCATTCATCTTTTTCATCGCTCTGTTCATGTGGAAAGACAGGAGTTTAGTTTAGATGATGAAAAATCGCGCGAATTCAGAGTTCTTTATTTTGGATTGGGAGTGGCTTACTTTGTAAACGATTCTGGAACGGTTGCGGGTTGGGGGAATCCCGAAAAAAACGGGTGGCAATGGACTAGACAAGATGAATTGGCCAAGGAAATTACCACCGGAGTATCAATGATGGAAAACCGGGCTCTCCCACGCTTTATAAAACTTCCACTACCCGTCCCAGCAAACATTAAATAATGAAAAAAGTTTCATTTATTTTTGCTCTTGGACTCTCTTTGATGCCCTCTTTTCTGCTGGCTCAATCAATTGATTCAGTTCGCAACGAAGCCAAGACTGACCTCCAGGAAGCAATTGTGCAATTGGCTGAGTTGAGAAACTCAATTGAAGAGGAAAAAATTCCGATTGCCCGAAGGGTCACTGCATTGGAAGCAAAGGCAAAAAAACTGCGGACTCAACTTGAGCATCACCTTCGTCTTCGGGATAATCGTGAGGCCAGCCTGCTTCAGTTAGAACAAGAGGTTAAAGAAAGTGAAAATGAACTCGATTACAGCTTGGATTTATTAAGGGATTATATTACCAGTTGGCATCAGACAACCCCACCTGCAGAGCAAACCCTGTGGTCCCAGAAATTATCTGCTATTCTCCTTAGTTTAAAACAAAGTGTTTCTCGCATGGATTCCTTGAATTCTGCTTTTAGTGCTATGTCTCTTTCTATTGAAGCAATTCAAAAAACTGCTGGTGGTATCTCCTTTTCGAGTAATGCAATTGTTCCCCCCGAAGGCAGCCGTGAAGCGGGTAAATTTTGGTCTATCGGACCTGTCATATTTTTCGCGGGGAATGATGGTTCAACTGGTTTTTTAGAAGGTGGTCACTCAAACAAACAGTCACACTCTCAGGGACTTT
The DNA here is from genome assembly GCA_028101545.1 of Opitutales bacterium. Taxonomy (GTDB): domain Bacteria; phylum Verrucomicrobiota; class Verrucomicrobiia; order Opitutales; family Seribacteraceae; genus Seribacter. The sequence continues at coordinate 11,930 of JAOHKZ010000015.1, read as the reverse complement.
CCTCAAGTTCAGTGCTAAAACTTGAGCCGGCTCGAATAAGGTCAGCTTCCCCAGATACTTCGGCTTTAATTATTGATGCCCTTAGCCCTAAATCTTCGGATCTCGAAACGGTCACTCTTCCACTCGACCCCACATTGGGAAAAGCATCTGTTATGGAAGAAGGGGAACTGAATCCATTGGAAGAACTGCAAAAAGGCGGAATCTGGGTTTATCCGATCTTATTTTTTGCACTGCTCTCCCTCGTTATTGCAATTATGAAAGCCATTCAAATTATTCAGGTTCAACTGCCTAAATCCGCAGCATCCTTGGATACCGAATTTAAAGGTCCCTTTGAATTGCTTAGAAAAACGGCCAAAGGATACCAGGGAAAAAGCCCCGAAATTCTTGAAGAAATTCTATACGAAACAATTATTGATGTTCAGGTAAAACTTGAGAAAGCACTTCCCCTTATTGCAGTAACTGCAGCTACTGCCCCCCTTCTTGGTCTACTGGGCACAGTTACTGGAATGATTGATGTGTTTAGGCAAATTACAAACTTTGCCAATCCAGAAAATAGTGAATTAGCACGGGGTATTTCTGAAGCCCTTGTCACTACCAAATTTGGTTTAGTCACAGCCATACCTGCCCTTATCGTACATGCATTACTAACCCGAAGGTTACAGGGTATTATATCAAAAATGGAAGGTTTTTCCGGTCGACTTGTCCGCCTAACACAGGAAAATAAAAGCGATAATCTGAAAGATTCTAGCAATGAATCCGATTCTTGATCTGTGGGAGCAAGCAACTTTAGTTTGGCAAAAAGGTGGAATGCTCATGCCCACTTTAGCTATTCTTTCCCTTTATACATATTACATTGCTTTTGACCTTTGGTTTCGGCTTAAAACCATAATACCACGGGATCTGCAATCATTTCCAAGGGAAAAATGGGGTGCATTTCGTGGCGGTGGACGGGTTAATCAAATTATGCATTACTGTATGGGGAACCATCAGGATTCCAAAGAAACCCAAAAAAGGTTTGAGCAGGTAAGGAATTCAGATGCTTCTTACCTTAACCGCAGGCTTAGATTTCTTCTCGTACTCGCAACGGCCTCTCCTTTAATTGGGCTTCTCGGAACCGTTGGAGGAATGCTCAGAACATTTGATGGTTTAAGCATGCAGGACAACTACAAAATGGACCTTATTGCGAGTGGGATTTCTGAGGCGCTTGTTACCACACAGGCCGGACTTCTTGTCGCAATACCAGCCCTGGCTTTTTCTCATTTACTAAAACGCAAAAAGAAAGACTGGCTACACTGCGTCAATCGGCTTGAAAGTATTTCCCTACGCCAAATAAGACCCCTTAAAACAACCGAATGAAACTGCGCAGAAGATCCAGTATAGATGATGAGGACAGTGCAATCAATGTCTCACCCTTGATTGATGTAGTTTTTATTCTGCTGATTTTCTTTATTGTTTCTGCTACCTTTATATCCCTTCCTGGAGTCGATGTTTCGAGACCAAAAGTTCAAAATGCATCTTCCCTCCAAAAAAATTCAGTTTTATTTGCACTATCAGAAAAAAGTGAAATTTTTCATTCCGGCGAAATTGTGGAACTATCTGAAGTCTCCCCTTTAATAAGACTTGCGATTAAAGATAAAGATAAACCCGTTGTCATTCAGGTCGATAAATGGGCAGATGCAACCGTTCTCACAAAACTTGTATTGGAAGCCAAAAAGGTTGCCCGCTCTGTTTCTCTAGCAACTTTAAAAAACAGATGAGAAAAAATCTGATTAACCATCAAGCTGAGCAGACTGAAATTAATGTTTCACCTTTAATTGACATGGTTTTCATCCTGCTGATTTTTTTTATTGTCGCCACTTCTTTTGTTAATGAAGTTGGAATTTCATCATCATACAAGGATTCAAATTCAAAATCAGATATCCCCAAGCCTCCTTTATTTTTTAATTTACCCGGCTCGGGTCAGGTTATGACAAATGGCTCTTCTATTGGCTTAGAAGGAGTTGCTCCCCAAGTTCGTAATTTTTCAACCAATGAAGCTCCATCCGTCATCATACAAGTGTCCAAAGGTGCAAAGGCAGGTTTGGCAACTCAAGTAATGGACCAAGCTTTATTAGCAGGAGCCAAAGCGGTCAAACTCTCTGTAGATTCAAAATGAAGGAAACATCTGCAATCGATTGGGTTCCCGGTATTGAGTCAGAAACAAGAGGTAATGGAGCCAAAAAAAGTTTGGCTTGCTCAATCTTGGTTTCCCTTGGTCTGTTCTTCCTTTTACCCCTTTCTGAATTTGTTAGAAATGAAGAATGGATTTTACGTGAGGTTGAATCTGTCCCCTTGAAACTGCCCCCTCCACCCAAAACAAAATTAGAGAAAAAAACAGAGGAAATAATTAGAACACAATCTGTTCCTCAACCATTGGAAACAAAGTCACCCATTCTTAAAATTGAATCTCTCTCCGCCAACCTTGAGGTCGGCCCAGGTGATTTCAAAGCTGAGTTTTCATTAAATGATTTCAATCCCGCCGCTGGTGGTTTCGAAGGAGAACTTGTATTTGCTCTCCATGAATTGGACCGAAATCCTAGTGTTCTTAAGCGAGGTATATTGCGCTACCCTACAAATCTAAAAAGAAGAGGGCTTGAGGGTGAAGTCAAACTCCTCATTCAAATCGATGAAATTGGAAAAGTAGAGGTTTTGGAAGTCGTTTCCTCCACTCATCCAGATTTTATCGAACCATCAAAAAAAGCCGCAGAAAGTTCATTTTACGAAGCCCCCACAAGAAATGGCGAACCTGTTAAGGTCCAGTTTTACTTACCCATTCGTTACAGCTTACTAGAACAATGAAAAAAATAATCTTATGCTTTTTAATTCTCCAAGCCTGCAATTCCACTTGGAGTAATGCACCATCCTATGAACTGACTCAAGACTTTTGGAATAATCCAAATTTCGTTAGAAGTTTCATGGGGGACTATGGATTCCGTACTGAAGTGGAACCAAGATACAGTAAAACGGAACAAACAATTCTTCGAGAAGTAATAGCTAAAGCCGAGAACCAAATGGATGAAGCGATCATATACTTGGAAAAAAAATTGAATTCAGAATCAAGTGCTGCTTTAGATTTCGCTTTGGCTACAATGTACTACCAACGCGGACGCCTTACTCGTTCCTCAGAATCCTACAATACCGCTATTCAAAAATTTCCCTCCTTTTTGAGAGCCCATAAAAACCTCGGTTTTGTTAAGTTGGGCTTGGGGCAGTATGAAGAAGCTGCTTCAAGTTTTTCTAAATCAATTAGCTTGGGTGAAGGTGATGGCGTTACCTATGTCGCTCTAGGTTACTGCTATTATGCACTAGAAAAGTTCGTTTCAGCGGAAAATGCATATCGGATGGGAATCCTGTTGTTTCCAGAAAGCAAGGATGCCCGTAATGGCTTGGTAAATTGTCTTCTCGAAACAAGTCGCTTCCCCGAAGCACTTGCCCTTCTTGATGAACTTCTTTCCCAGGAACCGGAAAATGTTTTTTGCCATCGTGCCCGGGCCTCAGCACTACAGGGTTTGGGTAATGAAAAGGATGCAGCCGTTGCCCTGGAAGCTTTGCGAAGAATGGGGAATTTAAATAATAATGATCTTATTCGTCTTGGTGATCTTTACCACAACCTCAATCTTTACGAACTTTCACTTAAGAATTATGAACGGGCAATTGCAGATAATGAAAAACTACCGATTCAAAAATATGTCCGAGTCGCAAGTATTCTGATGAACCGTGGTTCCTACTCGGATTGCTTTTCATACCTGGAAAAAATTGAAGCAACCTTTGGCCAATCTTATTCACCTCAGAATGAAAAGGATGTTTTGTTACTTAAAGCTGAAGTACTTAAAGCGACGGGTAAACCGGAAGAATCATTTGACATTCTCAAAGATGTCGTTGCCAAACATCCATTGGAAGGAAAAGCCCTTATCATGCTTGGACAACACGCATGGAATGAACAGGACCATACACTTGCCGAGCTTTACTTCGAAAGAGCCTCTAAAATTGAGGATATTGAAGTGAGTGCTCTTATTGAACACGGAAGAATGCTTGTATCCATCCGGGACTACGAAAAAGCTGTAAGGCTTTTAGAAAGAGCACAGGAAATTTCTCCACAAGCAAGAGTTGCTCGCTACCTGGAATCAATTCGCAACCTACTTCTTACCGCCCGTATTCGACTTTAAAACAAGAAGCACAACCGGCTTGCAACATATCATCATATCATGATATGTTGATATGAAATGAGTAAAGGCACCTCCATATCAAAACTTTTCGCACCGGAAAAACCACTTTTTTCCATCGAGTTCTTTCCACCAAAAAATGAAGCGGGAGGAGAAAAAATGCTCAAATCAGCGGCTGCCTTAAAACCGCATAACCCCGACTTTGTCTCTATCACTTATGGAGCAGGCGGTGGCACCCGTAAAACAACAATGCACTACGCAAAAGTGCTAAAAAATGAATTTGGATTTGAAGTCATGCCCCACCTAACCTGTGTCGGGCATACAAAAACTGAGTTGCTTGAAATCCTGGAAGAGTTTGCAGAGGAAGGGTTCTGTAACATTATGGCTCTGCGCGGAGATCCTCCCCAAGGAGAGGATCAATTCAGACCTGTTGTTGGGGGTCTTTCCTATGCCACTGAATTAGTTTCCCTCATTCGCAAATTTTTCCCTCACTTTGGAATCGGAGTGGGAGGATATCCAGAAAAGCATCCAGAATCACCTTCAAAAAAGATCGATTTGTTACACCTGAAAGAAAAAGTGGATGCAGGTGCAGACTTTATTACTACTCAATTATTTTTTGATAACCAAGTATACTTTCAATTTCTCGAAGATTGTAAAACTGCCAAAATTGAAATACCCGTTCTCCCTGGTTTATTACCCGTGCAGTCAATCGGTCAGGTCCAACGATTTTGTAAAATGTGTGAAGCATCTTTACCTAAGGAACTACAAGAACGATTGGAAAAAGTAGAAAAGGAAGAACAAACCGGAGTGGGAACAGATTGGGCCAAGAAACAGGTCAAAGAACTAATAACTCGAAGAGCACCAGGCTTTCATCTTTATGCATTAAATCAATCTGAAGCGAGCTTACGAATTTTAGAATGGCTCAAAAAATAAATTAAATACCTGCAACCTCGGTAATCTCAGCCTGCTTTTTAAGTTTGTCTAAAAACTGATCAAATACTCGGTCTTTTCTTCTTTCTCCCAAATATTCAATTATCTTTTCTTTTACCTCTTCAAATGAAGTGACTTCAGGTTCTTTTCGATCATGCAGTTCGATTAAGTGCCATCCAAACTGGCTTTTTACTGGTTCACTAATCTCGCCAACTTTTAAGGCAAAAGCTGCTTTTTCAAAAGGAGGTACCATACGACCTTTACCAAAAGTTCCAAGGTGTCCGTCATTTTGTGAATCGTCAGATTCCTTCTTGATTAAATCGACAAAAGCTTCACCGTTTTCAATTTTTTTTCTTATTTCAATAATTTGCTCCTCTGCACGGTCAAATTCCTCTTCCGTTTTTGCCATCTTTAAAATATGGGAAGCTGTTAATAAAACTTCTGTCTCAAATAAATCCGGACGTGCATCATAGTATTTTTTTGCCTCAGATTCACTCACAGTCTCTCCAGTGGACTCCTCTTCTAATAATCGATTGAACTGTATTTGACTTGTTATTTCTTTCCGCAAATCGTCTTCTGTCTTAATCACCGGATGCTTGCCCTTGGAAAAAGCTTTTTTTCCACCATTCTGACTAATCCAGTTCTTCATCCCCAAATTTATTTCTTCGGCATCAATTACATAATCCCGTTTCTGACTCTCTTGTGCCATAAGAGTTTGGTCAATCATTCGATCTCTGGCGAGATCCAATGCAGCCAATTGAATGACCTCCCTGGGTTTACCAGGCATTGATTTTGCCACCTGCTCAAACATGGTCTGTGCCTGCCTTTCAATTGCCCAATCGGGAATAAGATGTTCATTAACTTTAATTGCCATTAACTTTGTCCTAGTTGTAAAATTATAAAAAAACAAGATCGAAGGAAAATATTAATTGCCTGCAGATACTATCTCATTTCTGTCTCAATAAATTTGACCTTCATTATATTAGTGTTTAGAAGTTTGATCAGTGTACAATTTTATCAGTTGATATGACTCTTTGTGATAAAGAAACATGGGAAAGCTTTTCTGGTTTTCTTGCCAGCAAAGGCTTGCGTGTGACTGGACAGAGAAAGGGAGTGCTGGAAGCCTTATTTCGTCAATCTGGTCATTTTACTGCTGATCAATTATTACAAGATGCTCAAAACCTAGATGATACCGTTTCAAGAGCTACCGTTTACCGAAATTTACCCTTACTTGTTGAAAGCGGAATTATTCGTAAAATTGATATTGGGCAGGATAATAAATTTTATGCCCTTAATGGTAGGTCTGAAACTTTCAAAGCACAAGTTGTATGCTCAGACTGTAAAAATATTTTCGATATAGATGCACCATTTATGGAGTGGTATGGGAAAACAGTTTCCGAAAAACTTGGTTTAGATGTAAAAGACCAAAGGCTTCAAGTACACGCTGAATGCCCAGATTTTCGAAAAAAAGGCCAATGTACAAAGGCGAACCAAGTATGAGTTTAGCAACAGATACAAAATTTGATCTGCAAATCTTCAAGCACAACCAATCTCCCCCTACTCTGTCCCTGGAACAGCAAGAGATTGTTAATTTAAAAACAGAAAAAAATGCGGTAATTCTCTGCCATAATTATCAAATAGAACCGATTCAAAAAATTGCAGATTATGTGGGTGACTCCCTGGGTCTTGCTAGGCAGGCAGCAACTACCAATGCGGACATTATTGTTTTCTGCGGGGTCCACTTCATGGCCGAAACGGCCAAAATTCTTAACCCAAGTAAAACAGTTCTTCTTCCAGACATGGATGCTGGTTGCTCTCTTTCTGATTCATGCCCTGCTGAACAATTAGCCGATTATAAACAAAAGAATCCAAATACTTATATCGTTGCTTATGTAAATTGCTCAGCCGATGTAAAGGCATTGAGTGATGTTATATGTACAAGTGGAAATGCCGTTCAAATCGTAAATAATGTTCCAAAAGATAAGGAAATTCTTTTTGTACCTGATCAAAACCTTGGGCAATGGGTTATAGGACAAACCGGTCGAAAGATGAAACTTTGGCCAGGTAGTTGTTACGCTCATGTACTTTTCACAAAAGAATCAATCGAAAGATGCCGATTGGAACATCCTAATGCCCCCGTTGTTGCACATCCCGAATGCATTGAATCAGTTAGAGACCTTGCCGACGAGGTTTGTAGCACTGAAAAAATGGTCAACTACTGTAAAAATAGTCCTGCTGATACCTTTATTATCCTGACTGAAACTGGAATGATGCATCGCCTGACCCGAGAATTACCAAATAAATCATTTATCGCAGGACCAACCGGACATTGTGCCTGTAATGACTGTCGTTTTATGAAAATGAATACGATTACGAAGCTACTCGATTGCTTAAAAAATACATCTCCAGAGATCAGCATGACACAATCATTAATCGAAAGTGCACAAAAACCAATCGAGCGAATGCTAAAATGGAGCTAAAAGGTTCTTCCTGTCTACTTTTTTCTATCTTAGATTAATAATACAAAATTATAGTGGACTAAAAGTATTTCTAAAATAGATGGCTTAATATAAATCAAACATTCTATCATTTTTAATCTACAATGAATAAAAAGAAACTAGCTCTTTTCGCATGCTTATTAACGCTCTTTTCCTGTGGGAATGAAAACTCGAAACCACCTTCCGGCATTGAATTAAAGGATCAAAATGCCATTATCTCAATTGACCTTTTACAGAAATCCAATTTGGAAAAAATTCTAAAAGAAGCTATTTCTTTACAAGAATTGAATTGGACAGAGGACAACTCCCCGGCAATGTTAAATGGAACTGCTTACACTGGCTGGATAAAACAAAAAGATGAGTTCCAAGTTGGCGTTGGGTACTTGAAAGATGGTATTGAAGATGGCCCGTTTATTTTTTTATACGAAAATGCTAAGCCGAAGCTTATGGGCTCTTTTGAAAAAGGTCTAAAATCAGGGATGTGGACAGCCTGGAAAACGGATGGCTCCATTCAAACTCAGGAAATTTGGAAACAGGGTAAGCTCTTAAAATAAGCAGATTAATTTCATCTTCCCAACAAGAAATTTTTTTGAACATTCTCAACATTGATCAGTCTTACCTATTGACTAAAGTCAGTTTGTTTCAAAAAAAGTTTGTTTAAAGCCCAAAAAACACCGTAGAAATACGGTGTTTTTTTGTTAATCTATTCGAAGTTTTTTCTTAAATATTAACTATTTTAAGTTTTTAACAACAAATGCGGACGATGAATAAGGCCCCTTCCCCTTTTGCTTTCCTGCTTCAAGTAAATCTAGCATCTCTGGATAAGACACGAGAAAATTGTGCTCATCCACGAAATTAAAAACATAATGAGTCGCATTTGATGGCAACTTTGCAACCAGAAGGTTTCCCTTAATTAAGGCCTTTTTTACATACCATTCCTCACTCTTCTCTCCCCCATTTAGAGTGTAAAGCAGCTGTCCTTTTACCACTTTCGATCCTCTGCCCTTAAACTGTGCCCATACCGAGTTACCCTCTCTATCCATTCCATTGGCAACTCCAACACAGACCTTATCCTTATGCAAAAGCTGCCCTTTATAGTGTGGATTTCTATAGGGGTAGGAAGCATTCATTTCATCTAGCCTGCGAAATAGTTCCTTCCTCATCTGTTCTGCCTTATCAGGCATTTTGGCAACTAGGTTTTCGGCTTCTTCAATATCAACTCTACTCGATGGGTTAGGATAATTCTTGTATAATTGATAAAGTTCCAATTTGGGCTTTGTGGGCATATAATTATAAACTAATTTCCAACCATTTACACGAAGTGTGGATTGCTGAGCCACTCCATGTGGAAAGTGCCAGATCATTGAATTTCTAATTTCCCCCATACTGTCTTTTACCAAGCTTGCTGACTGTGGATTAATTTCCAGAAATTTACTTAAATCGGAACCATCTAAATTCTGTTCCCTAGGTCTTTGGGTTCCCGTCCACCCCAAAATTGTGGGATAAAAGTCAAGACCGTTAACCATCACATTGCTTTCTTGATTAGCTTTAATTTTTGGACCAGTAATGATAAATGGAACTCTAACTCCACCTTCTTTTGCATTAATCTTCCCCTTATCCAATGGATAATTGTCTGTGATAATCTCACCGGGAACTTTTTCCATTCCTCCATTATCGGATGTCAGTATGATATAAGTGTTCTCAATTAATTTATGCCCCGGCCATCGTGGATCTTCAGTCTCTTCCAAGTAATTTATGATTTGCCCAATGTAAGCATCAAACATTTCAACCATCGCACAATAGTATGGGTTTTGCTGACCATTCAAAGACCAGCCGACTGGATCTACGGGAAAATCAACTCCAAGTTTATCACAATATTTTTTTAATAAATCCTTACTTCTTGAATGAATCGGTGTGTGAACCAACCAGGCAGCATAATACAAAAAGAAAGGATTTTCTTTATTCTTGGCTATAAACTCAATCGCATCGATTGTGGTTTGATCTCGGGGGTATCCATTTTCATCCAACTTATAAGGATCATCCTTTTTGTTTGTCGCAAACCCAGTCAATCTGTGCGGACGCATCGCCCGGCTTTCTCCTAGATCATGCCGGGTAAAGGTAAACCCCTGATCCTCCGGTTGTGGAAACGCATTATGATCAATTGCCATATGCCACTTGCCGGTATGCCCGGTTGCATATCCATTCCCTTGAAGAGCTTCCGCTATGGTTACTTCCGATAACTTCATTCTCCCACTATACCATGGATCCATTACAGGGTGTGCGGTCTTATTATAGGGGGTTGGAGGATTTCCACCCACAACATGAGTCTTTTGAGCAACCGCGGGATGTCGCCCACTCATTATTGCACAACGAGTGGGTGCACAGGTGGGAGCGGGTGAATAGCCTTGTCGAAAAAGAACTCCTTTTTTTGCTAAAGCATCAATATGGGGAGTTTCCATTGGACTTTCTAAATCGATATCATAGCACCCAACATCCTGCCACCCCAAGTCATCCGCTAAAAGTAAAACTATATTAGGCTTATCAGGGCGATCGATTATATTTTTCTCATGTGAAATTCCAGAATGTTGTGATGAAACTTGATTAGTGTGTAACGAATTAAAAGAAAGGCTCTTTGCAGGCTTAACGAAATTTGAGACGAGAAAATTGTCTGCAGCACTTAATTTTAAGGAAAAAGAAAACAGCACTAACAGAAAATATTTCATAAGGTTTCTTATTACATTTTGAGGAATAATAATGCTTACTGTACTTAGTTCACTAAAAGAGAAAAGAAAAATTCGCATATGATGAATGATCTTTATTCCATTAACTAATTCATGACGATTAGATACCCGTGAACATTTATCTTCCTAAGGGCTTAAAGAACACCTTAAAACCAACTCCATAAAATCAGTTTGAGCAATACTGGAAAATCTGAGCATATTACCAAAAGAGAAGCCACTCTTAATCTAGAAACCTAAGGCTGAAATCCTCAGTTAAAATGTGATGAAGAATCAATGAAAAACGATCACGAGTTTATCAGCTAAAAATAGCAAAATGATTTGTAAGAGGGACCAATTTCTTAAATTGGATACTTACGATCGCCTGTAAAAGAGTGCTCTAGTTTTGAAGTAAAATAATAAACTCATACGGCGTGCAATATACGAAAAGGAATCAGGTTCCGATGTAATCTGAGCCATTAAAGCATTCGCACCGGTATTATTTTTTCTATCTGCTGGACATTTTCTCCCTGCGTTCTAGCAGATCGCCCGAATTTATCTTTTACCGATATCATGAAAGCATCCAGAAATGTAGCTAAAGGAAATTAAATTAAATTAATCCTTCTTTTTATTGTTCTCGGACTTCTTCAAATTTTGGTGTCATCTGCCTGGGAGTAGGTTTACTGGTTACTATTCCAGTAGGTCATGTCGCTCTGTATTTTGCTTACGCCCAATGTAGAAAATAAACTTTTTCAATTTTATCCAAAATTGTGGATTTAAAGCAAAGTGTTTGTTAGACAATGATTCTGCAAGAAAAAGAAAAGCACAATCAATTCCTGCGACTTTCTATTGAAACAGAAGCTTCCCTCCGTGATAAGGTCCTCAAGAACCTATGAAGAAGGATTTGCTGAAGGAATTATCTCAGGAAGTTAGCTAAGGAGTGTTTTAACTTTTTGATGCCACAAACAGCACCAAGTTCGGCTAACAAAAAAATAAGGAATAACTACCAATGAAAAATATATTCCCAGACTTAGTCTTAGCCATGGCATGCTGTTCTTTTAGTGGAGCGGCAGAAGATGGGATCGAAGAGTTCTGCCTGAGGAGTAACAATCAATTGGTCAACTGGTCGAGGAATATTTTAAAAGCCTATAATTAACACCTAGGTATGAACGAAGTTCAACCTGATTTATATAGATCAAAAGAGAAAAAGCCATACAAATTAAAAAAATAAAAATAAATGCAATATGCATGTTTATAAATTGACATATTCATTTAAATGTAATTAATTTAAAATTCAATCTAATAACATGAACAAACAAGTATTATCTTCTTAAAAAAAATGATTTTAGAAACTAGGAAATTAATTAATCATGAAGATAATTACTGTTATGAATGAAAATAAATTAATCACACTAACAGAAGCTTCATATATCCTTGGTTATAAGAGTTATAGGTCAATCTGTAAATTAATTGACGAGAGTTTCCTCAAAACATATACACTACCAGATACGACAAGAAAAAGGGTAAGATTATCAGATGTAATGAACTTAGCGACGCCCGAAAAGGCAAGCGGTAATTCTATG
>JAOHKZ010000014.1 GCA_028101545.1 Opitutales bacterium | reverse complement strand
GGGCATTGTGAAAGGGGAGTTGAAATTGCAAGAGGCTTATTAGATCGATTAGGAATTTCGGATGAAATGCACGATCGTATTCTTTTTGTAATTCGAAATCACCTGGAAATGAGTCGCTTTTCCAATAAATTTGACTTGGATGACCCCGAAGTAATTGACTCGTTTGCACAATTTATTGAAGGCGAACAAAGACTCCGCTTTTTATATGTCCATACTTACTGCGATGCCAACGCTACTGCTCCAGATCTTTGGAACGACCATAAGGAAGAACTGCACACTCACTTGTTCATTAATACATTAAATGTTCTAGAAGGTAAACATGCCCGAAAAGATCCAAGCGTATTGAAAAATGCATATATGGAAATTGTTGTGGATGGGGTACCCAAGGAGAATTTAATTGAACATCTTGAACAAGTCCCCGAAAGATATTTTTCACATACGGGAAAAGAAGAAGTTGCTTTGCATGTGGGTATGATCCATCAATTTAGAGGCAACGAAAACAAGTCGAAAAAGCCAATTATTAGTTGGCGTAACGATATGCGTCGCACCCTCACAATTGTTGATATTGTCACTAATGACAAACCAGCCCTTTTTGAAAAAATTGCCGGTGGTTTCTCAGTTGCTGGACTAAATATTCTTGGTGCCCGTGCAGTAACACGAAAAGATGGGATCGCAATTGATGTCTTTTATGTTGAGGAAGAAAAAGGTGGAATCGTAAACGATACCAAGACCCGTAAGCTTTGTGAATCATCCATTCATGCATTCCTTGAAAATGAAACTTCGCCCGATAAGCAGATTAAAGAAAAAAGGAAGAAAACAGACCGAAACCGACTTTTTTCAAACGAAGATCGATTAGGCGAAAGAATTCCGCCAAGGGTCGATGTTTATCATGATGTGACCCTCGGGCGAATTATTGTTGAAGTTCGAGCTGCTGATCAGGTTGGTCTCCTTCATTCCATTGCCAAAACAATTTCCAAATGCGGATTTAGTATCCAGTTTGCCAGAGTTGCTACCGAACAGGGAATTGCCACAGATATTTTTAATATTAAGAGAGCTTCAGAAGAAAAAAACCCTTCTCCATCACAATTTCTTGAATTAAGAGAAGAACTTAGCGAATCTCTAAACGCTGGAAAATATTATCTTGAAGTTTAATACTTTCGCCTAAGCTTTAGGTAAACTTATTTTAAAAATAGTCCCCCCTTCCCCTGATTCGATCAACTCAAGATCACCATCATGTGCTCTTAAAATTCTCTTAGAAATTGATAAACCCAAGCCAGTACCCTCGGAGGTTCCCGTTAGGAATGAATCAAAAATCTTTTCCTGCAGATCATGTGGAATCCCCGAACCAGTATCTTTAACTGATACCTGAGCTTTTCCATCATCACTTCGAGTTGCTACAATAGAAAGTTGTCCTCCTTGAGGCATTGCCACTAAAGCATTAAGCATAAGGTTTAGCAGTGCCTGCTGGATTTGCCCTTTATCTACATAAACCATTAAATCCTCCTCAAATTTGCTTACTTCTAACTTCACTTGACATTGTTCTAATTTCAATCTCACCAATAAAGCAGCGTCCTGTATAATTTCCTGTAGAGAAAAAGTTTTTCGGAATGCCTCTCGGCTTTTCCCAAAATCTAAAATTCGCCCGGCAATTTGTTCCAAATGATCTAATTTCTCACGTATGACAGAAAGATCTTTGCTTTTAGCCTCATCAGCATCCACTAAATCCAGGGAATCAAAAAGCAATCGAATTACCATCAGCGGATTTCTTATCTCATGAGCAATCTCTGCTGCTAATGTTCCCAATGTTGTTAAACGTTCGCTCTTCCGCAGGCTTTCCTCCGAATCAAAAACCCGACCATAAAGCCTCGCATTTTCGGCAGCAATTGCACCCAAATCTGCCAACGCTCTAGCAATTAATTTTTCATCATCATTAAAACGATGGGGGCGATCTACATAAAGAGACAAAACACCAATCGGTTCTTCTTCATATACCACCGGAGTAACCAGCATCGAATGAAGTTTCTCCTCACGAATCAAAGAAACAAAATGATGTTCCTCTGTACGCAATAAATCACGGGTCTGAACCTGCCTATTGCCTCGTAATGATGTTCCAAGGATACTGTCCGTAATACTTAATGATTCCTCGTAGGAACGAGAACCATTGCGATCCTGCAAGGAATGTAAATTTAATAAATCCTCTTCTTTGTTATAAAGAAAAAAAGCAGAAAGCTTACAGTCAAGGAGAAGTAAAGCTTCTCTTGTTATCGTTCTTAAAACTTCTTTCAACTCCCTCTTGCCCGACATATCCTGACCGACCAAAACTAAAGTCTGCAATTGATCTGCTTTACGCCTTAACTGTTGAATCATCCACATATTTTCCAACACTCGACTTGCCTCTTTTGCCATTAGTACAAGTAGGCGTAGGTCATTCCCATCAAAAGCATTGATCTCAAAAGAATCAACATTGAGCGCACCTACTGTCCTGCCACCCTCAATCAAAGGAGCAGCCATCTCAGAATGAATTCGATCATCAAGAGCAAAATACTTCTCTTCCTCCAATACATTAGGACTTAAAAAAGGCTCTCCATAAAGAGCGACCCAACCAGTAATTCCAACACCCATTGGTAATTCGAAACCCTTACTAGCCTTGGATAATCCCCGCTCAACCTCGATGAGTAACTTATCAGAGTTCGCATTAACAAGACAAATAGAAGCCGAACTTGCACCAAATAAATTAATAACTTCATCTAGAATTCCCTCCAACGCCTCCATTGGATCCTTTTCATTCCCCGACAAAGTACTTATCCGATATAAAGCATCTACTGCTTTACGGTCTGATACTTCAATCTCCTGCCTTTGATCCATTTAAAAAAAATAGCAGAATGAATTGCTAAGGCGAGAATCGAAAATTACTTCTCTTTAGACTGCAAAAAGTATTCCCAAGATTTCTCGACCGGCTTTCCGTAGAGAGAGGAAACAAAGGGACGCCTTGGCGGCCTTTTCGGTTCCTTCAGTAGTCTCATTCCCGCTTCCTTAGGCAAACGGTTACTCTTCTTACTGTTGCAACGAATACAAGAAATAACCACATTCTCCCATGATGTCCCCCCTCCCCGATCTCTTGGGATAACATGATCCATATTCAATTCCTTATGGGGAAGATTCTTGCCACAATATTGACACCGATGATCATCCCTTTCCAAAAGATTTTGACGATTGAATTTGATATCCTGTAAAAGAATCCGGTCAAATCCTTTTAATAGTAAAACGGCAGGAACTAAAACAGCTTGGTTTACGGTTCGTATTACTCGGGCACCTGGTGTACTTTCCACTTTCTTGGAATGTTCAAACCAGGCAGCCGCGTCTAAAACCCGGAAACTCCCATCCTCAGCATAAATAACCTGAGCGTGATCAAGGGCTAACAAGCTAAACGCTCGTTCGACCCCTACAACATTTACGGCCTGCCAAAGCCGATTGAGTACGAGGGTTTGATAACTTGTCTCCATCCGTTTTTAATTTAAGGAAATAATGAGCCACCCTGTCAAAGGATTTTTATCAATTTTCAAGAACTAAATATGTAAAACATAAAAATACTCAGTATGCTACGAAGCTATTAAATTTTTCGTCAAATGCTTTAATCATCCATGCAGGTCTAAAAGAATAACAAAGACCAACCAGTTAATAACTTCGTCCGTTTTTATTTTCGTAAAAATTCAGAAATGCCTTATGAGCAACGCGATACCCACCGGGCGTAGGATAATCACCCGTAAAATACCAGTCACCTGGATGATCAGGTAGTGCTTCATGCAAATTTTCAATTCCCTGATAAATCACCTCAACCTGTGGATCTCCGTTCAACTCTTCGGGTGTCACTAATTCCGCAACTTTTTCAGATATTTCAACAGGAGTGAAATTCTCGTAAACTTTTTTCACATGATTAACCAAGTTTGGACGAGTTTCTTTCAATGCATCACGGCAATTCTGAGCAACTTCAGCCAATAAACCATTAAATCCACGTTCTTTAATCAAGGCAACTGCAGCCTGAAAAGCAATAAACTTTCCCAATTCAGACATGTCTATTCCATAACAATCCGGGTATCGAATTTGAGGAGCGGTGGAAGCGATCAATAACTTTCTCGGTTTAGACCGACCTAAAATCTTCAGAATACTCTGCTTGAGTGTAGTACCTCGGACAATGGAATCATCAATACAAACCAAGGCGTCCACTTTTTCCCTAATTACACCATAAGTAATATCGTAAACATGAGAAACCAGCTGATTTCTACCAGATTCCTGAGAGATGAATGTTCGTAATTTAATATCCTTATTAGCAATTTTCTCCCCCTTTGGCCAATTATCCATTACCAATTCATTGATAAGTTCGTCTGTTAATTCACCCTTATTTTTAGCATCAATTAACTGCTGTTGAACTTCTGCCCGGCGAACCAGACGAAGTTGCTCCATAAATCCGTAATAGGCACTCTCTGCAGTATTTGGCACATAACTGAACACACTGCTTGAAAAATCATTCCCTACAGATTTAAGTACATCTGGAACTAACAAAGCACCGAGCATCTTACGCTCGGCATAAATGTCGGGATCATTGCCCCGTGAAAAATAAATTCGCTCGAAAGAACAAGCAGTCTCACGAGCCGGATCATCTGCAAATCTTTCGACATCAAGCTCTCCATTGGCTTTTGCCAAAACAATAGTCCCTGGTTTAATCTCTTCAACCTGATCAGCTTTTTTATCAAAAACGGTCATCAGTGGGGCTCGCTCAGATGCGATTGCAATCACTTCGTCATCAGCAAAATAAAAACCTGGACGAATACCGAGCGGGTCACGCATCGCAAAAGCATCCCCGTTCCCAATAATACCCGCCAATGCATACCCACCATCCCAATGTTCAGATGCTTTACGAAAAACATCAGGTAAATCTACACGTTCACCAATCCATTTTGAAAGTTGGTCTCCACTAACCCCTACCTGAGCGGCTTCCGCAGATAGTTTATCATTGATTGCATCCAAATGATATCCAGTTTCCTCAAGAATTGCCTGAGTATCGGTATCAAAGACTGGGTGCTGTCCACGCTCGACCAGTTTTTGGTTAAGTTCCTCCACATTGGTCAGGTTAAAATTACCTGCAACCATAAGGTTTTTGCCAGGCCAATTGCTCTTCCGAAAATAGGGATGACAAGTTGTCGAACCATATGCTCCAGATGTTCCATACCGTAAATGCCCTAGCAAAACTTCGCCGCCGTAGTCAAAATGCTTTTTGTAAGTTTCGGGAAATTCAGGAAATGCAATCCCATCCTTAATCATTTTTTCCAGTTTTTTGTGCTGGCCACCGAAAATTTTAGACAACGCTTTCGTGCTCGTGCTCCGTTCGCGGAACATAAAAGCTTCGCCCGGAGGCATGTTTAATTTCATCGACCCAATTCCTGCACCATCCTGGCCGCGGTTGTGCTGTTTTTCCATTAATAGGAAAAGTTGATTAAAACCCCATAATGGAGTGCCATACTTTTGTTCGTAATAAGCCAATGGCTTCCGTAAACGGACAAGAGCAATTCCGCAGTGGTGGCCTATTTCATCACTCATCGTGGTTTAGCTTTTTTTCATTTTTTCTGGAATAGCTTCACTCCAAATCTTATGCAACTTATTGACCTCGGAATCAAGGATTTCATTTTCAGAAACCGAAAGTTTCAACCGGCCCGAATCCGTAGAAGTACCCAATTTCAAAACCGACAAACCATCATTTATGGCTGACTCTAAAACCTCATCCAAATTTTCATTAGAAACTGATATTAAAACTCGACCCTGACTTTCGCCAAAAAGCAAGGCATCCAAACGATTGGATTCACCTAATGAATCAATCGACAAATCAGCACCCAGTTCAGGATTTTCAAATAACATTTCGGCAATCGCAACAAGAAGACCGCCTTCAGAAATATCATGAGCCGCACTAATATGTCCTGAATTAATAGCGTTTATGAGAAAGTCTTGCACCTTCTTCTCTTCTGCTAAATTAACACCTGGGCACGTTCCTTCTTTTTTACCAAATTCAGTTTGTAGAAAATAACTGCCTCCCAATTCATTTGGTAAATCGCCAATTAACACAATAGATTGCCCCGCATCTGCAATAAAACTTCGAGTTACCTGATCCGCCTTCTCGATCAGCCCAACCATAGAAATAACAGGAGTTGGATCAATCGCACCATCACCGTGCTCATTATACAAACTCACATTTCCTCCGACAACGGGGACATCGAAAAAAGTACAGGCATCCGCCAATCCTTTAACGCACTCCTTAAGCATATGATAGGCTTCGGGCTTGTTCGGATTGGCAAAGTTCAAATTATCTGTCACCGCAAGAGCACGGGCTCCCGAACACGCTAAATTTCGCATACACTCAGCAAAGGCAATCTGGGCCCCGCGGTAAGGATCCAGATAGCAAAAGCGGTTATTACAATCGTTGGAAATAGCCAATCTTTTATCAATCCCAGCAATACTCAAATGAACCACACCCGCATCGCTACCTGGCTCAACAGTACAACCAGACATTACCATATGGTCATACTGTTGCCAAACCCACCTCTTCGAGGCAATGGTTGGATGAGCTAAAAGTTTTCCCAAAGAAGATTCTACAGATTCAGCAGCAAGTTCGGGAAGAGAATTTACATCCCAATCTCTAGCTGCTTGAATATGTGCGGGTTCACTAGCTGGCTGGTCATAAATTGGGGCTTCATCTGTAAGGGATTTGGCTGGTAAATCAGCAACCACTACCCCTTTATGCCGAACGACCATTCGATCACCCTCTTTGACTTCCCCAATATGAGCCGCATGCAGATCCCATTTTTCAAATACTTCTCTAATCTCATTCTCCCTGCCTTTTTTGACGATAACAAGCATTCTTTCCTGACTTTCGGAGAGCATGATTTCATAGGAATTCATTCCAGTCTCACGTTGAGGAACTAGGTCGAGATCAATTTCAATTCCTAAACCACCACGGGAAGCTGTCTCACAAGTCGAACATGTCAAACCAGCTGCTCCCATATCTTGTATACCCACAACCAGTCCAGGGATTGCCATCATTTCAAGACACGCTTCAAGTAAAAGTTTTTCCATGAATGGATCCCCTTTCTGAACCGCTGGTCGATCCGCAGCACTCTCCTCAGTCAATTCACGGGATGCAAAACTGGCTCCACCCAGTCCGTCTCTACCGGTACCTGGGCCAACATAAAAAACAGGGTTACCCACACCGGTAGCAGCACCACGATGGATATCCTCATGCTTAAGAATTCCAGCACAAAGCGCATTAACCAAAGGGTTACCTTCGTAACAATCATCAAAGTATACATCACCACCCATATTGGGAATACCCAAGCAATTACCATAATTTGAAATACCACTAACCACTCCACGAAAGAGCCTCTTTACATGAGCAGATTCCAAGGAACCAAAGCGTAGTGAATTCGTTAAAAGAACTGGGCGGGCTCCCATTGTAAAAATATCTCTTACAATTCCACCCACCCCAGTTGCTGCCCCTTCAAAAGGTTCAATTGCACTGGGATGATTATGTGATTCAATTTTAAAAGCAACACCCCAACCTTCTCCCACATCAATCACACCGGCATTTTCCTCACCCGCCTTGACTAATACCTGACCAACTGAATCTTTATCCTGTTTTTCCGTTGGAAAAAGCCTGAGTAATTTGCGGGTATTTTTATATGCACAATGTTCCGACCACATGACCGAAAAAATACCCAACTCCGTTAAATTAGGAACACGGCCCAAAATTTCCAAAACTTGTTCGTACTCTTCTGGAAGCAAGCCGTGTTGAGCAACCAGTTCCGGAGTAATCTCTACATTCAGACATGGATCAGGGTTCGGAGGCAATGGAGTGGCAGTATTCTGGTTCATGATGCGGATATTTCCACGGAAGAACGGGTAAGAATTGGTTCAAGAAAAGCTTTTAAAATAGGTAATCCATCCCGACTGGGATGGTGAGGTTCAACCGCCCTTTCCGGATGCGGCATCATACCATAAACATTACCCTCTTCATTTCTAATCCCAGCAATATCATTTATGGATCCATTAGGATTTCCAATATAACGGAGAAGAACTTGTCCGTTTGATTCCAATTTTTCAAGATCACCATCCTTTAAGCGATAATTTCCCTCCCCATGAGCAATGGGCAGGGATAATTGCTCTCCACACTTTTCTGGATTAAAGCGATCGTTGGAATTTTCAATGGCAACTTGCTGATTGATACAGCGAAATTCCAGGCAATCATTTCGAATTAAAGCACCGGGAAGCAATCCCGATTCGCAGAGAATCTGAAAACCATTGCAAATGCCAAGAACCTGCCCACCGTTACTGGCAAAAGATTTTAAGTCATCCATAATGGGAGAGAACCGGGCTATCGCACCGCAACGAAGATAATCCCCGAAGGAAAATCCACCCGGTACAACCACCGCTTCTGTTTCTGCAGGCAAGGATGCTTTGTGCCATATCCGTGAAGACGGAATACCCAAAACATCTTTGACGGCATGCTCCGCATCCCAATCACAATTGGAACCGGGAAATTGTAAAATTGCTACTTTCATAAAAACGCTACTGAATAATTACTGAGCCGAACTATTAGGCTCCTCTTCATCAAAAATTTCTTCCACTACCGGGTTAGTCAACATGCCAATACCTTCGATCTCCACCGTTACTTCATCCCCCGGCACAAGAAATCTCCTTGGTTCCCTGGCTTCTCCCACCCCAGATGGCGTACCGGTAAGAATTAACGTGCCGGGTAATAAGGTAGTACTCCCACTCAGGAATGAAATTAATGTGGGTACATCAAAAATCATATCCCCAGTTGAAGACTCCTGCATCTTTTCCTCATTTA
This sequence comes from Opitutales bacterium, assembly GCA_028101545.1. Lineage (GTDB taxonomy): Bacteria > Verrucomicrobiota > Verrucomicrobiia > Opitutales > Seribacteraceae > Seribacter. The sequence continues at coordinate 43,204 of JAOHKZ010000014.1, read as the reverse complement.
CATAAGTTTGTAACATAAGTTTGGAAGGATCGGGAATCTCATCTGCTGTTGTAAGGCACGGTCCAACCGGGCAAAATGTATCAAAACTTTTACCCCGGCAAAACTGACCGCCTCCTTTTTCTTTTTGCCAATCCCGAGCACTTACATCATTCGCACAAGTATAGCCCAAAACATAGGAAAGGGCATCCTCAGGTTTGACATTTTTACATGGCTTTCCAATCACTACGCCCAATTCACCCTCATAATCAACTTTATCGCTTCGTAAAAAGCGCGGAATAACAATCGGATCCCCAGCACTTTGAGCAGATGTGGGAGCTTTCATAAAAATCATTGGGTATTTCGGGGCATCTTTTCCCGTTTCCTTTGCATGGGCTTTATAATTAAGTCCAACTCCATAAATGCAGCGAAAATCAATCGGTGTCAAAAAACGAAACGGTGTGATCCTTTCTTTCGTTGCCTCAAAATCACCATTGTCTTTTTTAAGAATCAAAAACATTTGACCCTGCTCATCAAACCGACCAAAGCCCATCGACCCGGCTTTGTCCAGATATCGAAAGATTCTCACCCCGCTTCAATCTCGAATCGATAATCCTCAATCACAGGATTACTCAATAATCCATCGCATAGCCGATCAATTTGAGTGCGGATTTCAGGCGTATCCTCGCCCTCCATCTCAAAGGTGATGGTCTTGCCCACGCGGACACCCCCCACCGATTGATGGCCTAAGCTTTTCATTGCTTGCTCGACCGCTGCGCCTTGGGGATCCAAGACCGTAGCCTTGGGGGAAACAAATACAGTAACCTTCACAACCCATTCTAAAGAAGATGCCTAGCCTCGACAGGCAACCTTATTTTGCGCACGTGGAAAAAAACTTTGATTTTTTTTATCCCGTGGTCTGTGCCATGGGATGAAAATTTGCATGTTCATCGAGCAATCTTTCCACTTCCACTTGGGTGTAAACCTGAGTTGTTCCAATATCCGCATGCCCAAGCATTTCTTGAACCGCCCGAATATCTGCTCCTCCCATTAATAAATGAGTCGCAAAGGAATGCCTTAATCCATGAGGGCTTAAGTTTTTTTCAATTCCCGCTTTTCGTGCGTAATCCTTAACCAAGACCCAAACCATTTTTCGAGAAATTGCTTTTCCACGCATACTTAAAAACAACTCTCCACCTGTTCCATCTTTGATTAATTGCGGACGTCCACCGTGTAAATAATTACGGATTGCATTAACCGCGTGCCGACCGACTGGAACAATTCTTTCCTTTGAACCCTTTCCAAATATTCGGGCATATCCTTCCTCACAATCAACTGCAGTCATAGGTAAGGAACAAATTTCGGAAACACGTAGTCCACTTCCGTACATCAATTCGAACAATGCACGATCCCGCTTGCCCAAAGGCTTATTTAAATCTGGAGCGGATAAAAAACGTTCCATTTCATCAATGCTCAGACAATCAGGCAGATGCCTTCTTTTTTTTGGATTAGACAACAACTCAGTAAAATCCTCTTTTAAAAATCCTTCCCCCACAAGAAACTTTGCAAGCATTCGAACCGCAGATAATTTCCTCGAAAGACTCGCCACCGCATATTCCTCATCGGTTAAAGAACCCAACCAACTTGAAAGATGAACGAGTTCAACTTCACCCCAGGAACCAACCCCCTGCCCTTTTAAATGAAGAGCACATTGAACCAAATCATTCTCATAGGAACCGACCGTATTTTTGGACAGCCCTTTCTCCAGTTGAACCCAAGCTAAAAAATCACTTAATTCCCTTTCAAATTGAGCTGGTGGTTCCTTTCGGACTTCCCCTTTCTCTCTTCGTTTTACTTTGCTCTTTGCCCCCATTTAATTCGAAGGAGGGGAAACCGGGGCCATGTCGCCGGCAAATAACTTTCGGTAAATTCGATTAATTGGAGTTTTCATACGACTGACCATAAATTTTTCTTTTCTTAACGCACCAAAACCATATCGATAACTAGCTGCTAACCTTGGATAGGAAAATAAATCCACACTTTCCAACATTCCCTTTAATCTTTCAAGGTAAAGAATACCCACCTCCACATTGGTCTCCCATTCAAAAGCCTGTCGATAATGGAGCTTGGTAACATCCTGCCATGCCGCTTCGGTTAATTGCATCATCCCTCTGGCTACAGATGATTCAGCATTTGCATTTAAACTGCTTTCAGCATGGCAAATCGCATATACAAAAGTAGGATCTAATCCACTGGCAGGTGCTTGGGAACTAACTTTTTCCCAAACTTTCTCATCAGAAATAAAATTGGCATTTCGATCGAGATATTTACATGAAAACAGGAAAGTAAAAACCACACATATCCAGACATATTTTATCCATATTCTCATCCACACAAATTAAGAAAACCACTGAGTTTCTCGCTAAGCAAGAAATTTGATAAATAAAACCAATTAAGAGGCGGCAATAAAAAGAAAAGCACCCACAAACAACAGGGCAAAAACTGCGGTCAATCCGATCGGATGCAATCCTAAGCTTGCACGCTTCTCCATTTTATTTTTAGCCGCATTTGCATTGGGAGATGAAACAAGTCCAAGGTTATGAATTTGTTCGCTAACAAATTTCATAACATGCACCTGACCACCTTTAGCAAAACTACCTACTTTGGATATGAAATCCACCACAACCAAGGAATGTGTTTTTTTATTTAGACCATTCCAAAATAGATCCATATATCGAAGAAAAGAACGACCCGCTTTTCGGTAAACCCAATCAATATCGAGGTTAACAGATGGCAGTTCAGGAGGATATTTCCCCCATAAATTCAGTAGGGTAAATGCAAGGGCTGAAAAAAGAAGGATCTCGATCTGAGTAATTACATGGGTAGCATCATAAGGGTGGTACCCTGCTGCACCATAGGGCAACATTTCATACAGCCATTGAGGATTACACCCAAGAAAGATACACATGAATGACGAAATCCCCATTGCAATCAGCATATTTAAAGGTGCTTCCTTGGGACGCTTTCCAGAATCATGAGCAAAGAAGGCAAAAAATGGAATTTTGATTCCTGCATGATGAAACACCCCCGCAGAAGCAAAAAGTAAACATAACCAAATTACCATATGTCCATTACGGGCTGTTTCAGTAATAATAATTGATTTACTTATAAAACCACTGAAGAGAGGAAATGCGGAAATGGATGCCGCACCTACGATACAGAAACCTGTGGTCCAGGGCATGGTCTTATATAAGCCACCTAAATGAGATCCCCGGATCTCGCCAGTTCGAAATAGAACCGCTCCCATACTCATAAATAATAACCCTTTATAAAGAACATGGGTAAATGCATGAGCAATCGCACCATCAATGGCGAGTTCGGTGCCTATCCCAATTCCCACAACCATAAATCCAATCTGATTAATCTTACTATAGCAAAGCACACGACGGAGATCATTTTCAATCACGGCGTAGAAAATGGGAAACATCGCCATAACACCCCCAATAGTAATTAAAATATCAGCCCCGGGGAAAAGGCGAACTAACATACAAACAGCACACTTGGTGGTAAATGCACAAAGCCAAACCGGCCCGGTAGGAGTGGCCTCGGAATAACCATCCTTAAGCCAGGTATGCAAACCCGGGAAAGCTGCTTTTATTCCAATAGCTAATAAGATTAGCCATGAACCAAGATCACCTGCCTCCAAGGCCTCCGTCAACGGCTCAAGCAGAAAAGCGGACGGTCCTTCACCGTGGTAACGAAAAAGAATACCTGCAAGTAAGAGTAAGCCCGAAGAAACATGAAAAAATAAATATCGAAATCCAGATTCTTCCGCTTCTTTGGTTTTTCTTCCCCAAATCTGAAAGACAGAAGTAATCGCCAAACCTTCCCACCAGAGAAAAAGGGAAATCATATCCCCTGCAAAGGCAACCCCGACTGCAGAAGCAGCGTAAAATAAGGCCATCGAAATTTGCCAGGGATCCCTTACATGAAAAGAATAGATTCCAGCAACCAAGGCAGCCAAGTGAAAAAGATAACCAAAAACCTTGGCTTGTTTATCAACCTCCACTCCAATGATTTCGTAACCAAAAAGCGTCATACTGGACATGCTTCCGATATCAAGTGCATAAACCTGCCAAAACCCAAGTATAGGCGCAATCACCAGAGCCATGGACGCAAAACGACCACGCAATACAGCCGCGACTAAACCGCCAAGAATTAATGCAAATGCGGGGTGAAATCCAATATCCATAGTAGCTGCTAGGGTATTCATTCTATTTGTCCCAGTAATCCTCGTCTCTCATAAGAATTTTCTTACCAGCGATTTCGCGCATTAGTTTTGAAACATATACCAAACCAACGCAGGCCAAAAAACCGTACACCCCATAAAAGGCCGGTAAGGTTTCGAGCGAATGAACGCTTATGTCTTCCGTAAAAGCAGCATGTTTATGCCAACCCAAACTAAAGATAAGATCGATTAAAATAACAATTGCACAAAGCCAGTAAAATCCACGGATTAACTTGCGAACATTTAAGGGATCATCAAGCCAACGATCAGGTTCGTTATTATTATCTTTTTGTTTACTCATAATGAAAGGCATATGATCATTTAGATAATCCAACTAAATGTAGGATAGGCTCGGCAAAAAAGAACAAGACAAAACAACCGATCGCGGTTATTGCAAGAGGAACAACGCAAGCCATAGGGGCTTCCTTCATTCCAGTCTCCTTATCGTCATCTGGGTCTCTAAAAAATGCGGTTACCGCAACGGGGAGAAGATAAAAAACATTTAGAAGAGAACTGACTAACAAGACCACTACCACCCAGGTCATATCTCGGTCCAAAGCACCCAGAGCTAAGTACCATTTACTTATAAAACCGCCTAAAGGGGGAAGTCCTATCACGCTAAGGGAACCTATCATAAAGGCACCCATAGTAATCGGCATCTTTCTACCCAGACCACGTAATTCACTCACATACTTTTTACCACTGGCCACAAAAATAGCCCCGGCACAGAAGAACAAAGTAATTTTACCACAGGCGTGCATCGCAATGTGCAATACGGATCCACCCACTCCCTGTTCCGTGGCAAGAGTAGCCCCGAGCACGACATAACCCAGTTGTCCAATAGTGGAAAAGGCTAACCTCCTCTTTAAATTATCCTGAGATAATGCGATCAAGGAAGAGATCAATATGGTGGCACAGGCAAGACCAATCATCCAATCCTCTCCATCTAACTCCTGCAAAACTTGTATACCAAAAATATCAGAATACACCCTAATTACACAAAAGACCCCCACTTTGACCACTGCAACTGCATGGAGTAATGCAGAGACCGGAGTTGGAGCAACCATTGCCCCTGGTAGCCACGAGTGAAGGGGCATGATACCCGCCTTGGCAAAGCCAAAAGTAAAAAGAGCTAGTAGAACAATTTGCGTGGTCTGGCTAAAAGCACCAACCTTACCGGTATCAGCAAGAAAATCCATGGTTACTGTGCCACCATCCAGCCAGACATAGCACCAACTCATGGCCGGTAATAACAGACAGAGGGAAGTAAACAGGAGGTATCCTAAATATGTCCTGCCACCCGTCCGTGCATCCTTGTCCTGCATGTGTGTGACCAAAGGAAAAGTGGAAACCGAGAGCATCTCATAGAAAAAATAGATCGTCAGCAGGTTAGCCGAAAAAGCGACCCCAATTGTGGCTGAAAGCGAGATCGCGAAAAAGGAATAAAATCTTGTCTGGGCATGTTCGTGTAAACCGCGCATATATCCAATCGCATATACAGTGGTGGCAATCCAAAGAAGAGATGCCACACAGGCAAAGAGCAAACCAAAGCCATCAACCCGTAATAAAAGGGGCACATGGGTAAACATCTGCCATATTTGAAATTCTATTATACTTCCACTTAGCAAAATAGGAACCATGGAAAGAACAACGGAAGCTTGAATGGTTGCCACCAAGAAAGTAAAAGTCTCCCGGAGGTTTTTTCGTTTTTCTCCTGCCCAAGCAATTCCAATGACCCCAATCAAAGGAGCAACAAAAGCAATTAATGGGCGAATATCTTCTATAACTGTGACTTCAGGTGCACTCATTAATGGCTCACCCCCTTGGGAAGATTGAATTCATCCAAAAAGATCTCAATTAGATTAACAATATCCTGGTTGTATATACCCACGACCAAAACCACCGTGGCGGCAAGAAGAAGTGGAATCAGCATGGATAATGGCCCCTCATCAAAGCGTGTCTGTTCCTTGGTTAGACCCAGATCACCATGTCCGTGCCCTAAATTCTCCCCACTTTCACTAACAGCCAAATGGATTCTTTCGATAAGACGGAAGAACAGAACCACCATCACCATGGTTGAGAACATAAGCACAACCATATATTCCCATCTCTGGGAAACCATACCCCCAGTGATTAGATACCACTTACTGAAAAACCCACAGGTTGGAGGCAGTCCAATAATCGAGAAGCCACCAATAAAAAATCCGGTCATGGTTAAGGGCATTTTGGAAAACAATCCACGCAATCCGTCAAAATGCGTGGTCTTTGCCTTTCGTAAAATAAGCCCGGCACCAAGAAACAAACAAAGGGTCATACATGCATCACTGATCACATGGAAGATCGACCCAATTAAACCATAGTAATTATAAATCCAAACCCCTCCAACCATATAGCCAACCTCGGCCACAATCAAATAGGCAAGCATTCGTTTAATTTCCCGCTGAGCCAGTGCCATAACGGCTGCACATATGATCGCAACGACCACCAACCAAGGCATTACATCAACCCAAAGAGTAGATTCAAAAGAAAACTCGACACCAAAAACGGACAACACCATACGAATCATCACATAAATCATTACCTTGGTCACTAAAGGTGCGAGCAATGAAGAAGTAACCGTTGGAGCATTACAATATGCATTCGGAAGCCATGCGTGAAATGGGAAAAAAGCCATTTTAATAAGAATTCCTATTCCAACTAGAACAAAAGCAACCTGCATAGTCGCGGAATCAGCCAAGCCATTCGCCACAATCACATCGTGAATTCCCACCATATTCAGCGTGCCGGTTTTTATGTAAATATATCCGACTCCAAGCAGATAAAGCGAAGCTCCAATTGTTCCTAAAATCACATAATTAAAAGTGGCTGCTTCTGCACGCTTGGAACCCATTGCGATCAATCCATACCCAGTCAATGCCGCCACTTCGATTAATACATACAAATTAAAAGCATCTCCAGTTAAGCAAATACCTGCCAATCCCGTAATCTGTAATAAAAATAATGTGTAAAAAAGAGATTCTTTATTCGGGGTCTCATCCTGAACGGGTAGTTTTGAATAAATAGCCACAATGAACCCTACGCCCAGTACAACCAATGTGATTAGTATTCCTAAAATATCCGCATGAAATTCTATACCGACTCCCCGTGGGTAATTGTCGAGGGTCCATCCGCCAAATATATAAGAAACTGTGTGTACCTCGGAGGCAATCACTTGCCTTAAGGTTTCAATCCCACCCCAGAGGGAACCAGCCATAGAAAGAACTGCAATTGGATAACAAAGCTTCTTATTACCCATTCCCAAAATTGCACAGGCAACTGATCCAAATAATGGGAATATTAAAATCCAGGCAATCGCGTTTTCCATCATTTCTTTGGAGTCCTTGGCTTAGGCTTTGAAGCCGTTGCTTTTTTGGCAGGGGAAGAAGATTTTGTTCGAACTGCTGGTTTAGCCTTTGATTTTACTTTCGGCTTGGGCTTGGCTTTGGTAGTCGGTTTAGATGCCGCCGTTTTCGACTTAGCAGGAGATTTTTTAGATCCAGTGGTAGTCGACTTTGATGCAGCAGGTTTTGCCTTAGGCGAAACAGATTTGGCTCGGGAAGTTTTTGCTTTGGCGGATGTGGAAGCAGCCTTTGCTTTAGTTTTGGGTATTGCTTGGGGACGCTTTGTACTTGGAGAAGAAGAAGATACCTTTGGCTTGGATGGCGGTTTTTCAGCTTTGCTATTGGTCGTTTTGGATGAATCCACAGATTTCACAACAATACTTGGCTTAGAGAGCATTTCCTGCCTCTCAATCTTGGCAAGAACCTCATCCTCTTCAATCGTACCATACCCCTGATAAATCCGCAGACACAATGCAAGGGCTAAGCCCAAAGTAGCAACACCCACAACAATTGCAGTAAGCATGAGGACATGCGGAAGCGGGTTGGCGTACCCCCTTACCAAGGAAGAATCCACAATGAATGGGCCGTGCTCAAAATGCGAAGTTTCATTCGTATCAGACGGAACAGAATGAGAGCCATGAAGGTCATGTTCTGGTAAATAAACCGGTATAGTACTCCCCTCTTTCACTCCAATTGAAACATAAAACAAAATAATTGCCGTTTGAAAAATTGACATACCAATCAATTTTTTAATCAGGTTTTTCTTAGCAATCATGGCGTGCAAGCCTATTAAAAGGAGAACCACATAAATCAAATAGTTCAACCGCTCGATGAGCAATTCGTTGATTATGGTACCATCCTCAAACATCACATTTTCTTGTAATAATTATAAACCTCTTTGATGACGACCTTCAGTAGATAAATTTGCGTAAAGGGAAAACATAATCGCGGTGACGGTTAAGCCGACACCAATCTCAACCCCTAGCATAGCATGATACCTGGCCATTTCCCTACTAACCGTAAAAATATTAGCCAGTTCAGAATAGTCTAAAAACTCACCTCCTAAAAACATTGATAACAGACCGATTCCCGCATAAAGAAAAACCCCGAGTCCGCCTAGAATTGTAGTCCAATTAAAAGGGAACCTAATAAGTGCAGTTTCGAGATCCCAAGACAAAGCAACTAGGATAAAACTAGCCCCCATTAGCACGCCTCCCTGAAACCCTCCTCCGGGACTGACATGGCCGTGGGCAAGTACATAAAAGGCGAAAATCTGGATAACTGGAACCAGCAATCGAACTGTATTTGTTACAATCAAGTCAGGTTCCGCATCTACTTCAAATTCTCTTTTTACGAGTTTTTTTCTTCCCGAATTTTTCAAAATCGCAAGAACTGCCATTCCTGCAATAAAAACGACTACAGTTTCAAACATAGTATCAAAGCCACGATAGTCTGCCAGCACAGCGGTTACCATATTAGGTACTTCAGTATCGACTCCGGTATTCGCAATAAAATGAGAGGATACCGGTGATTTTGATGCAGGTGCATCCAGGCTACCCCACTCGGGGAAATCCTTCGCCGCATAAAGCAATAAAACACCGACAACTAGAACAGGGATGAATGATAATAGTTTCATTTAATCAGAAGATTTTCTTTTCAGATTAAAAATTGTCGCAATCAAAACCACTGTACTTATACCCGCTCCCACAGTTGCTTCCGTGAAAGCTACATCGACCGCCCCCATTTCTGCCCAGAGCAGACACATTAAAAAACTATATACAGCAAAAACCACAGAGGCGGTCAGTAAATCCTTCACTCGCAATGCAAGCAGTGCAGCTACGACAAGTAGAAGCAAAATAAAAGTATTAAAAAGTGCTAATCCCATCACTTCTTTTTAGCACTCGGCTTTTTTAAATCTTTTTCTGTCATCGGCATTTCATCATCTTCAAAAGCAGCCCTCATTAATGCATGAGAACTGGTTGGGCAGGTGATAAAGATGAATAAAACAACTCCCATAATTTTAAAGAACAATAACCAACTCCCCATAGAAAGGTCCTCCATCGAGACCAAGCCAAAGCCGGAAAGCATGAGCATTGTGGAAAGAGTGTCTCCTTTTCCGGCAGCATGCATACGAGTGTAGAAATCCGGAAAGCGAATCATTCCAACAGCAGTACCAACGAAAAAAAACAGTCCAAGAAGACCCAACAGAATACCAAAAAATTGCAAAGGTGTTGGACTTGAGGTTGTTTGCAAAGATTCTGCAAGCACTGGAATAAACATTGTCTGATCCAAGCTCATGACTTTATTTTCTTTGCATTTTCTTTTGCTTCCATTTCATCAAGAGAAATTGTCCTGTTTAGGTAACGTGAAACAACTATGGCACTAACAAAATTAAGCAATGCATAAGCGATCGCAAAATCAACAAACATATCAACTCGATCAAATAAAGTTCCTATTATCACTAATAAAACTGCTGTCTTGGTACCAATCACATTAACCGCCAGCATTCGATCAAAAGGAGTCGGGCCAGCACCGATTCGATATACCACAGGAATCATCAATACGAAAAGGGCAACACCCATAAAAATAGCAAAATATTCAATCATTTCTATGGCAATACATCCGGTTCAAAAACTTCCGCTACTTTTTTTTCAATCGATCCGGTAAGCAAATCATCCTCCAAAAACTGACTCATTGTGTGCACATGAAAAACCTTCCCTCTGATCAGCATGGTTATTGTCCCTGGGGTCAGGGTAATCGAGTTGGCCAAAACAAACTTGGCAAAATCAGTCTTCAATATCGTTTTAAATGTAACCACACGGGGGGAAATTTCCTCGTATCCTTTAGAAGTGGTTGCAAGTTTAAGAACATGAAGGTTAGCTTTTACAACTTCCCAGATAATCCATGGTATATAACGAAGAAAAGCAAACACCTGCCTCGTTCGTTCAACAAAGCCCATCTTACGATCATAGAAGAGTAAATCCTGGGACAACCAAGTCACCACAACACAGGAAACCACACCAAGCCCTAAATGGAACGCATCAAACTTCCCCGACAAAACGATCCAATTCAGGAATAGCAGTATAAATACAACAAGCAGATACAAGGTAAATAAAAAGATTAAATTACAGAGAAAAAGGCATTTCTCGTTTGGCGCAACCCCGAACGAAAAAAATTTACCCATTTTTTAATTTTCTTTCCTTGCTTCAAATAAAAGAAAAAATAGATTTTGAAAATGATTACTTTGTTATCACCTGCAAAGACTTTGGATTTTAAATCTCCTTCTTGCTGTAAAACTTGCACTGAGCCTGAATTTTTATCCTTTTCAAAAGATTTAATATCGGGATTGAGCAAGATTTCTTCTGCCGACTTATCCAAACTCATGGGAATTAGTCCCAAGCTTTCGGAACTGAATAGAAAGAGATACCAAGATTGGAAAGCGGAACATAATACTGACAATTCAAAGCAGGCAATTCTTGCTTTCAAAGGAGATGTTTATGAAGGGATAAAAGCATGGGACTATACAAAAGAAGACTTCGTCTATGCTCAAAAAAATATACGCCTACTTTCTGGTCTGTATGGTTTGTTGCGTCCTCTTGATCTGATACAACCACACCGCTTGGAGATGGGAACGGTTTATGCAAACCCTGCTGGTAAAGATTTATATGCATTCTGGGGAGATCGATTATGCAAAACCATAAACCGAGAATTAAAAGCGTCAGGATCCAAATTCCTCATTAATCTTGCATCCCAGGAATATTTCAAATCAACGCAGCCAAAAAATTTGGAAGGGCAAATTATATCCCCAGTTTTTAAGGATGAGAAAAATGGCAAATTTAAAATAATCAGTTTTTATGCAAAAAAAGCTCGGGGAATGATGGCAAGTCATTTGATTAAAAACCGAATTGATTCGATGGATGGTCTTCGACAATTTAATGATTCCGGCTATGAATTCGAATCGTCTGAATCTACTGACCTTCAACCAGTTTTTCTTCGCTCTGAACAAAATCGGATTGCGGCATAGGTAAGAGAATAGCATTCTGCAGGTATGTCCATGCTTGCCCGCATTTGTTTCATTGTCTCACTTTGTTTGTCTCCTTTTTTCTGTCCCGCACAGTCAGGTAATTCAGATTCTTTCCAGGTGGTTGCCTATAATGTTGAAAACCTTTTCGATGTGGACGGTGTTTCTTTATACAGTGACTACGAAAAGGGTATGTACGGCATCACTGAACTGGGAAACAAACTCAAAGCGATAGCAAGTACACTTAAGAAGATTGGTGGCGTAACAGGTCCCGAAGTTATTTTACTTCAGGAAATCGAAGTAGACCGGACTCCTTCCGAATTCCTTTCCGCGACAGATGAATTAATTAGGGAATTAAAATTAAATGGATTTGGCCATTATTATTACAGACTTGGATATAACCTCAAAGATCCACCTGAAAAATGGCCATCGGTTCACTGCCTAACCTTATCCAAGTTTCCGATTATCGGAAGTCATCTCCATTCCATTGAACGAGCTCGCCCCATTCTGGAGACCACTATTCTTGTGAATGGACATAACTTTACCCTATTTAATAATCATTGGAAATCCGGCGCATCTTCTCCAGAGATGGAATTACACCGTATTCAAAATGCAGAGGTTCTACGAAAGAGAATTGATGAATTGGTTCAAAAAGATCCGAAGATTGATTTTTTGGTAGGAGGAGATCTTAATTCTCATTACAACCAATCGGGCATCTATAAGGAAGCAATGACAGTGACAGGTATAAATGACAGACTGCTCAGCACTGAGATTGAACCAGCAGGAAAAAGCATTGGCAGAAAATTGTATAACTTATGGCACGAATTACCAACTATAGAAAGAGGTTCCGATGCATGGAAGGGAAAATGGGGAACTCTGATGCATATTCTAATCCCTGAGAGCCTTTATGATTCTAAGGGCATTCAATATATTACAGATTCATTTAAAGTTGAAAAATATAAAAATTTTAACGAAGTGGAAGGTTTGGGTATTCCCTTTGAATGGTCCAACGACTTGAATGGTTTTGGAACTAGCGATCACTTTCCATTATCTGCCCGCTTTCAAACCAAAGGGTTGAAAACAAAGAAAGGAAACCACTTTCCAGAAATCGAAAGAGAGCAAAGATTAATCGATTATTCGGAAGCCAAGAAATCAGCAATTCCTTGGCAAAATTCTTTCCTCATTCCCCAAAATTTTGGAAGGACTTTTCAATTCTCGGGAATTGTGGATAGAAAAAAACCATTGAGTGTAAAAATGGGAGAGCGGACATTGGGTTTATATAGCTTTGATCCAAAAACCAGAGAAATTCTCTTCTCGCATTCCAAGGGAGAATCAATTTCAGGATTCGGTTATTTATCCCGGTATCGTGGACAATGGCAATTTATAATGGCCAAAGCAGACTGGGTTAACTGAGAAACTATTTTTTATCCTCGGTTGTTTTTTGCATCCGGGAAGCAACTGACTTTCGTTGCATATCACGATAGTAACTAGAATTTCCTCTTTTTTTACTCGAACCTTTACCTGCCTTACCCCCTTTTTTACCCATTTGAGCTGCCACTTGAGTAAGGGAGGATATTTTTTTTGGGATCATATTATTTTCTCACGAGTTACAACATACGGTTAAAAACCTTCAACACTCTTTCAAGACGTTGAAAAGAATCCTCCATTCCATTCAAAATATTTTCAGCTTCCTTTTCCCAAGCTGCATTTTTTTGAAAAGAACTGTTTCCTGTCTCTCGAAATAAACTGGATTCCTCGTCTACATCTAATTGAATTTCTTCTTCCCCCCACTCTTCAAATGAATTTCCCATGAATTTTTATTTGCACAAACGCTTGTGTAAAACAAGCTAAAAAAAAATCTTTTTGCGTGAAACCATTTTTCAAGAAATTAGTTCGAGCATCTTTTGCTTAAGAATAGGAAGCCCTTCTTCTAAAATTGCCGATATTTCCAAAACTTCGATATCTGGAAATTTACTCTTACAAAGTTTTAGGTTTTGAGGAGCGTTTTCTTCATCCATTTTATTACCAACTAATAAAAAGGGTTTTTTGGCAACCTGAGGATCATAATCCTCCAATTCCTGTCGCAAATGAACAAAATCTTCCCAAGGTTCACGTCCATCAGCAGCTGATAAGTCGATAAGAAATACAAGCAGGTTGCAACGTTCAACATGTCGTAAAAAACGATGCCCTAATCCACGGTTCTCAGCAGCTCCTTCAATTAAGCCAGGAACATCAGCCATACTTATCGTTCTGTATTCCTCTGGGTAGTTTATAATACCGACTGTGGGCACAAGAGTAGTGAAGGGATAGGATGCAATCTTAGGAGTTGCATTAGACAAAACATTAAGCAGGGTTGACTTTCCGGCATTTGGAAACCCAACTAACCCAACATCCGCGATTGTTTTAAGAGTAAAAACATAATTCTCTTCACTGCCATCTTTACCTTCAGTAGTTTGTCGCGGAGTTTGATTGACTGAAGATTTAAAAGTTGCATTTCCCCTACCCCCTTTTCCTCCCTCTAAAAGAAGCATTTCTTCACCATGTTTTAAAAGTTCACACAATATTTCATCTTCTCCTTCAATTCTAATTTCTGTGCCCAGCGGAAGTTTTAGTAGACAAGGCTCTCCATTTTTCCCATTTTGATCGCTTCCGCGACCAGGTTCTCCGTTTCTTGCTTTCCAATGTTTCTTAAAATGAAAAGCCCGTAAATCTGAAATATTCTCATCCGCCTGTAAAAGAACATCTCCACCTCGACCTCCATTCCCACCATTTGGGCCTCCTTCTGGCATATATTTTTGACGAAGGAAACTCATGCACCCGTCTCCACCATTACCTGCTTTTAAATAAACCTTTGTTTCGTCATAGAACATAAATGATGGGAGAACAGCCTACCTAATTGGGTCCTAAAGGTCAATGAGGGAAGCAAAACTAGTTTGCTTCCCTCATTTATTAAAAACTATGACCGACCGGTTTTAGTATCTGTAATGTTCAGGTTTGTATGGGCCTTCAACCGGGACACCAATGTAATCTGCCTGTTCACTACTTAAATTTGTAAGTTTAGCACCAAGTTTGTCCAAATGTAAGCGGGCAACTTCTTCATCAAGTTCTTTACTCAATCGATACACTCCAATATTACGATTCGGGTTATTACGAATGTCAATTTGGGCAATTGTTTGATTAGTAAAGCTATTTGACATAACAAAACTTGGATGACCTGTTGCACAGCCAAGGTTGATTAAACGACCTTCAGCTAAAAGATAGATGCTTCTACCGTCTGGAAATGTAAAACGACTGACTGGACCACCAGGAACAGAATCTTCTTTAATTACTTCCTTAGTAACACCATCCATTGCTTCAAGTTTCGCAACCTGTATTTCATTATCAAAATGTCCGATGTTGCATACGATTGCTTGGTCTTTCATTTTGCTCATATGCTCTGCAGTAATAATGTCTTTGTTACCTGTAGTGGTTACAAAAATATCGGCAGTTTCTAAAGCGTCTTCGACTGTTGTGACCTGAAAACCTGCCATGCAGGCCTGTAATGCACAAATTGGATCAACTTCGGATACCATTACCCGTGCTTTTTCATTGGCGAGAGAATCGGCAGAGCCCTTTCCAACATCACCAAACCCACATACCATAGCTACTTTGCCAGAAATGAGTACATCAAGAGCACGCTTAATTCCATCAACCAAAGAGTGACGGCAACCATAATTATTGTCGAACTTGGATTTAGTTACGGAATCATTTA
The DNA here is from genome assembly GCA_028101545.1 of Opitutales bacterium. GTDB lineage: Bacteria > Verrucomicrobiota > Verrucomicrobiia > Opitutales > Seribacteraceae > Seribacter. The sequence continues at coordinate 27,788 of JAOHKZ010000014.1, read as the reverse complement.
CATTAACCGCTTGGAAAAGAAGTTTTCCTTCCTCTTCCATCTGTACGAGTCGGTGAACACCAGTTGTGGTTTCTTCGGATACACCAACAACTGCATCTGCGATTGACTGCCAACGATTTGAGTTTTCGGCGTGTAAACGTTTGAGTAGGTCTTTGACAACACTTTCTTCATGATTGTCCGAAGGAGAGTTTACCCAGTCGCTTCCATTATCTAATTCCAATCCTTTATGAATGAGCATGGTAGCGTCTCCTCCATCATCAACAATTTGATCAGGACCTGAACCGTCTGGCCATGTAATTGCTTTGTAAGTACATTCCCAATAGTCCTCAAGGGTTTCACCTTTCCAAGCGAAAACGGGGACACCTGCAGCAGCGATTGCAGCAGCAGCGTGATCTTGTGTTGAAAATATATTGCATGAGCACCATCTGACATCGGCACCGAGTTCAACTAAAGTTTCGATCAATACCGCAGTCTGAATGGTCATGTGTAAGGAACCCATTACTTTAACTCCCGCAAGAGGTTTAGATGGTCCATATTTTTCGCGGGTTGCCATAAGTCCAGGCATTTCGTGTTCTGCGATAGAAATTTCCTTACGGCCAAATTCGGCAAGGGTTATATCAGCAACTTTATAATCTAGGGTAGGTGTTAATGTTTCAGTCATTGTGGTCATGGGTTAAATAACGAGGTAAAAAAGAAAAAAGATCAAAATTAGATGCAAATTATCCAACAGCGTTTTGAAGTTCTGTTATTTTGTTGGTTTGCTCCCAAGGTAAATTTGCTTTTCCAAAGTGTCCGTAGTGCGTGGTTTCACGATAAATGGGTCGAAGTAAATCCAACTGGCTGACGATATCAGCGGGTTTAAATGAAAATACTTCCAAAAGAGCTTTTTCAATAGTTTCTTCGGGCACTTTTGAGGTTCCAAAACAATCAATAGTTATGCTCGTTGGTTCTGGATATCCAATCGCATAGGCAGCCTGTATCTCTACTCGTTCAGCCAATTCAGCAGCAACAATGTTTTTTGCGACCCATCGGCACATGTATGCTGCAGAGCGATCAACCTTACTTGGGTCCTTACCGGAAAATGCACCTCCTCCATGCCTACCCCAACCTCCGTAAGTATCAACGATGATTTTTCTACCTGTAAGACCAGAATCACCCTGTGGGCCACCTACAACAAACCGGCCAGTTGGATTGATAAGATAATCAGTTGATGATGAAAGAAGTTCAGATGGAAGGGACGGTTTAATAATTTCTTCAGTTATAAAACTACGAATCGTATTGTTATCCGCATCAGCTGAATGCTGTGTTGATACGACCACATTTTCGATGCCCGTCATTTGTCCACCCTCGTACTTAAGAGCTACTTGGGATTTACAATCTGGACGCAACCATTTTGCTTCAATCCCAGCGTGGCGAACTTCCGCCATTTTTCTTAAAATTCTATGTGCAAACATGACTGGAGCGGGCATCAACTCCTCTGTCTCATTACAAGCATATCCAAACATAATTCCTTGATCGCCTGCACCCTGCTCTGCGGTATCTTTGCCCTCTGCGGCCGCTGCATCAACTCCTTGTCCGATATCACGCGATTGCGCAGTTAATTGATTAGTTATGAAAACCTGATCGGCATGAAAAATGTCATCATCATTTATGTAACCGATTTTACGAATAGCATCTCTCACAATCTGCTCGTAATCAAATTTTGCATTGGTGGTAATCTCACCAGCAATAGTCACGCAGTTACTTTTAACTAAAGTCTCACAAGCCACTCGGCTTTGGGGATCCTGTTCTAGGCAGGCATCAAGTACACTATCCGATATAGAATCGGAAACTTTATCGGGATGTCCTTCTCCAACGGACTCGGAAGAAAATGTAAAAGATTTTGACATTATTCAATTCCATCAAAACCAAGGATCAAAATCAAGTTTATTCATCATCATATCATGATATGTTGATGCGTTATTTTAATTTCAGGATTTTAAAATTAAGTTTTTTAAATATTTTCCGTATGTTGAAGAACCATGAGCTCGGGCCGCTTTTTCAACTTCTGAAGAAGTCATCCACCCTTTGTACAAAGAGATTTCTTCCAAACAGGCAATTTTCAAACCCTGTCTTTTTTCGATAACGCGGACAAAATCAGTCGCCGATGCAAGATTATCATGACTACCTGTATCAAGCCAGGCAGTTCCCCTCCCCAAAACCTCAACGGAAAGATTTCCTGCTTCCAAATAAACTCTGTTCAAATCAGTAATTTCTAATTCTCCACGACTCGACGGAGAAAGAGCCTTTGCATATTTCGATGCATGCTTGTCGTAAAAATACAAACCCGGGACAGCGTAATTTGAACGCGGTTGCTCTGGTTTTTCCTCTAAGGAAATAGCTAAGCCCTCTTTATCAAATTCAACCACACCATAACTTGTTGGATCTGAAACATGATACCCGAAAATGGTTGAACCTGCTTCCTGAGCATCAGCATCAGCGAGAGTCTGCTCTAGTTCATGCCCATAAAATACATTATCTCCCAAAATAAGTGCGGAGGGAGAACCTGAGAGAAATTCTTCCCCAATAATCAAAGCCTGAGCAAGACCATCTGGGCTGGGCTGTTCGGCATAATTAAATTCTACTCCGAATCTTTCACCGGTCCCTAGTAATTCTTTAAAGGAAGGAAGGTCTCTTGGTGTGGAAATAATTAAAATCTCCCGAATTCCAGCAAGCATGAGAATCGAGATCGGATAATAAATCATTGGTTTGTCGTAAACAGGCATAATTTGTTTACTAACAGCCATAGTGAGTGGATAAAGACGGGTACCTGATCCACCGGCTAAAACAATACCCTTTCGATTACTCATCGCTTCCCAACCTTTCCCTTTGATATTTTCCTGAGGTTACATTGTCACACCATTCGGAATGAGTTAAGTACCAGTCAACAGTTTGAGCCATCCCTTCCTCGAAAGAGAAACGGGGTTCCCAACCTAATTCATTTCTAATCTTGGAAAAATCGATTGCATAGCGACGATCATGACCAGGACGATCCTTCACAAAAGTTTTCAAGTTTTTATGGGGTGCATTTTCAGATCGGTCTTTATCCAAAGCTTCGCAAATAGTATCCACCACCTCAAGATTAGTTTTTTCAGAGTCGCCACCGATACAATATGTTTCACCTACCCTCCCCTTTTCAAGAACGGTAAAAATTCCTCGGCAATGATCCTCCACATGAAGCCAATCACGAATATTCGCACCATCTCCATAAATCGGAAGATTTTTTCCTTCACATGCATTAAGAATCATGAGCGGTATTAATTTTTCAGGAAATTGAAAAGGCCCGTAATTATTAGAACAATTTGTAGTAAGAGTGGGTAAACCAAAAGTATGATGATAAGATCTGACCAAATGATCAGCTCCTGCCTTGGAAGCTGAATATGGACTATTCGGTGCATAAGAAGTCGTTTCTGAAAAAGCCGGATCGGTAATATTTAAACTACCATAAACTTCGTCAGTTGAGACATGCAGGAAGCGAAATTCGTTTTTGCCCTTCTCCTCCAATTGAGAAAAATAATTTCTGCTTGCTTGAAGCAAACGAAGAGTACCAAGGACATTGGTTTCCACGAAAGGTTCCGGTGTATCGATGGATCGATCGACATGACTTTCTGCGGCAAAATTAATAATCGAAGACGGACAAAACTCCGAAATAGCAGATTCGACTTTTCTAGTATCCCCAATATCAGCTTTTAAAAACTGGTATCGTGAATCTTTTTCAAATTCAATCAAGTTTTCTGGATTTCCCGCATAAGTCTGTTTATCAATATTTAAAACTGAATCACACAGATTTTCATTTAAAAGCATTCGAATAAAATTCGATCCAATAAAACCCAATCCACCCGTTACAATTATTGATTTCATGCTAAAACTTGTTCTCTCATTTTACGAAGTGAATCACGCACTGCCTCCTCAACGGGCCGTAATGCAATTCCGTTTCTTTCTGCTTTGGAAGTATCCATCACACAATTTGAACGAGGTGTAATTGCTGCCTTGGCCATAAAATCCTCCTCGTTTTCAAAAAAGTTAAATTCTTTATCTGTCACGCCCTCCTCCTTCATCCACTCAACCACCTGCCTAGTCCTAATCGAACCGGAATTGGTTAAATTATAAATTCCAGGCTCACACTCTTGAGTAAATGAAGAGAGGCAAGAATTAATGTAATCATCGATATGGGATATTGAATTCTCCGCCTCCAAGAGAGAAGAATAATTTAAAAGCTTTTGTAAATAATTTCGCGGACTTTTCTCCTCGTTAAAAGGGATCCGTAGTCTCCAAATGTAACAATCCTTAGCATCTTTTAAAATTTCCTCACCCAACGCTTTTGTACCACTGTAAAAACTACATGGTCCATTACGAAATGAAAAGTTCGGCTCATCATTCTCGCTCCATCCCTCTCCATTCGATTTTCTGTCAGAGTATATACAACCGCTGGAAACATGCCCCCACGGAATACCCACCTCCTCACATGCAGTTCTAATACGCCCAGGAAATACCGCATTTCCAAACAAACACTCTGCTTTATCAGATTCACAAGCATCAACATTAGGTTTCCCCGTGTAGCCGGCGGCATTTATCAGAAACTTAGGTTTTTTTCTCCGCAGAATTGAAATTAAAGAACCTACATCAGTATAATCGATCTCTGTACGAGATAGTCCAAAAACATCTTCACCTTCTTGACGAAGATATTTAACAAAATAAGACCCAAGGTATCCCGTTGCTCCGAGTATAAAAAACATTAACCCAGATGATCTCAAAATTTACTAAAATGACAACGGAGATTTTAAGTCTATCAATCTTTTTACAAGAATTACAATTTCGAGGGTAAGTAAAATTTACAGTGTAGAGATCACCTCTTAAATCTAAAGTCTTGAGTTAACTTAAAGGAATTAGGACAATCGTTGACCCTACAATCATAAAGTATTAGGAAAAATGTTTTACAAATTCAGATATTAAAAAAATAAAGAGCAAATGCATACCACTACAGATAATTTTGAGGAAGATAATTCAAAATATGCTGTAATTACAACCAAGATTGACAAGGATTACCCAAAAGTATCATCGTCTTTAAATGAAAAGAAACGAACTTGGCAATTGATGCTCGGCGCCCTTTTTAAAGGAAGTAAAAAAAACTGTACTGAAGAATCTTTTTCAGCCCTTTCAGATATTTCGCTAAAAATAAAAAAAGGGGATGCCGTTGGAATTATTGGATTAAATGGATCTGGAAAAAGCACACTATTACAAATAATCGCTGGCACATTGCAACCAAGCTCAGGGGAAATTCACTCAAACGGTAAAATCGGAGCACTCCTTGAATTAGGATCGGGGTTTAACCCCGAATTCACAGGAAGAGAAAACATCTATTTAAATGCTAAAATCTTAGGGCTTAGTACGAGTGAGGTTGATAAAAAATATGATCTAATAACTTCCTTTTCCGGCATCGGAGACTTTATAAATCAGCCCGTTCGAACTTATTCAAGCGGAATGGTGGTCAGGCTTGCTTTCTCCGTTATCGCTCACACCGACCCTGACATTCTCATAATTGACGAAGCACTAGCTGTAGGGGATGCACGTTTCCAGTCTAAATGTTTTTCATTCCTCGAATCGTTTAAGGAAAAAGGAAAAACCCTTCTATTTGTTTCTCATGATATCAACTCCATTGCACGCTTATGTAATGCGGCAATTCTTTTACACGAAGGAAAGATTGAATCAAATGGTATTCCTAAAAATGTAATTAACGAATACTCCAAAATTATTTCTGGAGATAAAACCAAACCTCAAGAAAGTGAAATCTCCAATAAAAAGGAAAAATCTATTTCTCAAAAACCTAGCAATGAAGATCTGCGATCTGAATTACTTAACTCTGAAAAGGAGAACAATTCAGCCTCGGAAGAATTTAATTACGGAGGTAAAAAAGCAGAAATTATTGAATTTAATATTTTAAATAATGAAGGCTTTGAATCAAATGTAATACCTTCCTCCGAAATCTTCGAAATAACCTTCACTGTTTTAGGTAAAGCACTGGTTGCAAACCCAATTTATGCGTTAACCATTCGAGATACAAAGGGGCAACAAATCTATGGTCAAAATACTCTTTTTTCTAAAACCCCCACAAACGATTTAGAGAATGGAAAGAAGATAAAGATAACATTCCAATTGAGTGCAAACTTAGGAGCCGGTAAATATCTAATCTCCTTCGGTGTAACTCGATTCCGAGAAGATGATGAACTCGAAGTCATCCATCGACGATATGATGCAAAAGAATTAGAAATTATTAACACCGATGGTTCCTTTGGAATCGCAAACTGTAATTGTTCAATAAAGTGCGAAGACTTAATGATTATGATCGATTGTAACTAGAAGATGGGAAATTTACAAAATCACAAATTTGTTTCTGTAATACAAGCTAGTCTACTTTTTTCATTCAGTATATACGCATTTTTCTTTGCAAGTAATATCGACTCTATTGGAAATTCTGTACTTCTTGGAATGTCACTTCTTGCACTTATATCATTATCATATTCTGAATTGCGATCGCCTATACTTAAGGGAGCGGTAAAAAACATCTGCATATTTTCTTCCTTATCCTTTTTAACAATTATTTTACCAATATGGACAGATACTGAGCCCAATTGGACTTACAGTGCAATTTGCAAATGCATCCTTGGCTTATCGGTTGTTATGCTGTTCTCAGTTCAGAGCTCAAACAGAATTAATACTCAATCGTTTTGGATAATTTTTCTTTTCCTTTGCATCTTGATGATTTTACAAAACTCAGAGTTTTACATTAAAGAAAGTTTAAATTACTTTGCATTTCAATGCTCAGTAGGTGCTTGGAATGAAAAATATCATACATTTTGGTTAGTTATATTTTTTTGGCCGGTAATGTTTACAATAAGAAGGTGTTTCGAATATAAAAAGTTGCTTGTAATTTCCTTGGCCTTAATAGCCACGATGTCTTCCTATTCAGAATCTGCGAAACTAGCACTAATAATTTCTATTTTAATTTATTTTGCAAGTAGCTATAATTCGATGACAACATGGAAGATTCTTTATTGGAGCCTCATTTCTTATGTTTTGTGTTTCCCCCTTATTTTTCAGTTTCTTAATCTCTCAATTATGGATTGGGTTCATCATCGACTGTATCAAAGGTTTTTACAATTTGAAGTAGCATCTAATGCTATCATGGACAATTTCTTGATAGGAAAAGGTTTTGGATCTACCCTTTCCCTCAACATAATTCAATTTTTGCCAGAACATCCCTCACCTGTAAGAGAATGGTTAAAATCATGGGAAACATTTCCTGGTAACCACCCACACAATTTCGTTGCTCTAATTTGGCTCGAATTTGGTTTATTGGGAGCCTTAATTTTAACCTACTTCATTAACAAAACCAATAAAGTCATGATTAAATTGGTTAACTGTTCAGATTCCGCACCTTACGTCATTTCGATAATTACAGCTGTTACAGTTTTATTTTCACTTAGTTGGAGCATTTGGCAAACAGATGTTGTTTTGACATATATCATGTTCTTTTCATGTTTATGTTTTTTGATTCAAACGGCTACAAAAACCAAGGCAAATAATGCAGCTGAATAAATCTAAATTTTTGATACTATCATCTATTGGAGTATCGATAGGTTTGATGATTTCATATTGTTCGAAAATTCAGTCTTCAACATATTATTTGAATATAACTTGCAAATCTAACAACCATGCGAATTGCCAAGTATTCTATGACATTGGTGGAGGATATATCGAGAGACATTCAAATAAAAAACTTTTAGATCAAAACAAAACAGGGGAGGTAAACTTCAAAATCCCGGCCAAAAAAATTTACGGTCTTAGATTTGATCCGATGGACACCAATGGATCAATCGAAGTTAAAAAAATCTCAATTATGGGGAAAAAGAAGCTTGGAGATCAGCATAAAATTCTACACGAATTTGATCTCAGAACTTTAAAACCAGTCCAGCAAGTTGATTTAGCTTTTAACAAATCAGGAAACTTAATTGCAACTACCCATAATGAATGCAATGACCCTATTATCGACCTTCCTCTTGAAGAACATCTTGACCATTGGAGTAAGTTAGATTTTTTGGATATGGAATGGTTCCAAAAATCTGTTTTCTTCGCTTTTCTAGTTACTCCGATTAACTTGGCACTAAGTTTATCGAAAAAGGAAGAGAAGGACTTTGATAATAAAATAAGATTCGAGATAAAAAAGGTTAAACACTCGATAGGTTTGGGAGAATCATTCAGTGCTAGGCCTGAAAATTGTTACCAAGATACAAAAGAAGAAAATATCAGATTTATTATCGAAGAAATCAAAAATGGCACTCATTGGAAAAAGGCCGTCAAAGAAAAGTTTCAAAAAGCTAATCCATGGCTTTACGAAATTGTAACTAGTCCAAAAAGAACCAAATTTATAGACGAATTCGTAAAGCCAAAAGATTTACAAATTTTGGATATTGGTGCTGGATGGGGTCAGTTCACCCTTCCATTAGCAAAACAAAACAAAATTTGTTCATTAGAGCCAACTCCGGAAAGACTAGATTTTATAAAAACTGCATCTAGGCAGGAAAAGGTATCAAAAAATATATCCTTTATTGGTGCAGATTATCTCGATATTAAATTTGAAAATAAATTCGACTTAATTCTATCGATTGGCGTCCTAGAATGGGTAGGTGCTTTTAGATCGAGAAAAGAACCCGAAGATTTACAACTAGATTTTTTAAAGAAAATTAAATCAGAGCTAAAGGAAAATGGAAAATTAATCATCGGAATAGAAAACCGGTTGGGATTAAAATACCTACTGGGTGCACCAGACGATCATATTGGTCATCCAAATATTACAATCTACGAAAAGGAATTAGCTAAAAAGCTATATAAGGAAAAGACCAACCAAGAACTACGTTCTCTTACTCATAGCATAGCCGAATACAAAGATATGCTATTAGATGCTGGTTTTAATAAAATAAACTTTTACACTTCAACTCCAGATTACAAGCTACCCGTTAAAATATTCCCCATAAAAGCTAACCAATGTAAATTAAATGAACATATTTTGAAAGAAAAGTGGATTAAAGAACATGATGGAACAAATGGTAATCTTCTTAATAAACAGAGTGAAATAAAATCCTTGGCTAAATCCATGGCGAATCTCAATACACTGCATAACTTTGCACCAAGTTATTTTATAGAATGCTCTTAAGTACCCCTTATGCTTTAACATGTAATGATATTAAGGAGGCACTCCTTAAACAAAATATACTTACAGATGTTAACGAAACCAAAATCTTTGCAAGACCACTTCATCGCCTTAGGAGTTGGAATAAACAAATTCATAATTTTATAATCCACGAGGGTTCTAAACCCATACTCTATATTGAAATTTCTTCAAATTTAAGTAATCGCTTCCAACAATCAATTGAATTTAATAAGGCATACCCAGAGTATAGTTTTGCTCCAATTCGATTCTTTAAAGAATACTCGCTTGATTTTCTTTGTCATAAATTTTTTAGGGGGCAACCACTCAATCTTGCTTTAGAAAAAAAATTCCTACCGGAAGAAATTATCCTCAAGTCATTGAATAAATTGTTCTCAAACCTACAAGACGCAGAAACTAAATCTAAAGGTTCCACAGAAGGTCTAATCAGTGAAATTAACCATTTATTCGAGAAAATTAGATCAATAAAAGTACTACCAAACGATGTAATAAAAAACTTTGATCATGAGGTTTTCCCACTTTTAAAACAAAATTTAGAATGTATAAAAAAACCAACATGCAGATGGACAAATGGAGATTTCATTGATCGTAATCTACTTATAAATAAAAGTGGTAAAATAGTAATAATAGATACTGAATTTGCTCAAAAGACATACTTCCCTAAAGAAGATTGGATTCGATTCTATGCCTTTTCATCATTGAGAAAAGAAATTCGGGAAACCGAGTTCATCCCCAAAAGTCAAGAATTATCAGGGTATTCCTTATATTTTTGGGTTCGACAACTAATGCTGGAAGACAAAACACGAGATTTACATCTGACGCCAAAATTAACTTATGGAATCTTAAAAAAGATTTCTAACCTAACATCGGAAATTAAAAACAAAAAAACGGTACAAGTTCCCTCCGGTTTGGAGACATTAGACAGCACTATAATTTTTAGAACTGAACTAGAGTTCATGGTTCAAACTTACAACCAATGCAGAAAACACTTTGTGAGAAATCTCAAGGAAATTGCTGAAATCAAACAATCTCAAACCTTCAAGGCTCTCAACTTTCTTCAGAAAGTTTGCACCTTTTCATTTTTTACTAATCTAAATAAGAATTTTAAAAGTTACTTTTATTCAGACACTTACATCCTTCAAGAACCAAGAAAAAAAATTCTGTATTCAGCTGATGGTGAAATTAATTTTTCTGGATATTTTGCCGACAGTAACGGAAATCCAGCCAAAAGAATTATGGCTCGTATAGGAAATAGAATTATTGACTGCCAAAATCATTCAACGAGATTTCTAAATGATTTTTTACCGAGTCAAACTGATGTTGATGTTTTACTAGGCTTTCACGCTCAATTCAAAATTGGTACTGGTTTAAAATTAATTCATGTCGATGCTGAAACCGCAAACGGAAACATAATAAGAATTGGAAGCCGTCTCATTTATAGAAAAAAACAAAAAGTACTTAAAACCTCTGAATTTTCTAATAACAATAATGGTAAGATCGATTACAAATTCATAACAAAATTAAAATCATTACCACAAATTGAAATAAATGAAAAATTGAATCCAAATTCTCTCAACATTCATTGGATAATCCCCGATTTTTCAAAAGGTGCAGGTGGACACATGACCATTTTTAGAACAATTCGTTTTCTTGAATCTTTTGGTCATCAAAACACAATCTGGATAATGTGGAATTCTCAATGGGGTTCTGCAAGTAACGCAAAGAAGGTTATTTCTGAACATTTTCAAAATCTGAATGCAGAAGTCGGTTTTATTAATGAAGACGATTTAAGTAACTTAAAAGGTGATATTATAATAGCAACCGAATGGAGAAGTGCCTATTTTGTAAGAGCAATAGAAAAATTTAGAAGAAGAATGTACTTTGTTCAAGATTACGAAGCTGATTTTTTCCCAAAGGGAACAGAATATTTTTTGGCTCAAAACACTCTCGACTTTGGTTTCCACGCTATAACTGCGGGTAAATGGTTAAAATCAGTCTTAAATAAAAAAGGGCTTAATGATGTAGATTATTTCGAATTGGCATATGACTCCCAAAACTATTTCCCACCAAAAAACCAGAAAAAAGAATCCAATCGAATAGCATTTTACTCCCGTAGCGCTACACCTCGTAGGTTATCTGAAATGGGAATGCTTGCCCTTGAGGTTTTGGCTGAAGAAAGAAATGACTTTCATGTTGATATTTTTGGTGAGAGAAATTTAGCCAATCTCCCCTTTCAATTTAAATCACATGGAATATTGAACGCTAAAAACTTAGGCTCACTTTACAGAGAATGTACCCTCGGTATGGTTTTTTCTTCAACTAATTATTCACTTATTCCACAAGAAATGATGGCTTGCGGTTTACCAGTAATTGAAATGGATGGTGAAAATACCAGAAAAACTTTTCCAAAGGACTCCGTTATATTAGCTAAACCAAGCCCAGAATCTATAGCTCAAGCAATTTCCAGTCTACTAGATGATAAGAACCAACGAAATAAAATTTCAAAGAATGCATTATATTATGTAAATTCATTATCGTGGGAAAAAAGTTCAAAGCAAATCGAGACTATTTTGAAAAATTCAATTTCCAAAAGTAAATAATTTATGAAGGTTTCTATCATCTGCCCTACATTTAATGGAAGCGATCTACTCAAGAAGTCTTTAAATGCAATTCTCAATCAAAAATTCGACCAGTCATACGAAATCATATTTGTAGATTCATCCTCCAATGACGGAACAACAGAATTTCTCAATGCCCAATCTGAAATTCACGAAAACATACATTTATATAAAATAAATCAAAGTGAGTTTGAACACGGAAAGACTCGGAATTTTGCAATTTCTAAATCTTCAGCTGAGTTTATTTTACTTTTAACTCAGGATGCAATACCTGCAAATGATTATTGGTTAGCAACTATGGTCGATACTCTTGAAAACAACAATATTGCGGGTGTATTTGGAAGGCATATTGCACATAAGAATCATCCAAAATTATTACACCGTGATATTGACAATCACTTCAATAAGATGAGCAAATTCCCAATTCGAAAAATTGAAAATTGGGATATTTGTAAAAATACTATTTCACTTAGGCAAACTTTACATTTCTTTTCTAACAATAATTCAGGATTAAGAAGATCCGTTTGGGAAAAGATTCCATTTCCCAATGTTAATTTCGGCGAAGATCAAACTTGGGCTCAAAAAATTATTGAATCCGGTTTTAGTATAGCATATCAACCAGACTCTATTGTCTATCACTCCCACAACTTTAGCTTTAAAAATTTAATAAAAAGACGTGCGACTGAAATTCAATATTTCAAAAAAGAGTTTGGCTATAATTTAAAAACCGCTAACCGAAAAATCATACCAGTCTTGTTCAAAAGTTTTACAAAAGATTTCTTATGGCTTTATAAAACCAAACAACTTAATCAAAAAGAGATTTTCTATTCATTAAAAAAAAATATGAGCTTAATTTCATTTTAAACATTCTACATTGTAAAAATGTCTGACTTTTGATTGATTAATTCTTTAAAAATATTGAGTTAAACCGAAATATCTTATCTCTAAAAAATTATATCTTTAAATCTATGCAAATCTCCTGTCCACTGTGTAAAACTAATATTGGGAAACCAGACAGCAAATTGCTATCATTACAAAATTGTACTAATTGTGGTTTTGAGATCAAACTACTTCATGGTGTTCCCATTTTGAGACCCTACAAGGAAAGTGAAGAATTAGATATTTTAAACGAAGCCAAATCATTACCAATTCAAGATTCTTCTACTTTAAAGATTCCTTTTGTACAAGAGGCGTTAGATTCAAATAAAGATGTGCTCCAACTTGGTGCGGGTGTCGATAAATGCAACCTACCCCACTTAATAAAAACTGACGCTTATTTGTACTCTACAGATTTACATTCTCTTGTCGATGCTCACCTAATGCCATTTCCCGATGATTCGTTCGATTATGTTTATTCATTAGCCGTTTTTGAGCATTTACACTCTCCATGGATTGCAGCTGAAGAAATATTTCGAGTGCTCAAACCTGGAGGAAAAGTTTTTGTACTGACCGCTTTCATGCAACACATGCATGGATACCCTAACCATTATTTTAATATGACTACCTCCGGTGCAAAAAGGATCTTTTCACAGTTCAATATCTCTAAATGCCAACCTAGCTCTTGGTCAAACTTTGATCAACTAGCATACATACTTGGGGATTTAAATTGTCTACTTGATGAGCTAAAAATTACTCGTAAAGAAAAGAAATCATTAAGATGCTTGAAAAACGGTATATCTAAAGTTTTTGAATATCTACCAAAATTCAACTCCAAATTACTTCAATGTGACACACGAAGTAACGGGCCATGGGAAAAAATAGCACCAGCTATAGAATTGGAGGCATCTAAGCCTTTATAAAAATATATATACCTACTCAACTAGAGAACTAAGAAATATGTTTTTAATTAACCCTAAACTGTATGAAAAATCGTTTAGTAAATAGACCGAGTTAAAATATTTCTGAAAAATTAATCTTCAACCAAATAAACCTCAACCAACGCTCCTCCTGAATCAGAATCTTCTGAATAAACATCAGCTATGTAAACCCCTGGTTGTAATGTCAGCATCAAAGCCGCTGAGTTATCAGGATAACCATTCATTAGTTTTGTAGCAGTAATTTCAGTAACATTACTACCATTCTTCCAATCGGAATTATTAGCAATTGAAGCCCAACTTGCATTACCTGAAAGCAAATCTAAACGGGGATTATTTAAAGGGTCTGAAGTTACGCCAACAGATGTCTTGGCCATTATTAAAACTTTAAGAGAACCAGTACCCGAAATATCAAAACCAGCACTCATTTTCTGACCAGCTGCAGTTCCTGCTAACACGGTTCCATTAGTTGAAATTGCGTGCAAATAAGAATTAGAACTAGTTCCCTCTATAGCATCTAAATCATAAATTTCTACAAGTGCTCCGCCGGCATCACCACTCTGAGAGTGAACATTTGCGAGATAGGTCCCAGGTTCCAATGTTGTAATTAATGCAGCATCAGTGTCTTTGTAACCATTCATGAGTTTAGTAGCTGTAATGTCGGTTACTTGCGAACCGCTTTTCCAATCAGAGTTGTTAGCAATTGAACTCCAGTTTGAGTTACCTGAAAGTAAATCCAAACGAGGGTTGTCAAGTGGATCACTGACATTACCCGCACCTTTGCCCATTATAATAACTCTTTTAGTACCACCTTTGATAATAAATCCTCCACTTAGGTAGGCATCTGATGATACATAGCCTGCTGTTGATAAGCCTTTTTGATATATAGAAACTCCGCTAGAAGCACCCCCGTCAGGGGTGAATCCAGGAAGTGAATTGAGGATTGTTTGAGTATCTAAAGTTGGCACTGCTTCAGTTGGGATATTAAGAGCTGTCGCAGCAACTGATAAGTCAGACCAATATGAAGTATTAGGAGGGGTTTGGCCAGTGCTTCCGGCAATAGCAATGTAAGTAGCACTTCCCGAAACTACTAAATCCCCAACGATATAACTCGCAGTATTAGAATAGGTTGTTGGCTGTCCATGGAGGAAGGATCCAAAACAAGAAAATAATAAAATAGATAAAATAGAAGAGGTATAAATTTTCATTTCTTAGATAAAGATTTAGGCGGTAGAAGGGCTTGTCAAATAATAAATATTGATGGGTATAAATTAAGAAAGTAATAAAAATTAAAGTTCTACTATTAAACGAATATATTTTGGACAATTTTACAAGTGAATAATTTCATTCTATCTGTACCTGTATTTTAAAATTTTAAGGAGTAATTCTGGTTTTAAAAATCTGTAAAGAAAGGGTGCTAGAAATGCTTGAAAAAAACCACCACCGTATTTGGTACAAGATCGCTCCTCGATAATGGAAGTTATTATTTGTTTTGCAGCAAAATTAGCCGAAGGAGATTCATTGAGTTGCTTCTCAATTTGTAACCATGCATTTTTCATTATCTCAGATTGCAATTCTGGTTTTTGCTTAGGTGCGGATTCATTAAAACTGGTACAAATGTCGCCAAGTCTGAAATCAATCCATCGGGGATAATCGCGATATTCTAGCATCATCGATTGAGAAAAGGAGGATAGAGCTGACTTACCAGCATTATAAAGCGGCATAAAAGGTAGTGGGTAAAGAGTGGCCAAAGAAGTAATGTTAACGATAACACCTTTTTCATTTGTAGCCATTAGAGGAGCAAATGATTTACACAGTAATGTAGGAGCTGTAAAAAGAACATTTATCTGACTCTCTATTTCCTTTTGAGGGAATTCCTTCCATTCATAAAAAGCACCATAACCCGCATTATTAATTAAGAGGTCGGGAACTCCATATTTTTTAATAAAATTTGTTCCAAAATCGCAAACGGCATTCAAATTAGACAAATCAAGTTTTAATAAATGTAAATTTTCTTTAGGCTGAATTTTTTCATGATTCCGAGAAATTGAATAAACTTCGGCACCTGTCTTCAATAAATTCTCGCAGATTGCCAATCCAATACCTGAACTCCCACCTGTAACAACAGCTTTTTTTATTTTCATATTTTTTTCAATTCTACAGAATTTGGTCTTTGCAGAAACTCGATTCAATACAAGAATAAGAAACAACACAGGATGGACAACCAAAAGATCATACTGCTTACTCACGAATATCCTCCCAAAAGAGGGGGTGCAGGTGTCTATTGTGAGGAGTTAGTACATGCCTCACAAAAGCTTGATATTCCTGTAGAAGCGTGGGTTCCTGAATACTCTGCTGAAAGTGAATATGTGCGAAATATTCCGATTAAAGGAACCCAAAGCTGGTTTTGTAGCTATCGATTGTTTAAGGAGATATGGAATAATCAAAACTTATTTTCATCATCTACTCTGCTTCACTTTGCTGAACCGGGAAGTTTAAGGGCATTGGTCAGGTTTGCTTGGTTCATAAAAAATCTTCCTGCTTTTATAGTTACAATTCATGGAACCGAACTTATCAGGTTTTGTAAAAATCCGATCGAAAAAATTCTTTTCAAAAAAGTATTAAAAAAAGCAAAAAGAATACATGTTTTATCGAATTTTAATCGAATTGAGCTTCTAAAAATATATCCTGAAGTTAAAGATAATGTATTTCTACACCCTGGTGCTCCTGCACGAAACCTAGTTAGCAGAGACATTTGTACAAAAAGTTCGACAGGTAATAAGGTAAGAATTTTATGCGTGGCTCGAATCCATCCGAGAAAAGGTCAAGATCTAGTATTGAAGACAATTCAAAACCTTCCCAAAGTTCTCAAATATAATATTGAATGTTTATTTGTTGGTCCGGTTGTGAATAAAAGATTTTATGAAAAAATTCAAAAGCAAGGAACTAAGACTGGTTGCAAAGTATCGTTTTTGGGAGATTTGCCAGATAATGAATTAAGGGAAATTTATCAATCATCTCATATTTTCATCCTACCATCCATGCCAAGAGCAAATAGCATTGAGGGGTTTGGATTTGTATATCTGGAGGCATCTTCACATGGCTTACCAATTTTAGCACACCGTATTGGTGGAGTTGAGGACGCAGTTCAAGATGGAATTACAGGTACATTAACAAATTCTCAAAATCCAACAGAATTAAGGGATGCTCTTCAACATTTATTGGAGAATAAATCTCTGCGATTTAAAATGGGAAAAAAAGGAAAAGTTTGGGCTAAAAAGCATAATTGGGAATCATTAGCTGAAGAAATTTATAAAATAAAACCCTAAACAACATCTGCAAAAGCTGGTCGCAACCGATTAAAAAAACAAGCACCAAGAACTAACACTACAATTCCAAAAATCCATGCATATGCAATGGAATCCCAATCTGGTTGACCGCCCCATATCGTTACTTTTCTTAAGGAATCAATAATTTGCAAAAGCGGATTCCACTGCAAAAACTTCCAAATTTGAGGTGCTGCAGTTTTGGCTTTTTCTGCTGAGTAAAAAACTCCACTTGCATATAACAAAGCCAAGCCAAGAAATGAACCGAGATGAGTCACATCCCTAACGAACACTCCAAGAGCGGAAAAGAACCAAGATAAGCCCAGAGCAATCAAAAAAGTAGGTGCAATAATAACCGGAATTAATAAAAAGCTCGATGAAAATCCAGAACCCAGAAAAGTAATACCAATCAAACATAAGCTTAGTCCAATTATTAAATCATAACTCAATGCCCCAACCATAGCAGTTGGTAGAATCTCTAATGGGAATACGACTTTCTTTACGAAATTGGGTTGATTAACAATAACGCCAGGAGAAACACCTATAGTCCCAGAAACCAACCCCAAAACACTTAACCCCAGAAAAACGCCAAGGGCATAATCGAGGGTAGATTCAGTTGGAGAATCGGTAAATCGACCGCCAAATACAATGCCAAATGCAAAAACATAAAGACCAAGCAAGAGCAATGGGTTGGCAATCAACCAAAAAGCTCCTAGCACGCTTCCACGATGTCTTTGTTTCACATTCCGAAGTAAAAACTGCCAAAGAAGTCCCCACTTTTTAAAAATACTAAGAATTGGATCCATTTATATTCAGGTTTATAAAAAAATTTATCTAAAGTGCGAGTTACATTTTAAAATGAGGTATTTAACTTTAACCAATCCTCCAGACCATAATCATAATAAGTAAGTTGTTCGTTATTTGATTCTGGTACAGAAACATAAATCCACTTTTCTAGATTGTAAGAGTAAATATATGGGTACACTCCGTGGGCACTCCACCACCAACCCAATTGATTATCCTGCCATGCCCAAAATGACTCTCCATTTGTAGACCCAGAATAAAACCATCCGTGTGCTATGTTAAAATTCCATCCATTGTTTAATGTAAAAAACGCTCCAAACCAATCAAGTTCGAGCCAATTGCTATATTCAGTTTGGCGCCCCTGTGACCAATTTGGTAAAAAATTTTGTATCCAAGCTAATTGACTTCCTACCCTAGTAAATATTGTAACATCACCATATGTTGAATTCGAAGTTCCATAAGAAAGAACTCCAACCACCCTCCAAGAATTATTGTGATATAAAAATGCCGGACCACCGCTATCTCCGACTGCCGTGCTCGCTTCCAAAGGAAGAGGTAAAGAAGAACTTTCCCCTGGGCCTAAATAATCCACTTCGGCAGCACTTTCTCCCAAGGTATTTTTATCTTGATCAGGGGAGTCGAAATCAACAGCAATTAGTCCACCTTTCTCAGATATATCAACCATTGGTGCGTCCACCTCCATAACCACACGGTCTAAAATATTTTCTCCACCGGTACGAAGACTATTATTGCTGTTGAATTCACCAGACAATCCGTCCACCAATGTCCCGTAACCAGTTAAAACAATTCGACTGCCAACACTTTCTTTTAAATTATCGGGAAGTTTT
Source organism: Opitutales bacterium (assembly GCA_028101545.1). Classification (GTDB taxonomy): domain Bacteria; phylum Verrucomicrobiota; class Verrucomicrobiia; order Opitutales; family Seribacteraceae; genus Seribacter. Next base: position 9,113 of record JAOHKZ010000014.1, on the reverse strand, counting down.
GCAGGATATACTCCTACCACATTTTTTTCTAAAAAAAGTAACGCAATATCAACACCAAGTTTATCACCATCACCTTTACCATTGTTTGCAATTAGTCGTTTACTCCAACCAGAATGTAATAAAATGGATTCAACTCTAAATTTTTGGTCATCAGGAGCTGATTCAAAATCTTTTGATAAAATAAACTCCCATGACGATGGATCAGGAACGGGGTCATTCAAATGGTTTCTTAATATGTGAGCAGCAGTTAATACCACATTATTTGCAATTAAAGTTCCAGTACCATATACATCTCCCGATACAACTGCTCCCACACACGACATATCGGGATAATCAATACCTGCCTTATAATGATTAATATTAGAACCTAAATTCAAATAATTTTCCCATAGTAAATTATCCAATTTTCCAATTCTTCGCTCCTTGGCATTTAAAAAAAGATGTCCTAAAATAAATATAAATAAAAAAACGAGTTTTTTATTCTTCACGTGATGGCACTATATCGGGCGGGGGACTTGGTGGTAAAATATTTGGTGGTGGAGGTGGGGGTGGAAGACTATTCAAGTCGATCTCATCACTATCAAAATTATTAATCTGTTCATTTGGATCAAGAATATCTACATTATTTGATATCGTTCTCGAATCTGCTGATTGCGAATTATTGGATGTAATTAATCCTCCTGAATTAAAATTATTTGCAGAATTTGAAGTCGAATCTACCGAATTAAACTCTGGAGATGAACTGATATTTCTTCGTGGAACAAAACCTGGGTATGGTAAACTTGGAAGCATGGATCTAGAAGAACTTTGTGAACTTCCTCCTAAAGATGTACCAACCTTGGAATTATTAAATTTACTTTTTGAAGATTGATTCACAAGAAATGAGGGAATGACAGGATTTGTCTTTGGCCTAGGTGGCATAACTCTTGTGGTTTTAGATTTACTCAATCCAGGAATAGATTTTGGAAGCATCGGAACTTTTCCCTTAGGAGAAGGTAGTGCATTTAAGGATTTAGATTGAAGAAGTTTTAAATCGAAAGACTGTCCCTCATAAAGAATAGTTAATGTTTCCGTCTCCAGATCAAATTTATGGGCAGAAAAATCTTCGTAGGTCTTTTCACTAATCTTAATCCATTCACCATGATTGACTTTTTTATTAAATAGAGAGAAATAAACCTGTCCTTTCAAAATAAAATATCCCTTAAATTCCAGTTCCTTAGCAACATCGGGTCGAACAATAGCCTTTGGTTTGAAGACCGGTTTATTAGGAGGGGGAGGTTTACGATTTGAACCTGGTTTAAGAAAAGGATTAGGAGCAACTGAACCAAGCAGAATGGATCCACATAATAAAGTAAATGTTGTAATTTTTAAAATCACTACATTAAGTTGCCACAAAGAAGTCCGACAAGCAAGATGCAAGGATACTAAGGATTAATCCAGGCATAGAATCGAAAACCGATCAAAATAAAGAATAATGTGCCAAAAAAATTTAAACTAATATAAGCGGTAGCATTGAACCATTGAGCGGATTTTATAAAATTTAAGGCATCCAACCCAAAGGTAGAAAATGTAGTAAAACCTCCACATATACCAACAATCCAAAATGCGCGAAAAAGTTCACTTTCGCCATTATGCTCCCAATGCTTCAGGCAAAGTCCAATCAAAAAAGCACCAAGAATATTAACAAGAAGGGTTGGCCAAGGTAACCATAACCGTAAAATATAACCTAAAGACGCCCGTAAAAACGACCCAATTGCTCCACCACCAGCAACAAGCAGGAAGAATTTCCAATCCATAGGCTCAAGGTTTTAGATTGGCTTTACTTAGCCGCTTTTTTCCGAAGATTCCGCAACTTCATCTTCTTCAAATTCTTCTCCGTCTTCCTCTTCAGCGTCATCCTCTTCTTCAACATCAATATCATCAAGGGTATTGTACTTAAGAACTCTTTGATGCTGAGGGATGGGGGATAAACTCACTATTATAAAACGACCATTCAATTTAGGAGTATCATCAGCTTTCCCGACTCCGGATAAATCGTTAATTGCTTGTTTTACTAAATTCATACCAAGATCAATATGTTCCATTTCACGGCCACGGAACATCAGAGTAATCTTCAATTTATTTCCTTGATGTAGAAACTTTTCAGATCTTCTCAACTTGGTAACATAGTCATGCTCTTCAATCCGAGGTCTAAATTTTGCTTCTTTCACCCTCTTCGAAGTTTTCTCTTTATTCCTCTTTTGCTTACTTAATTCGTACTTATATTTCCCGAACTCCAATATACGGCAAACCGGAGGAACTGCATTGGAGGCTACTTCTACAAGGTCTAAATAATGGGACTTCGCTATTTTTAAAGCTTCTTCTGGAGGCATTACCCCAAGCATTTCTCCATCTGGTCCAATAACACGAACTTCTCTTGCCCGTATTTTATCGTTTTTCCGAATGTAATCACGGTTTTGAAACCGTCTTTTATTTTTTCCACTTGGTTTTTTAACCATGTGGGTTAGCTTAGTTTGGAAATTGTCAAGAGTTGCAATTGATGAATAAAATAATAATTAGAAGTTCAATTCCATAAATAAGTGGCATTTTAAGCAAGCATATTTTTTTGATAAAAATTTAAAGATTAAAGCTTTCACCACAGCTACAACTTGCCTTTGCGTTAGGATTGGAAAATTTAAAACCACCTGCGACAAGTTTATCGGAATACTCCAAAAGAGTTCCCCTTAAGTATAAAGCTGTTTTAGAATCAACTAAAACTTTTACATCCTCACTCAAAACAAAGATATCCCCTTCCTTCGGTTCGCTAACAAATTTCATCTTGTAAGATAATCCATTACACCCTCCACCCGTAATTCGAACTCGCAAAAACTCTCCCTTTCCTTCCCTCTCAATCAATTGGAATATTTTAACAGATGCAGATGCGGAAACTTTTACAAGTTTTTCATTTCCTTCTCTTACTCCAACGGGCAACTCAACTAAAGCGGGCATTTATTTTAAATTAAAGAAATTCTAGATTGAGTTCAACTTGTTAAAGCTATTACCGGCAAGATTTACTTTTTACAAAACCACGGTTTTCAGTTAAAAAAAAGTTAGCAAATTGAACAGCTTTATCATTACTTAAATCTTCATTCTCATCCAGAAATTTCTTCGCATGAATGGAAGGATTTCCGGTCTTCATTAGAATCGATCGGTAAGCCTGTTTTAACACCTTGGATTCTTCTTCTGAAAAGCCCCTTCTCTTCATTCCTACTAAGTTTAACCCGTGAGCTTGGTTTCGACCTGAAACGGTAACAAAAGGAGGAACATCCTTGGAAACCTCCGCAAGTCCACCAATCATTACTCCCTCCCCTATTTTGGCAAATTGGTGAATTCCCGCACCTCCCCCAACAAAGGTAAAGCCTTCAATCGTAACATGTCCGCCCAATAAAGCCCCATTTGCTAATACAACCTCGTTCCCTAAGTCGCAGTCATGCGCAACATGAGAATAGCCCATCAAAAATGACCTTGAGCCAATCCTCGTTACTCCATCTGGATAAATTGACCGATGAACCGTAACTCCTTCCCCAATTCGAACCTCAGCACAAATGTGCACACTTGATTTTACCGAAGTATCAAAAGTTAAATGTTGAGGATCACCGCCAATAACAGAAAAATGTCCCACTTTAACATTCTTTTCCAAAACGGTTGCTTTTTTTATTATCGCATGAGCATCAATCTGGCAATTCTGCCCTAACACAACACCCTTCTCAATAATAGCGTAAGCCCCAACTTTGCAATTTTTCTTTATAATTGCTGTTGGATCCACAATTGAAGTGGGGTGAACTTGTGATTCCATACTTTAAAACATCTCCAATTGGGGTTCTTTCGCAAGTTCATAAACTTTCATCAACTTTAAAACCTGGAAAAAAGGCTTACCTGCATAAATTTTCGTTGGTTCTGACTGCCTCAGTAAATTTTCAAGCATCGATCGTAAAGTTAGAATGCCGTCGACACCAGCTTCTTTAAGAATTCCAAACACCTCGCCGACCTTAGCCTCACTACGCGGCAAAGCTGGTACAACAAGTAAACGTAAGAATGAACCCATTCCACTTTCAGCCAATTCCGGACCAGGGTTAAAACTCGATTCCAGACGATTTCCCTTAACCTCTTTTTTAAAAAACTTGAGCAATGAACTATCGTTATTCAACATGCCATTAGTAAAATCTGAATTTCCCCACCCGATCAAAGATACAAGACCTGCCCTTATTTTATTTAAGTCACTAGTATATAGCCTAAAACTTGCTGAAGCGTGATTTGAAGAAATCCTAGGATTAAAAATTGCCAGAGTCATTAAAGATTGCTGTTTTTTTTTGACTGGCATTGCATCTGGTTTCCCCGCCTGCCTAACAAGAAAACCATTGCTTTCAAAATAAGCCTCCATCAAATCATGCTCAACATCCATGAGACATTCAGACTTATTTTGCCCCCACGGAATTCCAAATCTTCAAAACTTGGTCTGTATCGAAACGAGAGCTGAGAAATGCATCGCTGATCTCTTTTAATACGACAAATCGAATTTTTCCCGCTTTTACTTTTTTATCAGATTGCATGGCATTCATCAATGCTTGGGAGCAGAGATCAAACCTTAGTTTTACAGGCAAAGCATAGGATTGAAGCAATGATTCAAGTATCTTTTCATCCGCATCTGAACAATAACCTGACATCCGCGATAATCGAAGTGCACAAATCAGTCCTATTGAAACTGCTTCTCCGTGTAAATATTCCCCGTAGCCAGCAACAGATTCAATCGCATGAGCAAAAGTATGCCCCAAGTTTAAGAGGGCTCGACCACCAGAAGACTCTATCGATTCCCTTTCATCGCTTTCCACAATTTTTGCCTTATCCAAACAACAGGTTTCAATAATTTCAGGTAACTCCTTGGATTCTGAATTTAAGGGTTTAGAAAATGAAAGAAGTTTATGATAAAGTGATTTATTCCCAAGTAATCCATATTTTATAACCTCAGCCATACCGGCTGAAAATTCGCGTTTTGGCAATGTGCTCAAACAGTCTAGGTCAATAAACACAGCCTTTGGTTGATGAAAAGCTCCAACTAAATTCTTTCCCGCTGACAAATTAATTCCAGTTTTACCACCAACGGAACTATCCACCATCGCAAGTAGGGTGGTTGGTACTTGATAGAAATCCAAACCACGCAAATAAGAAGCTGCAGCAAAGCCTGAAAGATCTCCGGTAACTCCACCACCCAGTGCAAAAACAACTCCAGTTCGATCGACCTCTTCACTTGCAAGAAAATCCCATATTTTGGATAAAAATTGAACCGATTTTGTACTCTCGCCACTGGGTAGCTTTAGGGTTGAAACGCGGGAAAGTAATTCCTTGACAAAAAGAGGTGCTTTTTCACTAAAACCATCATCTATCAATACCGCGACTTTTTTTCCCTCTCCGAGATGCTCGGTGAATGACTTAATAATCAAAGATCCCAATCCATGACCAATGAAAATTGGATAAGCCCTATCTTCAAGGCCAACTTTTAAAGTTTTCAGAACTTGTTCACTCATTACTTACCTAAAGTTGCAAGTGTAGATCGATGGAGGGTTAATTTGCCACCTGCATTTCCATATCAGGTAAAATCGAATTTAAATATTGTTCAATTGAAAAAGGTTGAAGGTCGTCGGGAGACTCCCCCAAGCCAATATAAAATATAGGTAATCCGAGCTCTCGGTAGATTGCGACCAAAGCACCCCCCTTTGCGGTTCCATCCAATTTAGTGACAACCAAACCGGTCAATCCAAACTTCTCATGAAAAACACGGGCTTGTTCAATGCCATTGGTACCGGTTGATCCGTCTATAACAAGCCATGAATGATGAGGTGCATCTTCATTGCGCTTTCCTAAAACCCTTTTCATTTTAGCCAATTCATCCATTAGGCCCTCTTTAACATGCAATCGCCCAGCTGTATCGATTATCACGAGGTCTCGACCACGGGACTCTCCAGCCGTATAAGCGTCAAATGCCACGGCAGCGGAGTCGGCTCCATGATGACCTGATACAATCTCCAAATCCAAACGGTTTGCCCAGGCTTTAAGTTGCTCAGTTGCCGCAGCCCGAAAAGTGTCACAAGCACCAAGAATAATAGTGGTGCCCTTTGCTTTTAATTGAAATCCAAGCTTGGCACAGGTGGTTGTTTTGCCTGAGCCATTAACACCTATCAAACATAAAACTTCTGGTTTTCCTGTTATTTTACCTAACCACTCACCACCCTCAGAACCTGCTAAAGTATTACGAAGGATTTCACGGGCTATATTTCTAACTCCCTCAGCTCTGAGTTCTCGATCATTTCGATGTGCTTCCCGAATCGAATTTAAAATTTCCTCGGTTGTTTCTACCCCAAAATCACTTGTATAAAACGCCTCTTCAATATCAAGTAAGGTACTTTCATCCAATCGGCCCTTACCAGATATAGTATCTAGTGCACCCTGTATAACCGAAGCACCTTTTTGAAAGCCTTTTTTAAATTTAGAAAAAATTCCCATGTAAAGACTATTTAATCCTTGTTTTTAGGTTGAATCAGCAATGTGCAGCAAGAATATTCAACCATCTGATTAGTGCAACAATCCTTTACTTCAAAAAGGAGTACCGTAAGCATGATCAAACGGTCTTCTGTATCCCAAGTGTCAGTAACATATCCTCCAGTGTCGTTAAGTGGAACATTAATCAATTCAGGAAAATTCCGATGTTTTCTGTTTTTTCCATATTTTTTAATAAGGACTTCCCTTAAATTACTCCATTGAGGTTCAACTACGTCTTCATAAAATGAAAACTGCCAACCTTTCTGCCCGTCAATCAAACAGAATTTCAATTTTTCGTTAGTTAGCTTAGCACCCAATTCATATCGAAAATTATTAAGACGAAAGGTACATTTAACCAAACCCTTGTCCCGCTCTTCATAAATCTGCAGAAATCCACCATCGCGGAGTTTTTGCATGACAACTTTCCGGGAATCTCCAGTTTGCAAATCTGAAAATATAAAACCTGATCCAATGTTTGGAAATTGATCGGCTCCCTTCTGACCCAAGAGCCAAAGAGGAATCTGCAACAAGACTAAAATACAAAATCCTGGAAACTTCATGTGGAGGAACTACAGGCTGTAATAGACTCGCTCGAGTGCCAACATAGCGTAGGACGTAACAAGAATCGGGTCTCTTTCCCACCATCGACCATTTTCATTTAACCAATATCCTTTCGGATCCTGTTTGTTTAACAATTCCATAACCAGTTCTTTCCGCCAATCCCTTTTGACCCCATTCTTGTCAATGATTTCATATATTCCACTCAAAGAGAGAGCTTTTGCCATGGTGTGGTAATAATAGTACAATCCCTGTTGTCCCATACCAGGATTTTCATCAATGTTGTAGTTTTTCTGTAACCATTCGAGAACTGCTTTGAGTCGAGGATCAGCTTGATCCATTTCTGCATATACGAAACTCAATAAACCTGCGTAACTCATGCTTCCGTATGAGCGTAATGCAACAGATCCATCATCTCTTTCTCTTTCTCCGGCCATGCTACTTCCCGGAAAATATATAAAGCCGCCCTTATCATCTTTATGTTCACTGACCCATTTCTCCTTATTTGAGGAAGATAAATTTTGGCATTTAGTAACGAAAGAAATTGCCGCATCCCAATCCAAATCGAGGTTTTGCCCTTCTTTTATTTTTAAGGATTTTTTGGCATAAAAAAGAGCTTCCATTGCAAGGTGTGTGTTCGAAAGATCGGAGTGAGCCCACCTTGAACCATACCCAATTCCACCATCAAAGGTGTTATCACCTTCACCTTTAATATCAAAATCAGACTGTTGGTTAATCAGGAAACGACGTGCAGTCTGAACAATTTCTTCGTACTTAGCATTTTTAGTCTGCAAAAAAGCCATTAGGCAAATGGAAGTATTATAACTAGCCAAACCTTTGCCATAAATACCTCCATCTGACTGCACCTTGGAAAGTAAAAAATCAAAACCCTTCTTTTGATTGGAAGCGTATCTTTTTATAAATGATTGATCAGGATGCCCCATAGTAGCACGCAAGGCAAGTCCTGTAAGGGCAGGATAATCAGGTTCCCCCCAACTTCCAGAAGTTGCATTCTGTTCGTTGTTAAGCCATTTAATACCCTTTCCTAATGCCCTCTCAATTTCTAATTTTAGCGAAATTGCCTGATTTCCAAATGAGGGGTTTTCAATCATGACAAAAAAGCTCAGCCATATCGTTATTTTTCGCATTAATAATTTCATAGTATTTTTAAACTAAGTTATCCTAATCCAAAACCATAGGCAAGTTGAAGCGAATGGTAACTGGCAATTCCAAAGGAGGCATTTCTCTCTCGTTTGCAATCCACACATCGTCATTAGTACTGTCATAATCACTATTATTAAGAATAGCAGTATCATCAGCATATATAGCTAAAATAGAACCAGAAGACTCAGCCAAAAAAGTACCTTCCACCATTCTTGAACCAGTAAAGATAAATGACTTTTTTTCTACATTTCCCTTACGAATTTGATTCACCGAAAGTTTTTCAATTTTATTCTCAAATTTTGTTCCGTTAATTTCCCAAAAAACCGAAATTTCAAAGCAATTTTTTGAGTAATCAATAAGTTTGGGATCGTCAGACCATAAATTATCAAAAAATGTACTAACCGGTTTTGCTTTCAATAGTAATAATGAGGTATGAAAAATTTGAGGTCTTACTTTAGTTCGAAAAAGAGATTCATGAATTTTACCATTCTCATGAACAATTCCATATTCAACCAGTCCATTTACTTGATTCGATACAGCTGGAATGGACAGGGAGTTCATTTTTCGATTAATTACCACTGAACCAAATTGATAAACCCCTTCTTTAACTTTTATTATTTCAGGTAACTTAGAAGCATTTTCTTCCGTACCAAACAATCCATAAGAGTTAAAAAAAAATAAGGTTATTATCTTAAGTAAATATCTTGAATCAATAATCACGACTCACGATACTAAATTTATTAGGTCTAAGACCAATCAAAAATCATATTTCAAAATAAATTTCCTGCACACTTGACCTACCGAATTTGATATTGCAT
>JAOHKZ010000013.1 GCA_028101545.1 Opitutales bacterium | reverse complement strand
GCACGGCGTATGGACCGGAACAATAGAGGTTGCCGAGATGGTCTACTGTCATGCCGTCACATCCGTACTCGCTGGGTATTTCGACTTGGGTGAAAAGTCTTTGATCGGAGGGGTTTCCGGTTTTGGGATCGACATCAAATGCATATAGCTTCTGCTCCTTGTATTCGGATACATAGAGTGTTTGTTCATCCGGTGATAGCATCAAGCCGTTCGGCCCCTTCAGTCCGCTGATGACTTGCCGCGGATTTTTACCATCGGAGTCGAGAAGGTATATGGATCCCGCAGCTGGCACAGTAACATAGATCCGTCCCTTGCGATCGACTACCACATCGTTTACTCCCACAGGGTAAATCATCTTTTTTGCCCCAATCCTCGTCGGCTTTAATAGGACGGTTTCCGTCCCATCCTTCTCGAGGCGGGTAAGGCTCTTCTCCTTTTGCTTGCACATCAGCAATCGTCCCTGTGAGTCAAAGGCGAGCCCATTGGCACCGCCTGTCTCGTCTCGAAAGAGAGTGGTATCAAGGGTCTTCAGGTTTAGTTTCCAAATATGTTGGTTGGTAATGTCAGTGAAGAGAAGATGGCCCTTCCCGTCATAGAGCGGTCCTTCCACAGTTTCGTATCCCGAGGCAAGCTTTTCCAGTTTCGCGTTGTTGGCTAGGAGTGTTTTCGGAGTCCTTGCTACGATATGATGATTTAATTCTCGAACCTGCTGATGAAGACCCGGCCGTTCGGTGAGCCCTTCCCCAAAGAACCCTTGTTTGACCCCTTGCTTGGAGAAACCTTTGGGCGTGTCGACGGGGTTACACCAAAAAGAACCGATTATATAATCGGTTTCGAAAGCATCTTTGATGTATTGGACATATGCTTTGCCTGCAGCAATTGAATCATTTTCAGGTTTCCAACTACGAATGTCTTTGCCTTCTTCTTTAAATCGAATTGCAAAATCGCAGATTAGAATAGGTTTTTGGGTTAGTTGAAAAATATTATCGAAATCTTCTTTTGGAAATTTCGATTGAAATGGTGGTTGAATCGCAATGGCATCCACATATGGAAGCATTTCCTCAAGAACCTCAGGAACAATTGTTCTGTAAATATTTAGTGAATTTATTCCAAAACGTTCTCCAAAGACTAAGTGACTAGGGGCATATTTGCGTTGGGCATTGCCGACTACTTTGAAATATTCCTTGGCAATAATTCGAAGGAAGGCCAGATCACGCTGCTTTTCTGAGCTTCCTTCCCAGTTTGTAATGAAATTTTGATATGCTTTTAGACCAGGAGTATTCTGAGGTAGTTGACGAATGAACTCCACCCAGTTTTTTCCGGATGGATTCTCCAAAGCCCATGATCCTAGGTCCGTCCAGCAATAGCCGATGGTGTTTGGGTTTTTCCGGCTGCTTAAGCATTTCGCCTTAACCCCGTATTCAAGTTTTTTCTGAACCTTAGGATCGAAAACATCAAGGAATTGTACCCCGTTTTTCCCACGATAATATGAAATTGGAACCAGATGATTCCAACTTTCGATAAAGGGCATATCCTTCCGGAGTGTTTCAGGGCACCCATATCCATAAGCATTAAAACCAAGACTCTTACAGGCTTGTGAAAACTTCTGGTAGTTTAGTTTGGCGTCTTTGTTACTTACATGGGTTATTCCATGTGCGAAAAAAGGCTGCCCGTTTGGCCTTACAAGCCATGACCTACCATCAATTTCTTTGAGAGTTATGAAGTCATTCCCATTGACCACAAATTCAGACAGCAAATGAAAAAAAAATAGAGGGATTATCTTAAGAATATATTTCATTTTATATTCATTTAGTAGATTGGTGCGTCCTTACTGCGGAGCACAGGGTTTGCCAGATAGATATTCCTTGAGTAAAGACCTCATTTTTTGTAACCCGATCAGGAAACTTGTCATAGAGATTGTTAGACTGACGCGGATCTTCCTTCAGGTTAAATAACAAACCTTGTCCGTAAGGATCCAAATTAAAATGGTTAAGGTAGGCAGAGCTCTCTTTCTTGGCCGAACCTGTTGGTCCATCAATAAGTACCCAGTCTCCTTGTCGAAGTGCGAACTTTTTCGCAGAGGTGTTCTGCACCGTGGCAACTCTTAGAGGTTTAGAATATTTCTTTCCTTCGAGGACTGGGAGCAGGTTGTAACTGTCGATAGCCTCTTTTGTGCCAAGAGGATAATTTATGATCTTGGCGAAGGTAGCGGCAAAGTCGACCTGACTTACCACCTCATCGGAAACTACTCCTTTTTTAATCTTACCAGGCCATTTAACAATGAAGGGAACACGGTGCCCCCCTTCGTAGATATCCCGTTTTACTCCACGGTATTTACCGGAACTCCATTGCTTAAAATCCTGTAGTCTTTCAAAAGCATGCGTTTCAGCACCATTGTCAGCTGAGAAGATAACTAGGGTGTTGTCGGCAAAGCCGTGTTTTTTCAAGGCGTTCAGCACCTTGCCCACCATGGCATCGGTTTCGATGACGAAGTCGCCGTAGTAACCAGCTTGCGATTTTCCATGATAAGGCTTGTTCGGGACGATCGGATAGTGAGGGGAATTAAAAGCGAGGTAAGCGAAGAAGGGTTGATCTTTTTCCTGCTTCGAAATCCACTCGACGGTCTTTTGGGTGATGGTAGGCAGGATGTCGTATGGGTTCCAACTTTCGGCCATCGGTCCAGGACGAAAAGAGCCCCCACCCGCAAGTGGCGTAGATTTGATGACAGGCTTAGTGGGAATGGTAACGAAGCGATCTCCTTCGATCCAGCAATACGGAGGGAAGTTGATAGTTCCGTCTCCAAAATAGTAGTCGAAGCCCTGATCTAGCGGACCATCAGGAAAGCGTTTTGTCCAATCATAGGACTCGGCACGGGAATCTCCTTTTTTTGCACCCGGTTTACGAATGGCATCAAAGTCCCAACCCAGGTGCCACTTTCCAAAACAACCCGTACGATAGCCCTTTTTCTTAAACATCTTGGCGATAGTGAAGTCCTCAGGCTCGAAGACAGTTCCGCCAAAGGCTCCCACGATACCGTGAAATCGGCGCCAGTGGTGTTGTCCGGTCAACAATGCGAACCTACTTGGCGTACAAATGCCTGAAGAACTGTGCCCATCGGTGAAGGTCATACCCAGTGATGCCAATTTGTCCAGATGTGGTGTCTGAATCTTGGCTGCAGGATCGCCGTATGAAACATCGGCAACACCCATATCGTCGGCGTAGAGAATGACCACATTGGGGAGTTTCCCATAAAGGGTTGAGCAGATAATTATTAGGGCGGGTAAAAGTATTTTCATTACATTTGGTAGGGTTTGCTTAGTTTGTCTTTTCCATCGGTTAAATCTTTCAGGGTTACCCGTACGAAGGTCATTTTGGTTCCGTTTTCGAAGAAAATACCAATATCTCCATTTTTACAGATCGTAATCGATGAATAACCAGAAGGCCCTTTTTCAATACATTTTTTATGTGCCCAGGTTTGTCCACTGTCATAGCTGAGGGAAAGAACCAGATTCTTTCGCCCTTTTGAACTGTGTGCATTAACAAAAAGAAGACGATCTTTCTTATAACCGTCCAACTTGCTCGTGTAGAGAATAGGTTCTGCATTACATCCGGGATCTGGCAGACTGCTATCTTTCCTTCCTGACCAATTCTTTCCGTTATCATTCGATCGGAGAATATAACGGTGGCCCGATCCATTTAATCTCGCATTAATCATCCATATTCCATCAGAAAGTTCGAGGATTTTGGACTCGTTGGCCGGAGAGAAAAGAGATGCATGTCGTAACGCTGCCCAGGTTTTACCTTGATCATCACTGCCGAATAGGTAACCCCCTTTGCCGACATGTACAATTGTGTGCACAAGGGTTCCTGAGCGTGTCTGAATTCCCCTTCCTGAGGTGACGAACACAAAGTCTCTCTTGGTTACAGATGCAGGGAGTACTTGATCACGAATATCGATGGGTTTGGACCAGGTCTTCCCATGGTCCTCGCTTGTCTGTAAATAAAATCGATAATTTACCGCAACTCTTGAAGGTCTTAATTTATTGAACTCTGTGTCGTGGTCGAGATAGTTGTAGAAGCAGAAGATTTTACCAGTTGTCCTGTCTAATATAAGTGATGCGTCTGAACCAACCTCCCCATCAGGAAAGTCTGTCATGAATTTAATCTCACTCCAATTATCACCATTGTCCGTGCTGATTTTGTAGGCGATGTCGATATTACGAGTGTGCTGAAGATCACGGGTGGTATTACGACGGGCATCGATAACGGCAATCAAGTCGCCGTTTTTTGCGGTGATGATTGCGGGGATCCGAAAGTATTTGGATCCTCCGTCCCCCTGTGGGAAAATTACCTTACGGTGTACTTTTGAGACAGTTGGGATTTTGAGCCCCTGTTTTTCTGTACCATGAACCGAACCAAACAGGAGGAATGCCCCCATGAAAAAAGGAAGGAATTTTCTCAAGTAACTCAGTGCCTTTACTTTGGTTTCTTTTGGTAATCCAGTTTCCAGTCTTCCCACATCTTAGCGAGTTCGGCGGTTTTATCCGGTTTTACTTCGGCCAGGTTGTCTATCTCCGTAGGGTCGGCATTCAGGTCGTAGAGTTCCCATGCCTTACCGGCTCTCACCACTTTCAGGTCACCCTGCCTGACAGCATTAGCCCGGCTGAAATGCCAGTATATTTCCTGGTGAGGCTCACGCTCTTTCCCATGGAAGATGGGAAGTAGAGACTTGCCGAGCGGGGGCTTGGTCTTGTTGCCCAGAATTTTCTTGGGATACTTCGCTCCGGTAATGTCTCTAAAGGTTGCGGAGACATCGATGATATGACCGACCTGATTGGTCATGCCAGGTTTGATAACACCCGGCCAATGAGCGATGAAAGGAGTACGAATGCCACCTTCGTAATCAGTTGACTTAAATTTGCGGTAGGGAGTGTTGCTGGCGTTGGCCCAGCCTACGGAGACCGTTCGGTAACTCTCTACGGGTCCAGGTGGAATATCCGGAGTGGTGTTCGGTTGTTCGGGACAGGCACCGTTGTCAGTCAGAAACATAATAAGGGTGTTTTCCCACTCTCCCAGTTTCTTGACCTTGGCAAAAAGACGACCAAGGTTTTGGTCTACCCGGTCGATCATGGCTGCGTAGACTGCCATTTTAAGATCCTCTGCATCCTTTTGCTCGTCGGTTAAGTCATCCCATGCTTTGGAAGCCCTTGGAGTGAGCTTATGATTTGGGCCGATGATTCCCATTTCATTCATCCGTTTGAAACGCTGCTCACGAATCTTATCCCACCCGATTTTGTATTTACCCCGGTACTTGGCGATATCTTCAGGCCAGGCATGAAGAGGGTAGTGGGGAGCAGTATAGGGAAGGTAAAGGACGAAGGGTCTGTCTTCGTCCTTGTATTCATCGAGACGATCGATTGCGTAATCAGTAAAAGCGTCGGTGTGATAGAACTTCTTGTCAGGGCTGGTGTAGCCCATGATCACCTTGTCCTCGATGGCCCAACGTCTTAGGGATGATCGTTTTCTTCCTGGTAGGCCTTCACCCGGACGTGCTTCAACGCCGGGATTAAAGAAGTTACTGCATCCATCGGCCAGTCCGTAGTAGCGGTCAAAACCACGGGTGGTGGGAAGAGGTACCTGATGCCACTTGCCTGAGATCAGGGTTCGATAACCGATGGGTCGCAGCACCTCACCAAAAGTGGCACCATGTTCCATGTGGTTGTCCCCAATCGAGTATGCGTAGTTGCCGGTGAGAAGTTCGGCTCGTGTGGTATGGCACTTGGCCGTGTTATAAAACTGAGTAAACCTCAGGCCATTTTTTGCCAGTTTATCAATGTTTGGGGTTTTGACTTCACCACCATAGCAGCCAAGGTCTGAGTAGCCCATATCATCCACCATAATGAGGATAAAGTTGGGACGTGTGCGGTTAGGTTTTGACCAGGCCGCAGATGTCGCAAAGAAAAGAGAGAGAAAAAAGGAAAGTAGTTTCATTGCACGAAATGGTAAGTCTTACCGGTTGGATTTATTCTTTAGCCCCATTTCTCTGCCTTCCTTGCTGGCAGTGGAAAGACGGGTCTTAGCCATCTCAGAAAGGATTCCTTCAAATTCTTTTTTAATCGTATTTTCTGCTTTGGTCAGCTTTTGGTTATCCAATTCCTTGCCATCGAACTGGCCTTTGTAGCGGGTGAGCCTGGCATTACTTCCGTTATGTTTGGCGAGAAGAGAATATTTTTTATTACGGACCATGACCTGATCCCGGTACCAGATGTAGATCCAATCTTTTTTTCGAACATTCTTCTTGTTGCTGAGGACGGGGACGATACTTGCTCCATCGGCAGGGTGATTCTTCGGCAGGCTGGCACCGGAGATTTCACACAGGGTGGGCATCATGTCTGTGAACTCAACTAGTTCGTCAGTTATCCGACCGGGCTTTTTGATGCCAGCAGGCCAGTTGACAATTAAGGGAACGCGGGTGCCGGTATCACTCATGGATCCTTTACCTCCGACTACTTCGGTGCCGTTCCATGGTGTTACGATGGGCTTGTCGGTTCCGTTGTCGCCCGTGAAGATTAGGACGGTGTTTTCACGAACTCCTGACTTTTCAAGCTGCTTTACGATCTGGCCAACCATTTTGTCCGCATAGGCAACCATATCACGGAAGTGCCGTTGCGGATCATCTTTATCACCTTTGTAGGTTGTTGAACCCAATCTTTTGGGATCCCAGTCACTGGAGTCGGGCGTTGGATCGAAGGGACAATGGGTGAGAATCATTGGGAAATAGACGAGGAAAGGATTCTTTTTGTTCTCCTCGATAAAGTCACAGATAAAGTCTGTGCATACCTTGGGACCGTATTCACCGTTCGTGTAGTCCTTTTGTTTGCCGTTGAACTCAAGCATTGGATTGACGAAGCGGCGATCGATTCGTTTCCCGTTTTCATTGGAGCGACCCGAGCGCGTGTGTTGCCAAAGACAGGATTTTTCAAAACCGAAATGCTGGGGTGAGTCGGGCTGATTGCCCAGTTGCCATTTACCGGCGATACAGGTGGCATAACCAGCATCTTTGAGTTGATGGGCAAAGGTTGTTTGTCCGCGGTCAAGCATGCCAAACTTCACATAGTTTCTTACATTGTACTGCCCTGTCATTATCTTTGCCCTTGAAGGCGTACAGATTGGATTGGAAAAACAATTGGTGAAGCGCACACCCTGTTCGGCTAATTTATCCAGGTTGGGTGATTTGCACGATTCACTTCCGTTGGAAGAGATGGCTTCGTAGCCCATGTCATCTGCCATGATGAGTATGATATTGGGGCGATTTTCTTTGGCAAAAACCGTGGCGTGAAGAAATAAGAAAGTAGCGAAGAATAGATTAAATCGGTAATTCATAAGTAAGTCTCAATGTTCAAAGATAACGAACCGGAATGCAAAAGCATTCTTTACCTTACACTTATTTTTTAACTGATACTTGATCTAACAGCCAGCCTCTAGCAATCTGGCGGGTCGGGCTGTGCCGATGAGCCCAAAGGTCCGTGTGCCGATGGATGACAAGACCTTCGGGAATATCGAAGATTTCGCTCACGGGGATGGGAAGAAAGGTGAAAGTCCCGAGCTTGGGATGATCCTTGAGATAATCATTTTTGTTTCCGCATACAAGAACCGGGCGTCCTTGCAATCGAGCCAAGCGTTTGAGTGCCGAGGTTCGGTCACTTTCAGGATATCCCCATTTATTTTGACCATCGAAATGATCATGGGCGATCATTCCTTTCCAGAAGGAAGCGATTTCGTCATCCGCCAACCCAATATAACTGCAGGCAATCGCACCACGTGAAAAGCCACAGATGAAAAGGTTTTCCATATCACCTCCAAATTCCTTGCAGATTCGAGGCAAGTTTACCTTACAGTAATCGATGGTGGCCTGACGGTCACCCCACCAAGTGACGGTGTTTTCTTTTTTACCCTTCTGAATGTACGGCATAGATACCCAGATGAAACCTTTGCCTCCCGAGAGTCCATAGCCCAAGTTGGCTCCCATTACTTCTCCGGTTGACCCACAAGCGGGAAACTTGTTCCCAGTATACTCGACGAGCACGGGATATGTCTTTCCTTTTTGCCAATCGGTCGGCAGGTAGAGGGTATGATAGACCTGCGTGCCCTTGTACTCATGCCCGACCTGACGCACCCTTTTGCCCGGTGCGGGTTTTTCTTCCGTCATGACGGGGGTTATCAAGTCTTTCAATGGCACCTGATTTGCCAATAAATAAATATTGAGGATTCCTAAGATCAGTAACTTGACCAGAATCTGTGAGATCCTTTTCATTGAATTAAATCATTAAATCTAACCCGTGATGTCTAATAAAAACTCGAGTGATCGGCAAAAATTGACCGCTTAGTGATGAATTGATCAGGACTTCGCCAAAGCAACCACTACTTCCTGTTTGGACTTAACCACACCACCGGGTTGCTCAAGGGTGATCACAAATGCGACAGGTTTATTAATGGCTAATGCATTGCGAATAGGAATGATCGACTTACCATCCTTTTCGGTAATGTCAAACACCCCTCCATCCACGGGTAGTTCATCGCGCTCAGGATCCACAATCCATAGCTGGTATTGGTTTTTGGTCGGATCATTTACCGCAAGATTCTTCAGGGACATATAGCCTTCCTGCTTTTCATCATTCCAAATCACTTCACCGGAAAGACCTATGTAAGGATCGCTTGCTGATGCAAATTCAAGTCTCTTTGTGGCCGGTTCATCTTGAATGAGAGATTCAAATTTTTGTAATAGAGGAAGTTTCTCAGTTAACTTTGCGATTTGGGTATTCAATGCTTCGATTTTTCCTAACTCAGTTGTTAATTCACCACTCAATTTTTCATTAAGTTCAGCCAACTCTTGTTTGACGGATTGCAGATCAGTAATGGTTTTTTCATTATCTGAAAGTTCCGCATTCGCCTGAGACAATTCAGCAGAAATTTTCTGGATATCATCTCCAGTTGGGAGATTGAAGAAAATAATTAGGCATGCCGCCGCTGCCCAGCCCAACCAAGGCAGAATAGAAATAATTTGGGCAGCAGGTTGATTCATATTTTTATTTGAAAAAGCAGGAATCGTGTCAGCAAGTTTATTTGAGAGGGAGCTGGAAAGATCGCAGGGTTGTACATGTTTAAGTTCCAATTCAGTGGCAAGAAGTTCAAGCTCGATGGAATGAATATCCTCTATGTCAGTTACCAGAATTTGCCACTCCGAAGTTTCTTCGGAAGTAAGATCACCGAGCACTCTACCGGCATCTAATTCTTCGAATCGAGCTAATGTTTTTTCCATGCTCATTTGGCAACTCCTCTCGCGTGGTTGAATTCTTTGAGTAGTTTGCGAGCTTCAATCAGTCCACGGCGTAATTTCGTTTTAACAGTACCAATAGGCAACTTTGTTTGCCGAGCAATCTCATCGTGGGTTAATCCTTTTTCAAAGTGTAAAGAGAACAAGTTTAATGTATCCGAGGGGAGATCTTTGAGGATATTCCAAAGCTCAGAACGATCAATCGAATGAAGATTGTTTGTAGATGGAGTAGAAAGTTCGGGTAGGCTGTCTAAGTTGGCCAATGCGGGAAGTCGATTCTGTTTGCGTTGCCAGTCAATCGAGCGTCTCCGGGCGATCATTCCAATGAAAGTTGATTCTTTGGATACTTTGGAATCAAACCTACCCGCAACACGCCAGACTTCTGTGAAGATTTCCTGGCATGTTTCCTCTGCATCCACTCTTTCGCTAATTCGGCGGCAGACGATACTCCAAACAAGCGGACCATATGAATCAATGCACCTTTTCATTGCGGTCTCATCTCCTTTTGCAACCAAGGGCAGAATAAGCTTTTCCGCTAACCCTTGGTTTTCGGAAGGTGGAACGATTCCGAGTGCAATCTCGAAAGATTGAATGTTTGAAAAAAGTATAAAGTTTCGAAAAGGCATGAGGATGAATTACTTGAAGATGACTCTTCTTTTTATATGCATCAACGAAAATCATCGGTAAGGATTTCCATATTAGCGTCCAAACCTAGCTTTCTGGGGAAGTTTCATCAGATAGGAATCGATTATACGGTCTTCCCTTTGTTCCAATTCGCGCAATATGTCGCGGAAGACATTTCGAGATGTCCATGCCTCCCGTGCAAGTTGCGCAACCGGCTGATCATCTAGGATTACATTTCTAAGTTTATTGCTCTGGGAAGAACTGATGAGCCGTGAATATTTCGTGAGAAATTCATTACCTCTTTTGATGTAATTTCGCCAACTGGCTTCATACTTTCCTTTGTTATACAGATCAGAACTTTCTTTCAG
The DNA here is from genome assembly GCA_028101545.1 of Opitutales bacterium. GTDB lineage: Bacteria > Verrucomicrobiota > Verrucomicrobiia > Opitutales > Seribacteraceae > Seribacter. The sequence continues at coordinate 45,589 of JAOHKZ010000013.1, read as the reverse complement.
GCTATTTTGTACGAAAAGGATAGCATCGACTGTGGTAATATCTTTTTCAGGTAGCTCCATTGGATCTTTAATAACAGAACCGATTGCATTCACTAATCCGTTAAATGCCTCTTCATCGGATTCAATTATCCGAATTCCACTGATTTTGGATTTACCCTCATCCTGTGTGAGATAAATCGGAGCACCATGAATAGTCCTAAGCTTATTGTAAGGCTTTGGGTTTTCGCTCACATGCTTACCTACAATGACATGCCGTGACAAAACACCGTAGAGTCCTTCAGCTCCGGAGTCACCATGGTTTTCAATCAGAGATTTATAAGGTTCTTTTTCCCATGCTTCGTTAACTGGTGCAAAGATAGTGAAGGTGGTTCTGGATGAGGCCAAAGGAAGATCCAATCCGGTTTCTTTGAGTAATCGGGTTAAAGTACTGAACCTTTTTTGATTCTTAATCAATTCGAGAAGGCTTTTTTCGGCAGGTAAAATTACATCGTCAATAACATGGATGATCCCATTGGCACAGGGTATATCCGTCTCGATAATTTTAGCGCCGTCTATGGTGGCATGCTTAGCGTGAGATTTGTAGTTTAGTTGTTGGCCGAAAGCACTGAAGGGCGTCACATCGGAAACCCCAAGACTGCGGCGACCACCCGATGATTTGCCATATGCAAATACTTGTTCGGTAATGTGGTGTTTGATGATGTCTTCGAGACGCTCATCGTTCTCGGGAAGGAATAAAGATTCCACGGTTTTGGCTGGAAGTTTTTTAAAGGCCTCGTCTGTGGGGGCAAAGGTAGTGTACAAACTATGCATGTTTTGGAATAACTTTCCCTGACGACTGGCAGTGATCGCCTTGGTGAAAATCGTAAATCTTCCATCTTTTTGTAGGCGCTGAAAGAGGTCGTCAGTAGTAGGGGTGAGAACCGTATCGATTAAATAAATGACTCCATTCGAGCATGGAATGACATCACCGGTGAAGCGAGCATCTCCAATTGTTCCTTTTTTGTAATTTACCGAAATAAACTGACGGGTGGTCATTCGGAGGATAGAGTATTTCTCTATAAAGATCGGCGCCTCTGAAATTTCCTTCACATGGAATCCAAAAACTTCTTCCAAACGATCATCATTACGGGGATCTAATAATGTTTGCACGGTTCCCTTGGCTAACTTTTTGAATGCAGCATCAGTGGGGGCAAATACAGTGAAGCTCGTAGAAGTGTTTTCAGATAATGTTGAACCAATTCCTGTCTTTTCGAGTAACTGTAGAAAGTTAGACAAATCGGGCATTTCACGCACTGTACGACCTATGGTTTTGGCCTCGGCTGGATTTGCGCCATTCAAGGCAGGAGAAAGAAAGCATAAAAAAGTAGAGGTTGCCAAAAGAAGAGTTCGGAAAGTTTTCATAGAAAGATTTTGGGATTACCGGGGTAAAGAAAGGCAGAGACGGATTATACGAACTTTTAAACAGGCGGACCTTCATAGAAGAAGGCCAGCCTAAGAATTGGGAGTTAAATTAATGTGCTGATGCAAGAACTCTGTCGAATGCATGACGCATGATCCACGCCTGTGAGGTCGGGCAGTGCTCGGCCATAGCCCTGTGCATGGCAGTTTTGATTGTATTTGCAGCGCTTGAGCATACGGACGAAGAGCATTGTCCGAGGACATCGTTTCCAGCTTTCATGTAAAGGGCTGCAGTTTGTGAATGATGTCCGGAGTTAAACATATGCACACCCTTGTGGATAGCCTGCTTGAGGATGTGGTTGGTGTTTCCGGAAACCTTTTTTGGGGTAGGGAGCAAAACGGCATCAATGACATGAATGATTCCATTTGATGTTTTGATATCTGCTTTCACAACCTTGGCTTTGTTAATCATTAAAGTTTTACCGGATGGCTTGATGGTAATTTTTGCACCGTTGACCGTTTTGGCAGAATCGAGCTTGGCGGCTTTCTTGGCCTTCACCTTGCCAGATACGACGTGGTAAGTGAGGATATCGACAAGTTTTTGTTTGTTCTCAGGTTTGAGAAGAGACGCCACGGTTCCTTTGGGCAATTTGGCAAAAGCCTCGTCGGTTGGGGCGAAAACCGTGAAAGGGCCTTTACCTTTTAGGGTATCGACCAATCCGGCTGCTTTAACGGCAGTAACCAGCGTTTTGAAACTGCCTGCTTCCACGGCAGTGTCGACGATGTCTTTTTTGGGAGCACCAATTAATAAGGTGCCCGTCATTAGAAGAGAAGTTACGGATAGTATTATTTTTTTCATATGTTTAACTTAGGTTTAAATTTAAGTGTCTAATTTTGACAACACATGAGTATTCGTTCTTTTTTTGATTTTGGATTCAAAAAAATAAAACTTTTTTTAAAAAAGCTTATATTAAGTACTGATGGATATTGGTAGCCCTAATTGAACAAATATTTTTAATTTCGGGGCAGATTACTGATGAAAATGCTTATAACTGGGCTTCCGAATCCCATATTCTTTTCCATAGCCATGGTAAACGTCCCCAATCCCGGGTAGTCTGAAACCTTTGTGCCGTAATCGGTCTGACTAGTGTGTTGTTATATTCTGCGACTTTGAATTGGAAAACATAATCCGGTTCGGAACCCATGCGCAGATCCGTCATGGTTACAGAGCCATTGATGTCAGCCATAGCAAAGTACCCTTTGGTGAAGCTTTTTAATTTAACAACGGGTGAATGCTCCTCGATTCCTTTCATTAGTGACAGGTTTCTGGGATAGAAATTCACTGACAGCGGTGTATCTCCGTCGAATAGAGAATAGTAGGTTTCAAAATACTGGTCATTATGAATTCCCACCGTTCGCCAAAGCAGAGTGGTAAAAGGAGCGGGCGAGGATATGAATTGAGAGTAGGGCACACCCTGTTCATTCAATTTCTCTTCCATTTTTCCATTAATGAATACACTTACCCCCAGTGCCCAAATCAGGTAAGCAAGGCTTAGGCATAATCCAATAAAATTAAGCCTGTGTTTTTTTAGAAACAGTGCAGCTGATACACCAATCAAGATCGGGAGGGTAAAGAGGGGATCAATTATGAAAAGTGCGGGGATGGCATGCGGGGTTGTATCGATCGGCCAGAAAATCTGAGTCCCATAAATAGTGAACAGATCCAAAAGAACACTTCCATTGAGAACAACGAAGGTAAGGAGCATCCACTTATTAAATAAGGGCTTGGTGTTTCCATGAACTTTTGTGATTAGCCAGGCAAAAACAGGCGACAGGGCAGTGAGGAGAAAAAGAGAATGACTAAATCCCCGGTGATAGACAAAGTCATCCACCGGACTGCCAAGCGGTATTAACACATCAAGATCCGGCAAGGTTCCAAGAATTGCCCCCCAGATTAGAGCTTTCCTTCCGACCTTTTTACCGAGTATGGCTTCCCCGCAAGCGGCCCCAAAGGCCAACTGAGTCAGTGAATCCATGATTTCAGCAAAGCAGGTAAGTTGGGTGTGAGTTAAAAATAAGAACCATTCGAAATGTGAAAGGATACTTCTATTTAGATAAATCCATTGAATACTCCAGGTCGAAACGACTGGATGATTGGTTCCGAAATTTCTTGAGGGCCGGGTTGTAGGTGTAGACCTTAATCTTGTTCTCGGTTGGTTCGAAGACCATATAGCGCAGCCAGGATTCTCCTCCGTTATGCATGCTTTGGTAGTCGCTCAGGACTTGGTGAACCTGATTACCATGATCACCCTTGTCGGTCAGGACTGCCTCTCCACTTGCATGCCCGCACAGAACCATGAAGATATTTTTGTGTTTGCTGACCAATTTTTGCCAGATAGCTTCACCCGCATTTCCCGTGATCTTGTATCCCAATCGAAGAAATCTCTTTCCATTGGATCCCATGTAGGCATGAGTCAGAACGATGACGCGATGTTCGGGATGTTCGGCAACCACTTTGTTCGCCCAATCCAAGACTTCGTCGCGTGGTTTGCATTCAAGTGAAACGATCAGGAACTTCATGCCGGAAGCTTCGAAGTGATACCATGAATTGTCATGGCGTTTGGGATCGAAGGTTCCGCCGAATTCCTTGGTCTTGGCAAATTTTTCACGGGGAAAATATTTATTGAAGTGAGTGGTCCGGTTCACGGCGATATCCCCCCCATACTTGTTGTTCGACTTTTGGAAACCCATGTCGTGGTTTCCCAGGCAAAGACAGTAGGGCACATGGCCGTCCAGTATGGACATTGCCTCTTTTGCGATAGCCCATTCCTCGGGTGCGTCTGCCTGCACGATATCTCCCTCATGCACAAGAAAAGCGATATTAAGTCGCTTTTGATTATCTCGCACCCAACGGGTTTGCTCGAAAAAGTAATGGCGCAAATCTCCGTTGCCCCACTTCTTGGATAGCTTCAGACGGGTGTCGCAGTAGAATTGGGTGTCCGGCAAGACTGCCAGAGTGAAGGAATTTTGTTTTTTCGAAGTATATTCTTTTTCAATTGCTACGGAAAGCTGGCTGGCAAGAGCCAAAAGAGATAAAAGGCCAAAAAAGACTTTCATATTAGACAGATATTATGATGAGAAAAATGGGCATCGTAAGATAACAGTCCCGCGTGGGTTAAAAAGTTTCTTCTATTCATAGGAGAGTAAGCCTTTTTAATTTCTAAACATCTTTCTCAAAGTGTACAAAATCGATTAGAAATACGGCTCCGAGGAAAAGTGCCTTTACTTTAACATCCCACTCCTCTGGGAAGACCACTCCAAAATTATCTGCCTCGGTGAAGCTTTCCTTAAGCAGACCACTCCATTTCTTGGTAATTTTACCATATTCAATACCATTGTTTTTGATAAAAAATGTCCATGGTTTCAGAATAGGTCCGAACAATTGATAGATTTCTTCACCGTTACCATCAAATACCGAGTACTTCCTTCGAAATATGGAGAAACATTTCTTCAAGACGCCCAATGACTCATCCTGGGAATCAACAATCTTAGCTTCATGGAACCAAAATCGAAACACTCTTTTGACACGAAGTAAAACTTGATCGCTGTCTGTTAATACAACAATCGTGAAGGGGCGAAGTGACTTAAGAAAGAACCGCGAAAGTAGAGAACCACCTTCTTCTGCCGCGTAATAGATGGTTTCGCCAGATTTATCTGAAATCACATATTTGTTTTTGGTGTCAAAACCTGTGAGAATTTCTCCCCATTCTTTTTTTTGGCTTATCAATAAGCTATTCAGAGGCTTTAGTTTTTCCATTTTTCTTGGCGTGGTATACGGTATTGTTCCTTTCGCAATCAGTCGAGATTTGTTCCTTCAAGAAGCTTTTCAAGTTGTTCGATCATCGCTTTCTTCTTCTCCGGGTGATTATTGTCGGTGCTCTCGTAGTAGGATTCTTTCAGTTCCGCTTTGGGCCGATCCTTACCAATCATATTCGGTAGATGATGGAATGCATACGAATACTCTTCCTGTTTCTTCTCGTCCTGAGCCAGCCTCATAACCTTACAATCATCAACGAGAAGAGCTATACAGGAGCCTATGGTTTTACCCTTGGTGTCCCGCCCCCCTTTCCAAGTGTTGGACTTTTGGCTGAGGGTGCGCAAGTTGATATAGGCACGACCCATTAACGGTGGCTCCTTGCCCATAAGGTAAGGCATGATATCGGCACCGTCGCTTTTCAGGGGCTCAAGTTCTGTTGACGGATCCACATACTTCAAGGATGTAGGCAGAATGTCACAGAGCGAGACGAGACCATCATAGTAGTCGGGTTTCGATTCGGATTTCTGCAGGGGTTTTGACCACACTATATGGGGTACTCGGATTCCACCGTCAAAGGGCTCGTGCTTGAAACCGTGCATAGGATAGGTTAGAGACAGGTTTTGTTCGCCACCATTATCGCCGGTAAAGATGATGAGGGTGTTATCTAGCTGTCCAGTTTTCTCCAGTGTTTTGATAATCCTACCAACTCCGCGGTCCACTGCATAGACCATCGCCATAATACGTTCGCGATTATTGATCTTCCCAGTTTTTCCAATCTTACCTTTCGGGAACAGAGTTTTTAGATCTTCGGGCTTTGCTTGTATGGGAGCGTGTGGTGCGTTAAACGGGATGTATACAAAAAAAGGCTTCTTATCCTCAGCGCATCGCTCAATGAAGTCGACGGAGAGATCGGTTAGAGTGTCTGTAAGATACTCTCCCTCTTTCTTGAACTGAAAGTCGATCGTTTTACTCCCAACCCGGTAAGTGATCGGGGAATTTTTCCTCGGAGCTACTTTTTCGCCAGCTTTGCGGAAATAATTAGTTACTGCTTCGAAGCCAAGGAATTCATCAAACTCGAGGAATTCCTTGTGGTAGGGTTTAGTGATCTCCTTCTCAACGGGATGGTGATATTTCCCAAAGTGAGCTGTCTTAAGGCCACGCTGACGCATATATCTCCCGATCAACTTGTGCTCGCCCAAACTGATCTTACGTGTCGACCACTTTCCACTTAAGAGAGACATTCTTGATGGCGAGCATGTGTTATTACCATAAGCCCGGGTACAGACAACACCTTCTTCCGCCAACTGGTCGATATTTGGGGTGAAAGAACCTATCGCCGTCTGAATATCATTGGCTCCTTTGTAAAGCTTACGGTAGACAGGCAGTTCACCGTAGCCCAAGTCGTCGCAGAAAATAACGACCACATTGTTCGGATGTTGATTCGGTCGGTTTTCAGCACCAGCAAACCCTGCGCAAAAAAGGAGCAATGCTCCTATCATTATTGTTTTCAGACTCATCTTAACTCCTGTTTTCCCATGCTTTCTTTTTAAATTGCTTATGTGGCACTTCTTGATGGGGCATATATTTCGCCTAAGTCCAATGCTAGCTCTAAATTAAAGACCTGTATTCGGTGGCTGGGCGGACAGTCGCTTGAACACCTCCATTCCGGTCTCTCCCTGATCGTTTGTCTTGGGGTAGGACCCGTCGGTGTAGGACTTGATCTGCACATCGAAGACCTCGTATTCGGCAGCCGTGATCTTTCCGTCATTATCCCAGTCAATGAAAACGAAAAGGTCTTTGTATTCGGGTCGATCTTGATCCCAGGCTTGCTTATTGGGCCATTCCTTTTTTGAGTTGGAAGGATATTTTTTGGGATAGGTTTTTGACTGTCTTCTGAAAGTTTGATCCGCCAATTCTTCCTTCCAGCTCAAGCCATCGTCACCATCACGATTGGCCCGCGTCCAATCCGGGTGCGGGAACTCATCGTATTGCCAGATGTTATCGCGATTTTTATCGAGAGCGGCCCACATCATCCGTGCTTTTTTCAGCTTATCCTTGCTGAAGGTGGCCTCCATTTGCTTAATATGGGCGTTTGCTTGTGGATGATTTGGGCCCGCCTCTTTCTTCTCTGAATTCACTTTCTCACTTTGCGAGTCCGCCTCGTTGTATGCGTTTAGCTGATTCTCAAAGGCTGTGTATTCCGCTTCGCTGATCTTGCCATCTTGATTCCAATCGATGAAATAGAAGATCTGCTCAAAACCAGGATGAGCAACACCCCAGGCATAAATCGACGGCCATTGATTTTGTGAATCCTTACCATGCTTTGCTAAAAAGTCCCCGTCCTGAACTAATTTCTTAAGAACGCGATCCGATAGTTCCTCAGCCCAATCGACAACCTCGTCTTTATTGCGATTAGCACGCTTCCAGTCAGGGTGTGAGAATTCGCTATATTGTAATTTGCCGTCTTTATTCTTGTCTCTATTCCACCAATCTATGCGAACCGTGTCCATACTCGCGGTATCCAGAGCGAGCTCAAGTTTCTCAATACCAATCAATCTGCGTTGTGCTTCTAAGCGACGACCTTCTTCCGTAAGTAGATGCTTGAAATCTCCGAGGAATTCTCTTCTAACCATGAACATCAAGCCGTAGTACCCACCACGGTTGACGAGGGTTCCCCGTGCGGTTCGGCCATCACCGGCCAAGACTGCAGTAAAGGTCGCCCACGTGCCCACGTTAGTCCCCTGTCTTTCTATCACTGCCATGTGGTGGGTTCCATTCTTTATCGCCTTCTTGAATTGGCCAATGAATGGTGTCATACTAGACCACGTACCGATCGGACGAATAGTCGAGGTTGGATCGAATGGTTTCTTGATTTGACCACCGTCACCTGCAATTTGATCACCTTCCTGCTTCAGATTCAGTTGCATGATGCCCCGGCCCAACTGACCATTAAGCCGCATCGTCGTGAAGCAAAGCCAGGTTCCGGAAAAATGATTACCCAAGTCATTATCACTCATCTTTACCGGAACCGTCTGAAGCGTCTGAATGCGGTTCTCAAGGTTCATGACCCGCATGATCGCCATTTCGGTCTCAGGTGAAAGTGGTTGCCCGGGCTTCTTTGTTGGTTGCACTGCTTGCACAGCCGAGACACAGAGAAACAAAATTAGCAGTAAAGGAAGGAAGTTTATTTTCATTTAGTGATATAATTGAGGATTTTTTCGATATTTTGAATTTTGATTTGAGTTTATTTTAGAAAATTTAAGGGATAAACAACCTTAGAGATGTTTTAGAGTGATTGATTTTACTCAAGGAACGAAGTTAATTTTCATGAGTACGCCAATAATCACCGACAAGAAATGCTATTTCTTCTTAGGTGCATTCTCTGCTTCGGTTTTGTTATTCAATGATCGTGATGTCTCTCAACCATTGCAGATAAAGTTCAGGCCAGGTGGAAAGCGGGTACTTTTCCCCCCGAATTTTGATGCCGTGACCGCCTTTCTCAAAAAAGTGGGTGCGAACGGGGGCGCCGGCTTCTTCCAGAGCCTTGGCGTAAACTTCACTACCTATAAAAAAGCCGTCGTCTTTGCATGTTACAATCAGAGTGGGGCTGAGTTTATCGGTAACCGTAAACTCCTTAGCTAGTGCCTTCCCCTTGTTCATGTAGGCGGGGCAAAGCAACACCGTGAAGTTCGGTTTACAGCTGGCACCGTCCAGCTCATCGACTGCCTTATAGCTTGGAGTATCATAACCGGTACTGACCCGGGCCGAGAGATGCCCTCCCGCAGAGCTACCCATGACTCCTATCCGCTCTGGGTCGATGTTCCACTCAGCAGCTCGCGAGCGGACCATCCGGACCGCTCGCTGAATATCCTCATAGGCACCTCTACGATTCTTGGGAAGTCGGTAATGCAGGACAAAGGCGGAGATTCCGTGATCATTGAGCCACTCGGCGATCTGGTACCTCCCCGTGGTGCCACCAATATGAATGTAGCCTCCTCCCGGGCTTACAATGACCACGGGGACAGGTGCCTCCTGATCGGGAGCCGGGAAGTAACTCAAGTAAGGCTGAGTGATATCAGTAAGACGGAGGGAGCCTTCGCTTCGACCCGGCTTCATCGTTCCCATGCCTTTGGTATCCTGACTCGCGACATCTTTAGGCCAAAGCTTTATGATCTCGCCTTTATACCTTTCCTCAGCGTTCGCAATGATTGCAGTGCCCCCAAAAGCAATGCCGCATAAAATAGAGACCATGAGTCGGTTTGTGTTTGATGTTTTCATATGTTTATTTCTAGCTCCTTCTTCTTGTCGAACGCCAATAATCAGCGGCAATAGCATCGAGGTTAGGTGTTTTGATTTCTCCGCCGTAGTAACCCAAAGCATCGGCCATGATGACAATGACATTGAGCTTATCTTTTTCTGCAGCGAGAATACTGCATGTCAGCAATAACAAGATGGCTAATATTTTTTTATGTGAGAAGTTCATAATAAGCTAATGTTGAGAATCAAAGAGATGGTATTCATGTTATTTTAAAGAATTTCTTAAAAATTCTGCAGTTTTACCTTCTGCTGAACAACAAAATCAGTACCCGAAGGAGCAAGCTGGAGAACTTCAAGTTCCTTTGCCTCATTGCCAAATATGGAAAGAAGACCCCTTGCCCCATTTGGAGCATGGAGATAAACCTTATTGCGGAAGCCTTGATCGGTCTGAATGGAGCTTAGCCCTAATGCGGAAATTGAATCCAAGCCGGAAATTTTCATCAGGGCTTCAATATCAACATCTGGTATATGGGCACTTATACCCTTATCAATTTCCTTCAAATCCGACATGAAGGAGTTTGCGAGCTTGGCTAATCCGGAGAGGTCACCATCCACGCTGACATACCCATAAAGAACGCCACCCAAATCAAGTTGCTCGGCAACTTTCTCAAAGCGTTGCTTATCCGAAGCGGGGTTTGCTGAAACTACTGGAAACAGACTGATGCTCAAACAAGGAATGAGAGCTATTAATGCGAGAGATAGGAATGATTTAATTAATTTCATTTTGCAGGAGATTAGGAGATTGGTGGCTGTTTTTGTGCACAAGGAAAGCTTGGGGCTGTTTGTGGCTTCAAAAAGGTAAAACACTTCTTAGCTAAATTTCCTGACACAATTCCTTCAGAGAACTTTTCGTTTTACTTTTGAGAGGGGAAGGTAAGAAAGGTCCGCTTTCTTATGTATTGGCAGGATAGAATTCAAATGTACTACCAGTCTCTTTTACTAAGTGCGTATTCTTTCAAGAGAGTGTCTGCCCTTCATCTTCCAGTTTTTTGCCTCTTGTCTGGAACCACCAGAAGAACGAGGTTAGGCCCAATGTGATGATAAATTTCAAAATGAAATCAAATGGTTTATAACTAATCCAAGTAAGGAAGAAGCCCATGCTTCCTGTGCCAGGACCATTTGTAGGAGGCTCGAAGAAAAAACCCATAAAGCCAGGAACTATTGCGGTAAAGGCGGTAACAAACCATAAACCTTTCCAACCAAGTGGCATCTTACGGGCATGATATGCCAGCCAACATAAACCTACTATCCATGGCAAAGTATTGATGAAGGTTATGAGGCTTTGCATAATTTCAGTAGATAAATTTTTCCAGCCTGCAATAAGCAGAAAGCCACCCCCTACCATTACCAATATGCCGAGTAGAAAAACAACCACGCTAAGGATTCCTGAAGATAGGACGGGGTTGCGTCCTTGCCATGATTCCATCGCCAATTGTTTGGCCGCGGAATCAACCAATGATTCAGGTTCTCCCAAAGCCTTGCATGCATCATGGTAAGAGGATTCACGGTCCTGGCCTCCGGCAACGAGTTTTTCGACCTCGCTTTGGAGATGATCGTTCCATTCTTCGAGCAGAGCTTTGGCCCGCGATCCAATTATACCATGTTTAATCAGAGCCTTTCGGGCCCTTGCAAGAAATTCACGCTGTTGCATGGATACTGTCCTTTCCAAATTTACTGATTCCTGCGGAGACTTTGCTCCATGAATCTTCAAGTTGAGATAATCTTTTATTTCCCTTGGCCGTAACCCGATAGTACCGGCGTGGGCGCCCGGAAACCGTTTCTTTGCGAATACTCAGGCAACGGTCTCCCACGAGGCGGTGCAGGATGGGATAAATGCAACCCTCACCAAAGCTAAAGGCGCCGTCCGATATCGAGTGAATCTTTGCCACCAGCTCGTAGCCGTACATTTCATTTTGTGCGAGCAGGCGGAGTAGAAGTAGTTCCGGCACACCATCAATAAAGAGTTCTTTTTTCATTTCACTTTAATACCTTGAACTAAAAGGTATGTCAAGCATCGAGGCACGAGGTATGAGGTGAGTCCTCAGATATTGGTGCGGTTCTTCAAATCCTAAATCGAGGATGTGCACCCGCACACCGCACGGTTAGGAGATACTCTCTATCCCCAGATGGAATGGGCCGTGGCGTTGGCGTCGGCGAAGCGGTCGACTCCGGCTCCGGCATCCTGGAGCATGGTGCCTCTTTCTACGATGTGAACAATGAGTTCCTTCTCTGATGGAGTCTCTGTAGGAATCGGATCAGCCTTTCCTGTAACTTTATTTTCGTGAGTTTGATGGTAGATGTGAAAGGGTTTTCTTTTCATACTAACCTCTTTAGGAGTAGAGGGATTTTTAAATGGCTGAATTAACAATTTCACTTTTGAATTTTTTGGACCTTTAAAGAGTTCAATTATTTTTGAGATTTCTTGACTTCAGTCTGCCATTTTTGCAGGTCTTTTAATAAGTCTTGTTTTATTTCAGGGTACCCAGAACTCAGATCTTTACTTTCTCCCGGATCTTCTTCCAAGTCGTATAAGAAGGTACCTTTCAGAACTTCAACTCTTTTTTCAGGCTTGCCGGCGCTTGGATCTCTCTCATTGATTAAGAGCTTCCATTTCCCTTTGCGGATTGCCTTTTGGTAAGGTGTATCCCAATAGAGGGCACGACGCTCAGTATCTAACTGTTCTCCGTTAAACATGGGGCTTAAGTTGATGCCATCGACATTCTTTGGAATTTCACTACCAGTCATGGCACAAATCGTTGGATGCAGGTCTAAGGCGCTAACCATTGCATTGGATACCATATTCGCCGTTTTGATATCAGGATGTGAAATAATCATTGGAACACGCAGGCCACCTTCAAAACTAGTACGCTTGCCACCTTTCAATACCCCATTATTGGCATATATGGTGAGACAACCCCCATTATCTCCAATAAAAACAATAATGGTTTTGTCGGCAATTTTAAGAGTCTCCAATTCATCTAAAAGCAAGCCGATTTCACGATCCAAATAATAGAGTTGACCAAGATAATATTGACGGCCTTGTGGATGATTCGGGAAATCAAATTCTTCACGCCATTTAAGTTTATCTTCACTAGTATTTTTAAAATCAGGGATAGGCTTTAGATTTTTTTCCTTTAGGTAGGACTTGGGCAGTTGGTTGATGTAATGATGAACCGCATTAAATGAGAGAAAAAGGTGGAAGGGCTCATCCTTATGCTTACGCACAAAACCCCGGCCTTGTTCACCGAAGAGCTCAGTCGTAAAACCTTCCACATCTACATGCTTGTCCTGAACATACATTGGACCGGCACGGTAAATCTTTTTTTCACTAGCCTTGTTGTGTATTAAATAGTGCTTAGTGCCACCCGAAAAACCATAAAAGCTATCGTAACCATGATTGAGTGGAAACCCTCTATGCTTGGGTTGATCATTTCGGCCATGATGAAATTTTCCCACATAGCCCGTCTTATAAGCATTGGCTTTCAGAGATTCACCTATGGTGTTAAACTTGGGGACATCAAGTCCCTTGCCTTGGTACCAGTAAATCCCCTGACGTTGCTGATAAGCACCTGTTGCTAAGCCAATTCTCGAAGCATTGCATATAGGAGATGTTGCATAGCCATTAGTAAAGCGAATCCCCTTTTTGGCAATGCGATCAATATTGGGGGTCTGCACATCATCAGCCAAACCTGTGCAGGATAAATCCGCATAACCCAAATCATCGGCCATGATGACAATGACATTGAGCTTATCTTTTTCTGCCGCGAAAATACTGCATGTCAGCAATAACAAGATGGCTAATATTTTTTTCATGAGTACTTTTTTAAAACCTTTCGCTTTAAACATTTTTCAAGCTTCATAATTTCTGAAGCAGCTAGTAAATAAGGGCCGGTTCCGTGTTGATCGTGGGTTACCCGGGGGACGCTTAAAGAAGTATTGGACATCTTCGGACAGATCGAACGCTTAGGAGATACTCTCTATCCCCAGATGGACTGGGCCGTGGCGTTGGCGTCGGCGAAGCGGTCGACCCCGGTTCCGGCATCCTGGAGCATGGTGGTCCAGAGGTTGGCCAGTGGAGTGTCTTTATTTGGGGCGAACCGGTGCTGACCGTGGGTAAGTCCTTTAAACCCGCCTCCCGTGAGCAGGCAGGGGACATTGGTGTTGCGGTGAGCCGTACGTAAGCCTCCACCGCAATAAACCAGGCTGTTGTCGAAGAGGGTGCCTCCGTTGGGATCCATGGGGTCTTTGGCGGATCGCAACTGGTCAATAAAATCGGAGTACAATTCCATCCATTTCCGGGTGCGTCGAAGATTCAGTTCATGAAGGGAGGAATTGCTTCCGTAATGAGAAAGTGTGTGAGGCGTGGAGGAAATATCCATGCTTTTGAGAAGGCCGGCATCGGGCATGCGGTAGGTCACCACACGGGTGGTATCGGTTTTCCAGGCCGCGAGAATGAGTTGCTGCATGGTACGGATTGCTTTTTCACCATGGGAACCGCTGGCCAGAACCTGACTATCATTGGGAGCTTTCATTGTGGTCTTTGGGTAGGGAACATCCAGCCATTCTTCCTCACGGCTAATGGTTAGCTCGATATCTCGAATACTGGTGGTGTATTCTTCTAGTTTCTCCCTGTCATCCCGATCGAGTATTCGTTTGGTGGAACTGCTCTCGAATTCGAGGATGTCAAATATGCTCTTTCGTTGTTTGAGGGTATTGAGGACTTCTTCCTTGGAAACATTACCTCCGAATAAGCGTTGGTAAACCTCGAGTGGAGAATCGAAGCCAGTCAATGGACTGCCATCTTCACGATAGGATATCGCCACACCACCATGCCCATTTCCGGTGTCACTTTTGGGACAATTAAGCTGCAGACTCTGATAGCGAGTATCCTTTCCCAAATGAGCAGCCGCTACCTGATCGCAGGATATACTATTGTGCCGGGCTTTTCCCGGGAAACCGATCACATTGGCACAGGTAAGAACCGCTTCACTTCCTTCATGCGGCTGTTTGTTTTGCATGTTGGAGAAGTTCGATACCAAGGTGGTATGACGGAGGTTTTTCTTAATCGGGTCCCAGCCGGGTGGCAGAGAAATGTCAGCCAGCGAGCCGGAATCTTCCGGATAAAAGTGTCTTTCCATATGACCATGGCCCATTGACATCCACAGCAGTCTTTTCGGTGTGCCACCGGCCAGGGTGCTATTCGCGGAGGCTTGGAGTGCAGTCGGTAAAAGACTGCCAAGAAAGGGGAGGGTGATCGCCTTGGCTCCGTTACGGAGAAAGGATCTGCGGCTGGGACTGGTGGAGAGGTTCATAGTGATACTTGAATGTTAATGATTATAATATGTCTCTGAAATAAAATTCTTATCAATTGTAATTGGTTATGACTTTGAGAAAGGTTCGCTGAGGACGATTTTTTTGATCATGTCACGGACTGGATATTTTTCTTTTTCCAGTTCATGGATGGCTTTTTCGATGATCGGACGATCGGTAAAACTGATGTCCCGACCGAGGGCATAACATAAGAGTCCCTCAAAAAGGGAAGCGGCCACCTGTCTTTCCTGTTTCATCAGGGCTGCTTTCAGTCCATGTACATCGTTGAATTTTTCTCCATTGGGAAGTTCCCCACTGGCATCCACAGGATAAAGCTTTCTTTTCGCCTTCGGGTTAGCTAGCTGACGAAAATGCTCAACATCGGTAACCAATTCTTGATCCCGCCACATACCGACTGCATCGAAGTTTTCCAATCCCAGTCCGATGAAGTCAAAGCGGGCATGACATGAGGCACATTGAGCCTTTTGTTGGTGGAGTTCGACAAGATCCCGGACACTGGGTAAGGGCTCTGTGGTGGATGCGATCAATTCAGGAACATTGGGAGGGGGAGGGGGAGGCGGATCATTAAGCAGAATCTCCTTCACTAGGGATCCCCGAATGACGGGTGAGGTGCGACTGCCCATTGTTCCCGACGAAAGAAAGGCCGCCTGAGTGATCAATCCCCCCCGTGGGGAAACTGGGGGGATGGATACTTTCTTAAAGCCATCTCCATCGTAGTGTTCTGACAAACCATATTTACTAGCGAGCACCCCGTTCACCACTACGAAATCGGAATCGATAAGGTTGGATGTGCTCAGGTTCTCATGCACAAGGACTTTAAAAAACTTAACGGGCTCCTGTTTTGAGGAATGAATCATTCCATCCGTGCGATGCAAAAATAATTTCGAATCAAGACCAACCGAATCAAAACGTTTCAAATGTGTCCACTGTGCCATAAAGCCCTGAAAGAAATTATTCGCTTTCGGGCTCTTCAGCATTCGCTCGACCTGTTTTTCTATCACTTGTGGTTTCTGTAGGTCACCGATTTCGACAAGCCGTTTAAGTTCTTGGTCTGGGGGGCTGCTCCAGAGGAAGTATGAAAGACGATTGGCCAGGCTGTAGGCGTCGAGTACTTTTGATTTTCTCTTTACTTGTTCTTTGCTGACTACCTGTTTTGGAAGAGTCCCTTCGCTTTCTGTGTAACTTGGCTCGGTTGGTTGTTTTTGAATGTCATCCGGTTCGCATAGATAAAGAAAGCGAGTGGACGTCAGGATCATCGTCAGGGGATCAATGATTGCTTCACGAAACCCGAGTCCGGACTTTCGCTGTTGTTGGTAGTATACCAATAGCTTTTGCAGGTACTCATTGGAGATGGTTCGGTTACGATAAGCAACTTTGCCAAACTCAGCTAAGAAATCCTTTGCGGACAAATCGAGCTCTTCTTCGGATGCCGACTTTACTTGATATTTCTCAATCAGATTTTCAAACGGTGATTTGGGACCGTAGAACGGGCCTTCAACTTCCATCCATTTGGCAAAGATTGTATCCTTCGGTGCACTTGGTTCGATGGGTTCATAGTGGTGGTAGAACTGTTCAAACCCGGGTCCGCCCCGTTTGTCTTCGAGTGCGAAGACATGTTTGCGGGATTGGTGCCAGTGTTTCGGACGAAAGTCTGGTGCGAAAATCGGATGATACTCCGCCTCATGTACCGAAGGTTGATCTATCGTTCCTTGAATCCAAAAACTACCGATAGCTCTACCGTGCTTGCCACTGAATCTTCCATTGTGCTCCATCAGACGAACGCCCCGGCGTACTTTTACGCCGTCGACGATTCCGCCGCAAAAACGAACGCGATAATGAGCTCTCGCATCGTGGCGGAAGAAGACCCCCACATGTTCCACAAGCAGGTCATGCGACAACATGCGACCTTTGTCATGGATGTGCATATTCCGTTGGTAGTACTGTTCCTGACCTTGCCATACGCCATTTTGCGCATTTGGTCCATCGGTGTCGTACTTTTTCCATTCTTCTTGGGTTAGTCCGGCTTCAGCGGGCGTCTTTCCCTCTTTCTTGACCAACCTGACTTTTTCCATGAACTCATAGATCCGCTTGCTTCGGGTTTCGGTATTGGCAAACTCCCGTCGTTCAAGAACTTTGGATTCCTGCCGTGGTTCATAAGCCCAATGCAGAGCCGTTTTGGCGACTTCCTGAGCAAATTTGAAATAGGTTTCCAGTTGCATCGCGGTGAGTGACTGGTTTTGTCCAATGGTGTCAAAACGACCGCTCGGATCATCCGGGAGTTTCTCTCCATTAATCCGGATTCCCATTAAATCCTTGATGGTCGTAATGTATTCACGCTTGTTCAATCGGCGCAGAGCAATCTCACCGCCACTGTCTTTTAACATCTTTTGGGCGGATTGTAAGGATTCAGTAAGATCACCGACAACCTTGGCCAATTCTTCCTTGCCGGGTTGAGCTTTCTTCTTAGGGGGCATCTCTCCCGAATTGAGCTGGTCGAGAATATCCTGCCAGTGCAGGGCGTCCGTCCCGTTGGCTATGGAGCGGGTCAGGCTTTCGAGGTCGAGATCTGCTTTGGCTGTATCTGTGTCGTGGCAGTCAAAGCAATAGGTTTCAAAAAAGGGTTCGATTGAATCAGGGATCGATACTTTGGCATTTGCAACCCAAAGACTGGCTTGGAGAAATCCGAACCAGAGGAGATATTCTAATCTTAGTTTCATCAATGAACTTAGCTTCGGCTAAAGAGATCACTGAGGACCACTTTGAGGACTATGTCGCGAACTGGATATTTTTCTTTTTCCAGTTCGTTCAGGGCTTTTTCGATGATCGGACGATCGGTAAAACTGACATCCCGACCGAGGGCATAACATAAAAGCCCCTCAAAAAGGGACGCGGCTACCTGTCTTTGCTGTTTCATCAGGGCGGCTTTCAATCCATTGATATCCTTGAACTTTTCTCCATTGGGAAGTTCCCCACTGGCATCCACAGGATAAAGCTTTCTTTTCGCCCTGGGATTTTTCAGCTGGTAGAAATGCTCAACATGGGTGACCAGTTCCTTTTCTCGCCACATACCAATAGCGTCGAAGTTTTCCAATCCCAGTCCGATGAAATCAAAGCGGGCATGGCAGGAAGCACACTGGGCCTTTTGCTGGTGCAGATCGACAAGATCCCGAACACTGGGGAAGGGTTCCGCAGAGGATGCAATAAGCTCGGGAACATTCGGAGGCGGGGGAGGAGGCGGATCATTGAGCAGGATCTCTTTTACAAGGGCGCCGCGAATGACGGGTGATGTGCGGTTGCCCATCGTGCCGATGGTAAGGAAGGAGGCCTGGGTCATCAGTCCGCCACGGGGAGAATCTGCACTCAGGCTCACTTTTTGAAAGCCGTTGCCCGAGTATTGGTCATGGAGTCCATACTTTGCGGCAAGCACACCATCGACAGTAACAAAGTCAGAATCTATCAGATTATTAGCGGGGAGATTTTCCTTGAGCAATGTCTTGAAAAACTCAACCGGTTCCTGTTTTGCGGAGTGGATGTATGCATCCGTGAAGTGAAGGTGGAACCGTGAGCTCAGAGCAGTGCCATCCAGACGATCCAAATGCATCCATTGGCTGATAAACCCCTTATGGAAATTTTCCGCCCGGGCGTGCGATATGAGCCGCTCGGTTTGTTTCAAGAGAACAGACTTATCAAGGAGCGATCCATTCCTGGCCAGTTCGAGTAGCTCCTGATCAGGTGGCCCGCTCCATAAAAAAGAAGAGAGGCGATTCGCAAGGCTGAGCCCATCCAGTGCCCGATTGTTTTGTTTGTCGTCGTTCGATGGGTTTACCAAGTAAAGAAAACGGGGAGAAGATAAGATCATCGCCAGTGGGTCCACCATGGCCTTGAGAAAGTTTTTACCCGCTTTCCGCTCAGCCATGTAGTAAGTGTTTAGTTTCGACACGAACTCATCTGATACTTTCTGACCTCGAAACGCACTTGCGGCAAACATCTTTAGAAACGATCCTGCAAATGCATCTAGTTTCTCTGGAGTAAGACGCGTTGAGGCGTCTTTGTAGGCGTCTACCATTTTTTCGAATGGTGTTTTCTGGTCGTAAAAAGGCCCCTCCGCCTCCATCCACCTCAACAGGATGGTTTCCGTCGGAGCATCGGGTTCGATGGGCCAGTAGTACTGAAAAAGCTGTGCCCTCCCCGGGCCACCGCGCCGATCTTCGAGGAAGACGACTCCTTCCCCACGCGCCTCCTCATCTGTTGCCGGCCTGAAGTCGTCTTCGAATTCCGGATACCACACCATCTCGTGAGTCGAGGGCTCCTCAATCGACCCGGTTATGTAGAGACTACCGATCGGTTTTCCGTCCGATGCTTCCAGGTTTCCACTTGTGACCGTCATGCGGATAGATCGTCGAATTTCCACCCCATCCACGACACCTGCGGAGGCTCGCAGCCGGTAGTAGGCCCGGGCGTCGCGCTTAAACCCGATCTTGACGCTTTTGCTGAACCTGTTCCGGATCGGTAACATGAGCCCCAGGCTGTGATACTTCACATTGTCGAAGTACCAGCCGAGGACACTTTTCCGCTCCTGATACTTGGCATGCCGCGGATACTTTTTCGAACCGCGATTGTAGCTATTCCATTCGTCTTCGGTCAGACCCACTTCTGCCCAGGTGCGATCGGTGTCGTGCACCTCCTGCACCTTATCCAGGATCCCGTAGAACTTCCTTGTTCCTCTCGACACTTCCGTGGGATCCCTCCGTTTCACTTTGGCCTCCTCCCGGGGGAGCATTGCCCAGTGTATCGCCGTTCGAACGACCTCCTGCCCCTGCTCGAAATAGTTCTCCAAATCCAAGGAACTGAGTGTCTGGTCCTGACCAATGGTATCGAAACGGCCACTTGCATCATCTGGTAGTTTTAGGGCAAGGATTCGAATTCCCAATAAATCTTTGATGGTCGACTCATATTCCCGTCTATTGATTCGACGCAGGGCGATTTCCCCCCCGCTGTCTCGGAGCATTTTCTGGGCGGATTGTAAGGATTCCGTGAGATCGCCGACAACTTTTGCCAATTCCTCCTTGCCTGGTTGCGCTTTCTTTTTTGGGGGCATCTCACCCGAGTTGAGCTGGTCTAGAATATCCTGCCAGTTTTGGGCATCCGCAACATCAACGATGGACTGGGTAAGTCCCTCCAGATCAAGGTCAGCCTTGGCGGTATCGGTATCGTGACAGTCGAAACAGTAGTTTTCGAAAAAAGGTTCAATGCTTTTGGGGATAGCTACCACTGGCTTTGCATCTGCTTGAAACCAGCCAAAAAAGGAAACCACGGGTGTGATAAAGAACGCAAGCCTATTGGAAGTGAAAATCATAGGGTAATAGTTACGAAAAGGAGGTTAATGAAGAACATCTAAAAAATATATGTTTTATAACACATTTATTTTAAGTGTATCGCGATAATTTTTCAATTTTATCCAGCTTGTCATCAGTATCTTAATAACTCCGTATTTGAATTGGTTTTAATGCTAAACCTTCTAGTTTTGCTTCTACTCTGAAAAGTAGAACCAGCCTCCAACGACTCCGCCAACGACTCCGCCGGCAATAGCGCCGATGGCAAGGCCTGTTACTCCGAACTTCCACAATCCGAGGCCGCCGAGAACGACGGCTCCAATAAGCGCGCCACCAACTGCCCACTTGATCGTTGTTCCGGTTTCGCGAACTAGGTCTGTTCCGACATCTCGTCCAATTTCCTTGATGAACCCCATTGTTCCAGACTTTTTTTGAGTCCCTCGTGAGGTTTCAGCGTCACTATGATTTTCTGTTGTCATAAAAGTTGTCGATTTTTAATGTGATTTACTTGTTGGTGCTGAACTGATGCCCAAAGAGGCAGTTTCTGCATGTTAAAAATAATTGTGCTATTCTTCATACAGCGAACATTTTGTTTAGGCATGGTTCAAATTTTAAACTTATAGATCTTTTGGAGTTACCATTTTCCAATATGCATTTTCCCGAATTGAAAATGATCCAAGTAGTTTATCTTCCATCTGTTTTCGCAAAATAACTAATTCGGCAAATTCATCCTCGGTAGGTGGCTCAGTTAGAAATAGAGACCATTTGGGTTGGCCCCAATGTGTTTCCTTGTAGTTGGTTCCTTCTTTTTCAATCAAGAGAATTCCGGACGTTTCATGGTTCATGATTTCTCCAAAAACAATATCGATTTGTACATCGTTTTGCCCTGTTTCAAACCAAGCACCGGAAGCAAATCCAGCCATCGCATTCAGGCAGGGATAAGACGGGTGATCTGAGCGTGCAATGTCCAGTTCTTTGAAAGGCGAATCTCGTCTTGAGCCTTCAAATACAGGTTTTCCGTTAATGGAGACAAGTAGGTGGTTGTCCGCATAACCCCAAAAACGATAACGCCCGGAATTCGGTGGTATAATCTGTCCATGATACCAGACCATCCACCCAAATTCCTCTGCATAAGGAACAAGACCGGCACGGGTTGGGAAGGTTTTATAGCTACCCAAAATTCCTGAATAACGCAGGGGATTACCCTGAGTTAATTCTTCAAGACAGGAACGGTCATGAAAACCGGATTGCACAAGGGGAAGAAACTGTTTGGCGATCACATCACTCTTGCTTTTAAGTCGCGTTGTGCTTGTCGAACTTTTAAACCCAAGAATCCTACCATGCAGAGATGCCTCATTCGGAGGGAAGGGCGGGGTGGGAAGTTCGGAAATCTCGGCATGACCCGAATGAATTTTCCAGTCAACCTGCCCGTCCCGTCCAAACTTTGCGAGATCCCCTTCGATCATCAATTGATCTTCCGAATCATCTTCCGACTTAACTGCAACCTGTCCATCCAATACAAGAACCCTCGAGCCAACCTTACTTGCTTTTACCACAAAGCTCGTGCCCAGATCAGTGATTTCTCGTTCAGGAGTTTTAACTACGAATCCGATCCCCTGTGGCGGTACCACCAACTTGATCTGTCCCTCGAGAAGATTGACTCGCTTTGAACTATTCATCTTTAGGTTTAACGGAGCGGTCCCCAGCACATGGACTCCTGATTCATTATAGGCTATTTCAATAAGGCCGGAGCTAATGGTAAGCTGATCGCCAGGAAACAATTTATCACCCGAAGTTATATCCCTTGCTCCGTTTATCTTAGCTTTCCCTTCTGTATGGATTACTTTTGCTAGAAATTGGGGGGATTTTTCCTCTTCAGATCCAATGGTGAAGAGCAGGGTAATCATTAACAATATAATGGCTGCACTTCCCCCAAAGGCCCACTTCCAAAAATATACATTGGGGAAAGATAGGACTTCTTTCTTGGATATTGTATTTCGGGCTTCAACTACACGACCTGCATCGGCCACTAAAACAGCTTGTTCAGCGATTGAACTTAATAGGTCGCGAGCATTTCGGTCACTCTTCAGCAGTTTTTCGATCTCTAACCTTTCCTGCTTTTCCAGATTTCCATCTAGATATTTCAGCAGTCTTTCGCACAATTCATCCTTCTTTTGATCTTGTTTCATTGGTTACCTCCAGGCTGCATTTTTAATTCAACGCATTTTCTTAAGGAATTCTGAATTCGTGAGATCCGCTTATACACCGCATCGAGCGTTATACTAATGGAGTCAGCAATCTCTCCACAGCTCAAGCCTTCGAAATAACGTAAACGGAGTATTTTTTCTGATTTTTGTGGCAGTTCTTCCATGCAATCGCGAAGCATTTCGAATCGATTTCCTTTGGGATTCAAATGATCATTTTGCCAATCGTGATGAATTAAGGTCAGAATATCTTCGTCTACACCAACCGATTCTCTTCGATGCTTTCGGAACCAGTTCAAGCTGTCCCTCCGAGAAGTAATGAAGGCCCAGGAAAATAAAGCGGCTTCAGCTTCGAAACTCACATCCTTGGTCACTGCCTTGAGCACCGTATTTTGAAAGATATCTTCTGCCACATGAGCATCCTTAACCACCAACCAGGCAGCTGCTGATATCCGCTCACGAGATTGCATGAGAAAGCGAAGTATTTCTTTTTCTGAAAGAGGCATTCTATTATTTTAACACCTGTGAATTTCAAAAACTGACTTTCCGGGAATAAATTATTCCTTTTTTAACCAACCAGTCTTTGAGTTCTTCAATATTTCCAATTCAGTTCTCCAGGAAGGTTCGGGTGGTGAGTCGGTTATCGGGCAGGATTGAGTAAATTTTGAAAAAAGCTGAATTAATTAGGTGCCGTCACAATCAAGAGATTAATGCGTCGAGGATTTCCTTTTTGTCGTCAGGGAACAACCTGAACTTATGAAGAGAATCTGCTATTTTATTCAAGGCTTTGTCTGTGGTCGCTTCGTTTTTGATCAATGTGAGTAAAATAGTTTTATTATTTTCAGGAGAATCTCCGGCTTGTACGCCATTGTTATTTATCTTGATGCTGAATCCTACGGCAAATTTTCCTTGTGCGAGTATGACATCGATAAGGAATAATTGATCAGTTTCCGATAGATCCTCCTTTGAAGCAATCATTTGTAGGGCTTTGGATCTGTCTTCCGGCCAGAGCCGGGCTGAGGCAAGAATTTCTGAGCTGTATTTTTCGTTGGGTTTTTCTAGCTCAGACAGGCGATTGCTAGCACATCCGTAAGACGCAAGAGCCAGAATAATCAGTAACAGAGGAATTTTCATACTATTTTAATGTAACTGAAGTTTCTTTCCTTATGTAATCGAGAAAATAAATCTTTGATGTGAAAGCTTCAATACTAGACATTCCGATTATCTCCCAAGTAACCAGTCTTTGACCTCTTCAATATTCGCAAATTCAGGTATCCAGGACAATTCAGTTGGTGAGTCGGTCGTGAATTCACAACGCATGCGGACAGGATGGGCACCGGATTCGATGGCCGCGTATTGATTATAGATCCGGTCATCGACTAGAATGGTCTCCTTGGGGCTGAGATTGTATTTTTGATAACAGTCCCGGAGCCGGTCAATTTTGGCAGTGTCGTGCATGAACTCCCCATGCTGCACACATTCAATGGTCAGGAAATCGATGACGGGTGAAAGGATATCCCGAAGGTAGGCAGTCTTTGCCTCGACATCAAAGGTTGCCGACATGGTAAACTGACGATAGCCTAATTGATTGAGTTCATTGAGGACTTCGATCACTTTGGGGTAGAGTGGGCGATCTCTGAAAAAGGTCTGATCCGCACAAAAATCGCGATCCATCTCGGTTCCCAGTTCCGGATGGGTTTTCAATTCGAGGGCACCATACTCGGGAAGGATTGGTAGAACCTCAGGAAGTTGCTCCCACTTTAAGTCTTTGAATTGATCCCGATAGTTGGGATGCCCGGTCAGGAAATGATAGTAAGCATGATTCAGATCCGCCAAGACCCCGTCCACATCCCAAAAGATATTTTTGATCGAAGATGGATTCATTTCGTTTTCTGAGTTTCTATGAAGGAAAAAGCTAGTTCGACGAACATGAATCGTAATTACAAACTCTGTTTTTCAACTAGGTGTATTTTGATTAGACAACCAATTTCGCATTTGATTTCTGGCGTCACTTTCTGAAGGCGGCGAAGAAAAAAGCTCATCGATTGTATACCCCTTTTTATCCAAGTAAAACTCAACCATTTTTCGATATTCGAAATACTTAAAAGAATTACTCTTGTCTGCTTTTCCCTTTGCGATCATCTCATAACCCAGATTTTCAGGGAAACTACTTTCATTGGCAATGTATTCACAATACCCCTCCTGCAACCACTTGGGCTTTGTGTGGCCGGAAAGAAAACCGAACTTATCTCTTATCATTTCATGACAAATTTCATGAGTAGCAACAGAGGTAAACGATCTTGTGTTATGGTTAGCTCGGTAAGCCTTAGCCAAATTGGTTTCAAGGTCAGCATGGGCAATTATTATATTCAGGTAGAAGAAACCAAAGGCATCTCGACTTAGAGGTCCCAAAAATGTATAAAGTGCTTTGCTGTTACAGATAAAGATCTCGAATTTCTTTTTTGAGTCATGGATTTCACTGACACTAATTTCGGATCGAATTTGAGAGAGTAACTCTTCTCCTTGATCAACCGGAATCGGTTGTGTTGAATAAAGAGTAATTCCTTTATGATCCAATTGATGACCAAATAATGGTTGTGGGTAGAAATGAACTCCTAGATAAAGAAGCAGGCTTACATTGAGAACATGTTCGCAGCGACGTACTATTTTACCTATTTTTGTTATGGGTTTTTTTCTTTTGATCCCGAGAATCGAGAGAGTTTTTTGTAAGTAGGGATTGATAATCATTTTTTTATCCTAAGGTGGGCGGTCACCGGAAAATGATCAGATGGGTAACGGCCCTTTCTATTTGATTTAAGAATGGAAGCTTCGATTACTTGTATATCTGGTTTCACCATAATGTAGTCGATCTTAGGTCCGTTGGATTTTCCGATAAATCCATTGTATGTTCCCATATCCTTAGTTTTGGGGTGGAGGATTCGATAAGAATCAACTGCATGCAAGTGGGGCAGCGAGGTAAGCTTTGACCTTCCCGAAATGTAATTAAGTACAGTGCTGTCTTCCGGTGAATTGAAATCTCCCATTACTATAAACGGGTTCGTCCGGGCATGTTTGTGAATGTGCTTCATGATCAATTGTGCACTGTTTTCCCGTGCCTTCCTCGAACCATCATCTAAGTGGGTATTATAGCTGTAAATGATCTTTTGAGTTTCCTTATCAAAAAGAGCCGCCCAGGTACATATACGATGGTGTGCACTTCCCCAGTCCTTTGACAATTTCGAGGGTGTTTCTGAAAGCCAAAAATCTCCGGATTCTATCTGTGTAAATCTTTTCTTGGAATAATGAATTGAAGAAAACTGACCATTTGATTCCCCTTTTGATCCCATTCCTACGGTTTCATATTTCGGGAAAACCCGCTTGATTTCGTCAAGTTGGAAGCGGTTAACCTCTTGTAGGCCCAGTATATCAGGGGCGTACTTCCGAATTACCTCATAAACAAGCTCTTTTCTGTTCGGCCATTTGTTTTGGTCTTCATCCCGGGCATGACTATTCCGGATATTGAATGACATAACCCGAAGGTCCCCAGCCAACAATTCCTGTGCAGAAAGTTGTTGGAATATGGTTTGTGTCCAAAGAGAAATGAAGGCGATGGAAACAATGAAACTTACCTTTTTTTCCACCTTATGAATTATTTATTGTGCTTCAGATCAAAATAGTCGAGGTTAACGCCGCCTTTTTTCTGGCTCCTGAACAGGAGTTGATTTTTTCCGGGTTTTAAGTCCAGATATACCTTGGCCGCCTTATGGGTGCTCCATCCGCCGGTTGTTGGAAGGAGCAGGTCGGTTTGCTTCTCGCCGTTTACGAGCAGGGCGACGCTGGCATTTCCTCCGCAGGCATAGCCCAGTGTCATGAGAAACTCACCCCCTTTTTTACCACCATCCACTTCGATGGTGATGGATGCACCCATGTTTTGCATGCCTCCGACATGCTTGCCGCCGGCAGTGGCACCACCGGAGACTTTGCCCTTCTCAAATTCATACCGTTTCCCCTTGGGCTTACCTGTCTTAAAGAGTTTCATGGTATGGTTGGGGCTTTGATCAATCAAGGCAACCAGACGCTCCGCGATCTCCGGGTGCTGATCTATTACATTCCTGGTTTCTCCAATATCCTTAATCAGATGGAAGAGCTGTTTTTCCTGTGGGTTGTCTTTTGGCATTTCTCCACGGGGGAATGCCCAGTTTCCGTATTTGCGTCCGGCACGATATTTCCAGGGTCCGCTACGGACTCCGGAATTATTGGAGTAATAAAAGGTTGTGTAGGGAGTTTTTTCTTCAGGACCACCCATGATCAGGTTTTCAATATTATGGCCATCCGGTTGAAGCTTCAGATCGGCAGGGAGTCTAATTCCCGAGATGGCGGAAAAGGTTGGGAGCATATCCATGGCCGTAGCCACTTCATTGCACTCAGTCCCCGCAGGAATTTTACCCGGCCAGCGCATGACGCAGGGTACGCGTTGGCCTCCTTCGTAACTCGAACCTTTGCCGTCGCGAAGGGGTTTGGCGGATCCTCCGTGATCCCCCTTGATCAGCCAGGGGCCGTTATCGGAGGTGAAGATAACCAGGGTATTATCATCAACGCCATGTTCCTTGAGTGCGTCAAGGACACGGCCAGTGTTGTAGTCGATTTCCTCGATCACATCGCCATAGATCCCGCCGGCACTCTTTCCTTCGAAGTCCTTGGAAACGAAAAGGGGCGTGTGGGGCATGGGGTTGGCGAGGTAGACGAAAAAGGGCTTCTTGTCCTTCACGCTTTCCTTGATGAACAGGATGCTTTCGTCAGCGATTCGCCGGGTAATGGTCCGTTGATCGAGCGGAAATTCAATGCATTCCTCATCACGCATTAGGGGAACCTTGTCCTTAAGCTTGGGTTGATGTCCGGGTTTGGCATCGGCAAAGGCTTTTTTGATTGTCTCCTGTGACATGCCTTCGAGATAGAGGCAGTCCTTGGCATATTTCATATTCTCGGCCGGATACATATCGTTGCTGTAGGGAACCCCGTAAAAAGTATCGAATCCCTGATTGGTGGGGAGAAATTTGGGTTCGTCCCCGAGATGCCACTTGCCGGCTGCAAGGGTTTTGTATCCCGCACTTTTGAGTAGTTCGGCAATGGTGAAGTGCCTGGGTTCCAATCCATGAGATCCGCGGTTTGGGAAAAACACTCCCCGCACTCCGACCCTCATTGGGTAGCATCCGGTGAGCAGGGCGGCACGTGACGCAGAGCAGACTGCAGAGGCAACATAGAAACTTGTGAACTTTCGGCCTTCCTTCGCCATTTGATCAACGCGTGGGGTTTTAATCTTATCCGCACCGAAGCAGCCAAGATCGGCATAGCCCATATCGTCATTGAAGATGATTACAAAGTTGGGCTTTTTCGCGTGCGAGACAAGAACGGTGATTAAGAATAAAAGAAGGCTGTAAAGTTTCATGTTCAGGGCTGAGGGTTGTTTACTTGTTTAATTCTGCGAGAGTGAGCTTAACATCGCCGTTGCCATCGCGTCGACTGAATTGCTTTTTCAGTGCGGGTACATTCCGGCCATCCGGATTGCCGATGTATTCCTTGAGGGTGATGAAACCGTCCTGATTTTTATCCATCTTTTTGAACTGGGCGGTGGAGTAGGTCTTTTTTGGTTTGGGAGTGGATGCATGATTCGGATTGTAATAGGGGTTTGGGGTCGGATAGATGGCCCCAGTACTCGCGAGAAATTGGTCCAGTTCCCTGCCAAGCTCCGCAACCTTTTTTGGATACTTCTTTGAGACCTCATTTCTTTCACCGATGTCTTTTTTTAGGTGGAATAACCAATGTTCGTGATCACCGTTGGGTGCATTGTGAAGCAAACGTATGAGTTTCCATTCATCATCATAAATGGCGGCACTGTTCGGAAGGGTATCGGGCACCTTGGTGGCATGGGGAAAATAGGTGAAGATGCATCGATTGTCCATGGGCTTACCTTCCAGGGCGAGACGGATTGAAATTCCGTCAAAGGTCTGGCTTTCTTTTTTTGGGATTCCCAGCAGATCCAGGATGGTTGGGTAAAAATCAGTGGAAGTTACCAGTTCTCTCGATTTGGACTCTTCCTCAATATGTTCCGGCCAAACCGCAATACACGGAACCCGTACGCCCCCATCCCAGTTATTTCCTTTTCCCCCGCGTAATGGCCGGTTGGAGGTCGGGGTGGTGCCGTCCACCTGGTTGTACATATTCCCACCATTGTCTGAATAGAAAAAGATCAGGGTGTTTTTACTGAGTTTAAGCTCGTCTAATTTATCGAGTACCCGACCAACATTGTCATCCAGTGACTTGACCATGGCCGCATAGGTCGGAGATTTTTGGGCATCGTTAGGGTTCACTTTGTCTTTGTAGGATTCAATATAGTCGGCTTTTGCATTGAATGGACCGTGTACGGAGAATTGCCAGTAATTTAAATAGAAAGGTTTTTTATCTTTGGCCCGTTTTTCCAGGTAGGTATCAATCTCATCTGCCATTCGGTCTTCAATATGTTCGCCCGGGTAAGCCTCCTTGAAATCAGGGAATTTCCATGGTGCCACATAACTACCCGCCGGTCCGGGTCCAAACCAATTGGGGATGTCGACATCAAAGCCATGATCAAGTGCGGTGAAGGGGCTCCTACCCAGGTGCCATTTTCCAAAGTGAGCCGTATGATAGCCGGCTTGCTTAAGAGTTTTCGCCATGTTCGGGTAGTTTGTATCGAGCCGGTTCACTTTTGTGAGCGAGAGTAATTTGTGGTGGGCGGGTGTATTAAGCTTGAGACTGGGTCGTAGGATTGGTTCGCCTGCAAGGTGGCAGGTGGGTGCGGTCAGTCCGGTTCGTGCCGGGTGAAGTCCGGTAAGCACGGCCGAACGGGTAGGGGAGCAGAGAGGGCTGGCGGTGTAAGCCCGTTCAAAAAGCATTCCCCGTTTAGCTAGACGTTCCAGATTCGGGGTTTCATAAAGAGCCGTGTGGCCATAAAGAGTGGTATCTGCCCAGCCCAGATCGTCGGCCATGATAAAAACGACATTGGGTTTTGCAGAAAAGGCAGCGTTAAGCAAACCAAGGGAAAAAATGAAATGATAGATAATTTTTTGAGAGCAAAAATTCATAAAGTTGTAATGTAATCGAAAATTATTTCCTTATGGAATTACCGAAGGAATTCTGTTTTATTTTTTATTTTCTAATTCTATGTCTTGATGAATATCATCTTCTCGTTTTACATAAAGTTGGGTGGCTATTTGATCCATTTCCCCCAGACATCTGAAGCCTTAAACGGTGGAGCAGAAAGGATTACGCCCGGGTAAGTGCCTAGTGGAAGTTGGTCGGCATAGATATCAGTTAACAGTATCTTGGCTCTTTTAAGTAAATCCTCGACCTTTTCTGGGTGGTTCTTTGCTAGGTTATTGGCTTCCAGTGGATCGTCTTTAAGGTTGTGAAGAGAATAGCCATCGGATAGCACAGGGTCACTGTCATGCTTGTTAACGCCATAGTTGAAGAAGAGTTTCCAATTGCCCTTCCGGATGGCGGTTGCCTGCCCCATTCCGTGCCAGTAGATTAACTCGGTTCGTGCAGACTTTGTATCTGGTTCGGATAAATTTTTCCAAACATCGACGCCGTCAATCCTCTGGGCGTCTTTTGGAAGTTCGATTTTTACATCGCAAACCGAGGCTAGAGTTGGATAGAGATCGATTGCACTAACGAGGGAGTTGTTCGTTTTGTTTGCTTGAATCTTTGAGGGGTAACGAATTATCAATGGAACCCGAGTGCCACCCTCCAAAGACTGCCACTTATGACCCGTAAATGAGGGGTTGTCGTTAGGACCCTGCTGACCTGGTTGACGACCGTTGTCGGAAGTGAAGATCACGATGGTGTTCTTTTCTTTGCCAGTATCCTTAAGTGTGCTGAGGATTTGCCCAACGCGTGTGTCAAGTTCGTTCACCACATCAGTATATTTTCCGGACTTATTTTCGCCTGAGTTCCCATGCCAGTCGGGATGCGGGTCGGCGGGGAAGTGTGGTGCACTCCAAGGCACATAGAGGAAGAAGGGTTTGTTACTTTTCTCCTTAATTACTCGAATGACCTCTTGCGAGAAAGTTTCAGTGAGCAGGCGGTTATCCCACTTTTTCTGAACAAGCTTGCCGTTGCGATACATGTCTCGATTTTGGTTGTTGGACATATATATGCAGTAGACCGAATCGAAACCCTGATCTTCTGGACGCATATTCACATTTCCTAAATGCCACTTACCTGACATTGCAGTGCGGTAACCAGCATCGCGAAAGGCTTCGGCAATGGTGTGTACCCTAGGCGACATTCCAGACTTGCCAGGGAAACCGTAACCCAGCACCCCACGACGCCACCCGATTCGTGCCGGGTAGGATCCCGACAGTAATGCCATGCGAGATGGTGAGCAGACAGGGTTGCCCGCATAGTAATTTGTAAGCTTAATTCCTTCCTTTGCGAGTTGATCGAGGCACGGCGTCTTAATGCGTGTACTGCCATAACAGGATAAATCCTCGTTGGCCAGATCGTCAGCCATCATCAGGATCACATTTGGTTTTGCAGAAAAGGCAGTGCCAAGGGCACATAGAATAAATACGGATGGGAGCAGAAGCTTTGGAGGGCGGATATTCATAAATATTGTAAAGGGTCGTGATTACGAACCCACGAATTCAATCGTGGTCTTGAGTTAAGTGTCTTGTTGGTTTGGACTCGCTTTGATAGCTGCGTTTGTTCCATTAGAATCCAATTCAGAAAGTTTAATCATTGCATCTACACGCCCTGAATTTCTTTTAGATTCCATGAGTGCTTCCAGAGCGATTGCGATTGAAAGAACGCCCCAAAATGGTAGATCGCCATTTATACAGATATAAATAAGCATGCCGAGAAGAAGCAGGGATGTAATCAGACCAAATAAGTAACGCCCCGTATAATATTCCGATGCAGATTCGCTCATTCTTTTTCTGAGGGACTCTTTGGTTTCAGCCTCTTTGAGGATGAAATTGGCCATGGCTTCTTCGTTTTTCATTTCACACAAAAAAGATGTAAGCGATCTTTATTTCCTTACGGATTTTTCGAGCAAAATCAGCTTATTTCTTCTTTTTACCTTCTTTAGCGTGATAAGCCGCTAGCTGGTCCAATACTTTCTGACTGGCTTCTGCATCGCTGGTTCCTTCTCCCGGCACGAAATCACCATATGGTCGAGGTCCCAGTTCCTTTACCGTTTTGGTAAGTATCGCTTTCATTTTTTTGAGTTGTTCGGCATAACCCGAATCGTGAGCCACATTTTTTTGCGAGTTCGGATCTTTGGATAAGTCATACAGTTGATCAGCAGAAAAAATATCGGGATGGAAATACCTGGCTCTGGAAATTCCACTGCTTAAGCCAAGCAAAGTTTTATAGGCACGATCGGCCCGTTTACTTAATGCACCAGTAATCTGTTCATCTGTGTAGCGAATACTTATGTATTCAAAGTCTTCCGTCTTGATCGCCCGGGCTGCTCCCTGTTCTCCATAGATATATTTTCGGATGGAAACTGTAGGATCCTTAAACATGGCAGCCAGGCTTTTGCCGTCGATATGATAGTTCTTGGGAATTTTGGCCTTGGCCAATTCGAACCAAGTGGGGACAAAATCGGTGTTTTGCAAAAGTCCACAGCTGACCGAGCCGGGCTTGATCACTCTTGGCCAGCGGATAAGGCAGGGAATTTCGGTTCCCCGTGTCTTGATCAATGATCCTTTTCTCTCCGACCCATGATCCGAAACGAAGACTACGATGGTGTTGTCGGCAATGCCGAGCTCATCGAGTTTATCGAGAATGAGTCCCATGCTCTCATCCATCCACAGGTAGCCGACTTCCGCTTCGGTTAATCCCGCTTTTTGAATGCGTTCCCAGACTGACTTGCGGTCGATCAGGTTGATTGGTTTTTTAAGAAAGCCTTCTCCGCTTGCCAGCTCTTTTTCCATCATCGATTTAAACCATTCTCCATTTGGCCCGTGAAGCAGGGTGGAGCAGCAGTGTAAATAGAAGGGCTGATCCTTGTGCTCCTCAATAAACTCCAGGGCCGCCTGTGCTGTCCAGTCCGGATTGTGGCCTTTGAAGGGTTGCTTGAGGTTTCCCCAGTAAATGTTCTTGGCCCAGGTGAAACCGTTCTTTTTGACTAATTTCCGCTGAAATTTCTCAAGCTTGAATTTCCTATTGTTTACCTGGTCGGAGTATTTAGCATTTTTAGGAACATCGAGATCACCAAACAGGGATCCTTCTTTTGAATGATCCGTATCGTGCACATGATACTTGCCAACAAAGCCGGTGGCGTATCCGGCATCAGCGAGGACTCTCCCGACATTCATTCTGTCAGATTCCAATCCAACATTAAAAGCTGGTAGTGCCTGGGTGCCTTTGGGGCATTCATCGAGAAAGGTGTTGGAGTGAGAGGAACTGGCGTACCGACCGGTAAGGAAGGTGTATCGCGAAGGTGTGCAGACCGTACTTGTCACATGGGCATTGTGGCAGATCATTCCTTCCTTGGCCAAACGGTCGAGGTTGGGGGTTAGAACTTTCCCTCCGTATGGGCTGGTCTCAGGCTTGTCGTAATCGTCGACTAGAAAGACTATGATGTTCGGTCTCTCATTCTTCTTGCCGTGAGATGGGTATAGAAAAACGAAGAGAAAAAGACAGGCGCAAAGTGAATAAAGAGTTATTTTCATGAGGATAAAATTCAAGGGATTAATACCATGGTTTTACTAACTGAAAGAAACGGGGATAAGTTTCATTATAATTAAATCTACACAAATAAGCTTTGTTTTATACGAGAATATTACCGAAATCCACGAGCCATTCTTGAATAAGACTTTTGCAAACTAGGATGTTCTTATTCGAATTTCATCACTTGAATGCAGCAGGTGTGAAAATATTACTGACTGTAAAACCCTCAGGGAGTCGAACGGATAGCCAGAGTTGGAGCCGGTAGCGATGGGTGCCTGCGGCTGGCGAAACCATGTACGAGTCCGCCCTCTTCCGTCTCTTTTGTTTCACGCATGACCATTAAGCTAATCTCTGAACTTGGGTGAGACTTGAGAAAGTTGGTAAGGCTTTCAGTTCGCACACCAAAACGGCCTTTTTGAACACCTTTTGGCAAAACAAAGGATCCAAGGTAGACGGTTTCCGGGTTTCCGGGAAATTTGTCACCGAGGTTTGCTTCATCCCAATTTGGAACTTCTCCGGTAAGGCCAAAAACCTTGAAAGTGCAATCTGGTAAATGCGAAGCTAAACCCCACCCTGTGGGAGCAAAATGCAGCATTAAATCAGCTTCTTTAATACTTGTCCGGTCTATTTGGCTCAAATCAAACTCCATGTATGCTTTTCTGTTCATCGGGCCCTCGCTTGTGGCATTCTTAACTAGCAGTAAAATATCCGAGTTCTGGTTGTGGACTCCTCCGAAATAAGTATCACTAAATAAGTTAACGACTTCTTTGTCATCGCTTAGAAAAAGATGATTTGGGATTCGACCGACAAAGGCACCTTTGGATGGTTCAAAAAAAGTCCAACCAACTCCATGCTCCAAAGGTTTGTTCAGTATGGTATCAAGTTCCTGATGGTTTCCTTCATCCGTATGAATCTTACCCTTGGGCTGTATTGTATGGTGTTGCCCAGCAACTAGTTCGATAATTTGATCCGACTGCCTGTATTCAACCTTTACCATTCCTTCCATTACACGAGTATGCGTTTCACCTGATTCTTCAAATACAGTAACTGAAAAGCGGGTGCCGAAATCGACAATATCTGCTTCGGGGGTTATCACACGAAAGCCAAGGGCGGAGTCAGGGACATAAGTAACTGCTGTACCATTGGTTAATTCGCATTTCATTGAGTCAATAAGTCTTATGGATACGGGTGCTTCCAGAGTAACTTCGGCTCCAGAATCAAACTTTAATGTTGCTAATCCCTCGGCTAGGCGAAGGGTTCCATCTCCTAAGCGACTTCCGGCAGCGGTGCTTAAATCGCCACCTTCCCAGGTAGCGGAAAAGGAATCTTTAATCAGAGCGAAGGTCTGTGCCTCATTAGGTTTTGGGAATAAGAAGAGGCTAAGCAGGAATACGACTGAAGCAGCGAGAGCCCAAGGAATAAAAGACTTAAAAGTGGAAATTGGTTCGATCTGTTCGTTTTCAGACCAATCTGGTTGTTTCACCCAAAAGGCTTCATCCACGGCAAGATTTGCATGCAGATCTGTCATTTCCAAATACAGTTTTCGAGCGTCAATGCTTTGTTTGAGATGATCTGAAAGTCTTTTCATATCATCCGCGTCCAAGTTTTCGCACAAATGGCCGTCGATCAAATTACGCAGTTCCGCTTCTTTCATAATTTAGCTTCCAGTTGAAGTTTGTTTTCGATGCAGGAGTGGAGAGCATGGCGGACTCTTTGCAGGGTTTTATAGACTGCTTCCACACTTCGTTCAAAATGTTTTCCTAATTCCTCGACGGTTAATTCATTGAAGTAGTAATCGTTGACCAATTTGGCATTTTTTTGCGGCAGGACTTTTAGGCATTCCTTAAGGAAATGTTTCCGGGCATCCAATCTTTCCGAATTTTCCATCCTTTCGATCTCAAGAAGATCAACCACCTCGTCGGCCAACCGTTTTTGCCGGGATTTTTTACGAAGAAACATTTTTGCTTCGTTGAGTGCGAATCGACATGCCCAGGGTGCGAAGGGTTTTTCAGGGTCGTAGCGGTCAATTTTATCCCAAAGGGCAACTGCTGCTTCCTGAACCACATCGCGTGCGTCAGCCACATTGGGGATCAACACCATAACATAACGTAGCAAGTCTTTTTCGGCTTCGAGGAAAAGCCTGATGAAATCCTTGTGCGTACAGCATCGCTGGTTGGATTCTGGGGGTACAACCGTCATTATAAAAACATCTGCCGTTGGGTCATAAAATTGGACAATTTAAGGCAAAAATCATTATTTCATATGACATGATTCTAAAGTCGAACTAAAGATTTCTTCAACGAGTTAAAACTGGGAAGGCATAATGTGATTAATTTTTAGTTAATTTCCGAACATTTTCTTGCTTAACTGATAGAATCTCCCTGAATTGTTCGAGTCTTTCTTTAAGATGGTCCTTTTGAGCGAGGTTATTCTTTTCCTGCGGGTCGGTGCGCAAATTATACAACTCTTCGCCATTGGGCCATTTGCCATATCGCCAGTTTTGGTTCCGTAAGGCATATCCCAAGTCTTTTGATCCCCGGGTTACCACACTGTATGCATATTTCCTTTTGCCTAACCTCTCGGGATGCCCGAGAAGGGGGCGGAGTGATATACCCTGTAAATGACCAGGAGCTTGCAACCCCGCCAGGTCGGCAAGGGTGGGATAAATATCAATTAATTCAACCATCGCTTCCGAAGCGGTTCCACTTTTGGAAAGTCCGGGTGCCCGGACGATGAAGGGCACCTTCGCTCCGATGTCAAAAATGGTGACCTTGCCCCATATGAAATGATCGCCCAGGTGGTAGCCATGATCGGAAGTAAAAATGATAATGGTGTCGTCCCAAATGCCCTCTTTCTTAAGACTTTCCATCACCAGGCCGAGCTGAGCATCGATGAAGCTTACACAGGCATGATAGGCCTGCATGTATTCCTTTCTAAGTGGATGATTTTCCTTGGCGAATTCAAAACCGAAGGCTTCGTAGCGCTTGGAAAGGGCAGAGGAGGGTAGGAAATTCCACAGGTTTGGCCGGTCATTTTGGTAAGTTATTTTATCGAATGGATAGAGATCAAAATATTTGTCCGGGGCGAGAAAGGGTACATGGGGCTTTTGTAATCCCAGTGAAATGAAAAAGGGTTTGTCTCCATAACTTTTATCCTCTAACCACTGGACGACTTGGCGGGCATTTTTGCCATCCTTGTGCTGGTCATCGCGAAGTCCGCTCCTTCCTTTGCCTGGTGGAGTTTGCGCATTCAGTTTTGCGGATACTTGCTTTTGGATTTCCTTCCATTTTTTCTTGTTTGGCTGTTTGTCGATCGAGCCGTACTTTGACTCGAACTTTACGCGTGCTTCGCGGACGACCGCGAGTTCGTCATTTTCAAAGCGCAAATTTTCATGCCAGGCAATTTCTCCATGATCACTTTTGGTGTTATGGAAGACCTTGCCTACGCCTGCCGTCCAGTATCCATTCTCCTTGAAGAACTGGGGCATGGAAGTCGTGCCTGGTCGGGTTTTTCGGATATCGAAGGTATTGTTGAGAACCCCGGTACTTTGTGGGTACAAACCGCTGAGGAAGGATGCTCGGGACGGTCCACAGACAGGATACTGGCAAAAGGCCCGGTTGAAAGTGATCGATTCCTTGGCGAGTTTGGCAAGGTTGGGAGTGGTGATGGGTTCGTACCCGGAGGTGGAAACATGGGTGTTGAGATCATCGCAGACCACAAATAGGATGTTCTTTCGTTTGGGAAGAACCCCTATATTAAATGTAGATTGCGGTAGGCTATCATTCCTCTTTACCGTTTTCAGAGAAACGGAAGGCGTGATACCTGGCCGATAGGGTTTGGCTTTCTGCATGTTCCCCTTGCCTGAAATCCATTTGTAGGAACCATCCTTTACGAATAGGTCACGCTTAGCATGCAGTTTTTTGGCAGGTGGTGCGAAGTCTTTGGCGGCGAGAGATGCCATTTCGGTTTTAAGGTCTGTGTATTTTTCCTGTCCGGCCAGGTTGGTCCATTCGTTAGGATCTTTACCGAGGTCATAAAGTTCTTCACCGTCCTCCCCGTAATGTATGTATCTCCAGTCCCGGTTGATGATCGCGTATTCTCCAGGGTGCATGTGGGGAAGAAAGACGGAACGATCTTTGGCTTTATCAGGTTCAGCAAGAACAGAGGCAATAGAAGTTCCTTCGAGCTTTTGCTTGGTTTGAGGAAGTCCGCACATCTCGACAAAGGTGGGATACATATCAATCAGACTTACCGTGACATCGGTTACTTTATTTTTTGCCACACCGGGACCTGACCAAATGAAGGGAACATTGGAGGATCTTTCCCATAGGGTGTGCTTTCCCCAGTCTCCTTTTTCACCTAGGTGGTATCCATGATCGCTCCATAGAACTACAATGGTATTGTTTGCGTATGGACTAGCCTCCAGTGCATCAAGTATCCGGCCAAGCATTGCATCGGCATAACTGATACATGCGAGGTAGCCATGAATCGCATCATCCCAGGCACCGAGCGACTTTAGCTTCTGCACGATTCGGGAACGGCCGGTCTTCATTTTTCGGATTTTTTCGGGAAGATCAGACAGGTCATCTTCTTTGATTGGAGGGAGTTTGATGTCTTTTGGATCGTAAAGATCAAAGTACTTCTGGGGGCAGTAGTTCGGGTAGTGGGGAGCGTAAAGGCCAACTGCGAGGAAGAATTGCTTTTCATGTTTCTTTTTTAATTGTTCGACTGCCCAGTTGACCCTCTTCGTGTCTGCCATTTCCTCCTCTTTCTGATTGGGTATCCCTGCCCATTCGAGAAACATTCCTCCAGTGATTTCCTGTCCCCGGTTGTAAATACTCGCAGGAAAGGTTTTTGGAAAGGGAGTCTCTTCGCTCCATGAATTCATGGGCCATCCTGTTTCCCTTTGCTCGGGGTTGCGCAGAAAGAAGTGTGTCCAGTCACGCACATCAATCGCACCGGCCGGATGATGGAAAAGTTTACCTGCTCCATAGGTTGAATAGCCTGCCTTGGCAAAGCTGGTTTGCAGGGACTCGATCTCCGGATGATCCACAAAGTAATTGGCACTCTGATAGCAACCGGTGGTCGAGGCAAATTGACCGGAAAAGATGGCAGCCCGACTTGGAGCACAAAAGACTCCCGCGGTGTGGGCATTTGTAAAATTGACCCCGCTGTTGGCAAGCTTGTCGATGTTCGGGGTGATAGCCCGGGGAGTTTTGCCTAGACATCCGATCCAGTCGTTCATGTCGTCCACGGCAAGAAAGAGGACATTGGGCTTATTTTTTGCCTGCAGCAGTATGTAGAGAAACAGAAAACTAAAAGCTATTGAACGAATAAGATGAATAAGTACGGTCATGGTTTAATCTTCAATTTTATAAAGCTTCCGAAGTCGATGAAGTTCTTTTTTCATCGCTTCAATATCGGCGGTTTGGGATTTCTCTGCATAAAGGTTTTTCATTTCCATGGGATCTTTTTGAAGATCAAAGAATTCCCAGGTGTTAAGAGTATTGTCTGGAAAGCGAATCAGCTTTTGTTTGCCATCCGTTACGCCATAGTGAATGGGGACCCCGTGTCCACCTGCTTCGTAGTAATGGTAGTAATGTGTCATTCTCCAGTGTTTTGGGGTATTACCCTTGAAAATAGGAAGTAGGGATTCTCCCTGCATATCCTTGGTAGGTTTCGCTCCAGCCAGATCCAGAAAAGTGGGAGCAAAATCCAAATTGGAAACCAATAATTCATTTTTACTTGAAGGCTTGATTTTTTTTGGCCAGCGGACAAGCAGGGGAGTGTGTAAACTTTCCTCATACATCCACCGTTTGTCGAACCATCCATGTTCACCGAGCCAAAAGCCCTGATCTGAACTGTAGATTACGATGGTGTTTTCGCTCAGCTTTGATTTGTCCAGGAACTCGAGCATCCGGCCAATATTCTCATCCACCGCTTTTACGCAGCGCAGATAGTTTTTGATGTATCGTTGATAATGCCAGCGGGTACGTTCTTTACCTGTTAGTTTTGCATTTATAAAGGCTTCGTTTTTTGGGCGGAAGGCATTGTCGAACTGTTTAAATTGTTCAGGGGTAAACTTGCTTGCATAGCTGAGCATCAGGCGTTTCTCACCAATATGATCGGCAATGCCCATTTTGTGTCGGGCGGAAGCGGGGCTACGACCCGAATAATCATCAAACAGGGTGGGCGGTTCGGGAATTTCCATGTCGTCGAATTCGTTTAAGTGTCGAAGGGCAGGCTCCCATTTTCCGTGCGGGGCTTTGTGTTGGCACATGAGAAAGAAAGGTTTGTCAGGATCCCGGTTTTCCAACCAGTTAAGTGCCTGATCTGTGATTACATCCGTTGTGTATCCGGTATGGTTGGTATTTTTTCCATTGGTAAAAAGCATGGGGTTATAGTACTGCCCCTGTCCTTTCAAAACCTCGAAATGATCGAATCCGGTCGGTGTTGATTTAAGATGCCATTTTCCCACGATTGCGGTTTGATACCCTTGCTTTTTTAAGAGCTTGGGCACGGTTTGCTGGCTGCCATCGAATACATTTTTATTGGTCAACTGACCATTCAAGTGTGAGTACTTTCCGGTAAGGACGACCGCACGGGAAGGAGCACATATTGAATTGGTGACGAGACAGTGATTAAACATCATGCCTTCTTTTGCAATTCGATCGAGATGAGGAGTCGGGGCAATCTTGGCTAAGGGTCCACCGTAGGCAGAGATGGCATTTAATGCATGATCGTCCGTGAAGATGAATAGGATGTTAGGCTGTTTCCCCCAAAGGGAATTAAGCCATAGGCAAATAAACAAGAGGCAAAAAGAAATTTTTTTCATACAAATTATATGTAACAGTTTGAGTATTTATTACTTTTGAGATGAATATTTGGCTTTATCCATTTATACATCGAGTTAATAAAGGAGCATGTACAAAAACTTTTTAACTGCAATAGGTTTGCTTGTGGGGCTGTGGCCTTCTTTATTTTCAGCGGAAAAGAAACCTAATATTTTAATTTTGTATGCGGATGATCTCGGCTATGGCGATCTCAAAATACTGAATCCCAAATCCAAGATTCCCACCCCGCATCTTGAAAAATTGGGCAAGGAGGGCATGATTTTCACCGATGGTCATTCCTCTTCCGGGATTTGTACTCCCAGTAGGTATGCCTTACTGACCGGCCGCTATCATTGGAGGAAATTTCATGGTATCGTAAACGCATTTGGGGAGTCCGCTTTTGATGCAGATAGGCTTACCCTGCCAGAGATGTTAAAGGAATGTGGATACAACACCGCAGCCATAGGCAAGTGGCATCTCGGATGGGACTGGGATGCGATTAAGAAACCCAATGCCAAACCCATTAAGCAAGGAAGGAAATCTGGTTATGGTCCTGATGCGTTCGATTGGTCCAAGTCGATACCCGATGGCCCCTTGGCGCATGGCTTTGATTATTACTTTGGTGATACTGTGATAAATTTCCCTCCCTATTGCTGGATAGAAAACGACAAGGTGGTCGATATCCCGGATACAATGATGGACACCTCCAAATGGAAAAAAATCAAAGAGGGCGGATGGGAATGCCGACCGGGCCCAATGTTTTCGGGTTGGGATCCTTATGAAAACATTCCCACCACCACTCAAAAAGCGGTGGAGTATGTGAAGAAGCAGGCAAAAGATGATAACCCATTTTTTCTTTATTTTGCTTTTCCTTCCCCCCATGCACCAATCATTCCAAATGACGAATTTGATGGTAAGTCAGGTGCGGGGCCTTATGGGGATTTTGTTTATGAGACAGATGATGCTTGTGGCCGAATTCTCAAGGCACTTAAACAGAGTGGGCAGGCAGATAATACAATCGTCATTTTTACCGCGGATAATGGTCCTGAGGGTTATGCATATAAGCGTGATGAAACTTTTGACCACTGGTCAGCTGAGCCGTTTCGTGGATTAAAAAGGGATATTTACGAAGGGGGTCATCATGTGCCTTTTATAATTAAGTGGCCAGGGGTCACCAAGGCGGGAAGTACCTGTAACAAGTTGGTTTCCCAAATTGATTTCATGAGTACAATTGCCTCTTCACTTGGGTACGAACTACCAGATAATGCCGCGGAAGATTCTCATGACATACTTCCCTTGCTTCATGGAAGAAGTAAGACTCCCCGTACAGTCCATGTCCACAATACAAGAGAGGATGCCTGGGCGATCCGTGTTGGCGAATGGAATTTGATCGCAGGGAAGTCAGGATATCATTCCGGACGGAGAAAGCCGTGGGAGGAAAAACGAAATTATCCAGCGGATGATGATGACTCGGTCGAGCTTTACAATTACGCCAAGGATATTAGTCAGCGAAATAATCTGGCGAAGAAATTCCCCGAAAAGGTGGCTGAGTTACAGAAAGAACTTAAGAATGCCAGAGAGTGTGGCTTTACCGCTCCCAGACTTTTAAAATAATACCGGACACTGGGTTATTTTTGTGCGAAAGTCCAACCATGACCCGTCCCAATTCGGTCATCTGACTTGGCGACTTTTGGAATCTTACCTAGTGGAGCGAGAGTTTTCGCCCATGCAGCATGCTTTGCAGAGAGTCTTTCAACGATTTGCGGGTGCTTCTGAGCTAAATTCTTTTCTTCCTCGGGGTCGGCCGCCAGGTCGAACAATTGCCAATCATCCTTGGCATACTTTTTATAGAGTCTCCATTTCTTCCAGCGTACGGCAATAAGGTGTCTTCTTTCAGCATCTCCCGGTTCGTTGTTGAGCCAGAAAAGATACTCGTGAGGTTCTTCCTTTTTCTTGCCGTTGATGTACGGAATCAAGTCCACCCCGTCGCAATGTTTCGGGATGGGCAAGCCGGCTACCGATGCAATGGTGGAATAGAAATCGAAGTTGGCGATTTGCTTATGGTAGTCCTTTCCTTTTGGAACTATGCCGGGCATTGAAAAAATCGTAGGCACACGTACCCAACCCTCCTGTTGTGTGCCGCTCCCTTTTCCTCCCCGGTAAGGAGCGGATGATCCTTCTTCTCCAACATTGGCACCGTTGTCACTGGAGAAAATGACCAGCGTGTTCTCTCTCAGGCCGTGTTTGTTCAAGGCTTTCAATAGTTTACCAACTTGGTCGTCAACCGATACGATTGCCCCGGCAAGTTTGCTCCGCTTCCCTTTGGCAGTTGTGCGTTCAGTAAGGCTTGTAGGAGCCTCGTCGTTTTTGGAATGGACTGCTTCCGGAGACCAATAAAGAAAGAAGGGCTCTGATTTATGTCGTTCGATGAAGGTGACGATGTTGTCCCCGTCATAATCTGTGAGCCACTGGGTCTTTCCTTCTTTATTAGTACAGAGGTATTTGGACCCCTTTTTCTTGGGTGGCTTCTGGGCAACCTCGTTGAAGCCTACCTGAAGCGGGCCTTGAACTTTTGAGCCGATGTCCCACTTGCCGATCTGTCCGGTGACATAACCATTCTTACCCATGAATTTTGCAAGGGTGGGGCGGTCTTCGGGAATGGGGAGTCCACGGGACATGCCGTACTTTCCGAATCTCTGCCCGTATTGCCCCATCATTAGTGCACAGCGACTCGGGCAACAGGGCGGGTTGGTAATGTAAGAAGCAGTAAAGCGTACTCCCTGTTCGGCCAGTCTGTCGATGTGTGGTGTGGGTATATCTTCGCAGTCATAGCATCCGATGTCCCCATAACCCAAGTCGTCAATATAGATAAGCACCACATTTGGCTTGTTCGCGGCATTCAGATCATTCGAATTATGGAAGCAAAGAGGGATGGCAAAGATAAGCCACCCGATTAAACGGGTTAAGATTTTCATAGATTGAATTTTGGAAAACCCAGTGAAGGTTGACGCGAAGTTAGAACTTCCTGTATCTGCCTTTAAGGTGAGGGTTAGCCTCGGGAAGGTTGGTCACCTTCATTTTTTTGGCATTCCAATTAAGTCGCTTACCAGGGAACTGACAGGCGACCACTCCGAGGCAGAGTGATTCAGCCAAGGGCCCGGAGTAGTCAAAGCCAGCTAAAGTCTTATCCTTTCCTTCGATGGCATCAAGGAATTGGGTGTAATGATCGACTCCTACAATGTCAGTTTTGGGTAGACTTTTTACAATACTATCAGGATAAAAAGTTGGCATTGAGCAGTGAGGTAAAACCATACGACCGTTTTCCCCAACAAACACGGCACCCTGCGTGGGTAATTCGTCTCCGTTTGGAAGGATTAAGTCCGGGTTATTCTTGTGCCTAGGGGCATCGGTGCCGTCCCACCAGGTGAAGGTGAAATCATCAGTGGTGTATTTGGATGGTTTAAATCCATACCTGACCATGTTCTTTTCGGCGTGCCCAAATCCGTTGGGTTCACGGCATTCGGCTTCCACCCATTTGGGATCTTTAAGATCCAAGGCCTTAAAGGGCGTGTCAAAAATATGGATGCCCATATCCCCGAGGGTACCGCATCCAAAATCGAGGAGCTTACGCCACTGACCGGGATGATAAACCTTGCTTACATAATCATGCACCGGAGCAGTGCCCAGCCAAAGGTTCCAATCAAGGGTGCCGGGCACCTCAGATTTTTCTTTAAAAGGTTTTCCGTCATAGCCCCAGGTTTTGAACGACCAAACATAGACCTTACTGATCTTTCCAATTAAGCCTTCCTGAATGTAATGACGCGCTAAACGATAGGCTTCACGCGACTGGTTTTGAATTCCCATCTGAGTAGTGAGTCCTTTTTTCTCAGCAAATTCAGCCAGTTGACGGGCCTCTTTAAGTTTGTGGGTGAGGGGTTTTTGCAGGTAGATATGCTTTCCTCTTTCCATCGCATCCATGGTAGCCGGATAGTGGGTATGGTCGGGCGTGGAAATGGAAACCGCGTCGATCTTGTCATCAAGTTTAGCCAGCATTTCGCGATAGTCCTGAAACGCGGAGGCACTTTTAAATTGTTTGGACCATGTGTCAATTTTACCATGTGC
This sequence comes from Opitutales bacterium, assembly GCA_028101545.1. Taxonomy (GTDB): domain Bacteria; phylum Verrucomicrobiota; class Verrucomicrobiia; order Opitutales; family Seribacteraceae; genus Seribacter. The sequence continues at coordinate 1,521 of JAOHKZ010000013.1, read as the reverse complement.
GTAATCGACATCGCAGAGTCCGATTACTTCCACATTGCTGTGCTTGGCAAGGTATACTGTATCAACTCGTCCTTTTCCACCCGTACCAATATGAGCGGTGCAAATTTTACTGTTTGGGGCTTTAGCCCGCAAACCAGAGGGAAGAATAAAAAAACTGCCGATTGCAGCGGAGGATTTGATGAAGTCTCTTCGTGTATTGTTTTTCATAGTTATTATTGATTAAGAATCTGCATGAATTATGGGCAATAAAATAAATATGTTACAATGACATATTTTATTACGAATAACTTTTATTAGTTTAGAATGTTTTTGATTTCTTTCCGGGCTTGCGAAAAGTCGAAAGAAGCATCCTTGATTGAATAATGCATTCGTTTGGTGGTTGTCGATCCATTGATATGAACGGTGACGAGACGGATTTGGTGATTCCCTTCACCTAAATCATTTATGTTAATTTGGAATTCATTATTTGGACTTATAACGGATGTCCAACTCGTGGCGTCATAGTTGTTATTGACCATATATCCTCGCTGCCCCTTATTTTCCTTATCGTTATAAGCGATCATGGCGAGGATAGGTACAATAGATTCAAACTTCCCTTTGATTTGAATTTTATCTTTGGTATGTTCAATTTTCAACTGCCTGTATTTGAGCCCGGGAAGTTTTTTTGATTTTTCGCTCGTGCCATTAAAAAGTGGATGAACCAGCAACCGAAGTGCACTTGAGTGAGTAAGGAATGATCCTTTACCCTGATTTCGCCATTCTTTGCGGTAAGTGTAATTACCAGCTCCCATTAGTGCGGTGCCTCTCTTTGACTCTTCTTTGGTAGCAAGGTTATGAGGCAGCGATAGTCCATGACCGAGTTCATGAATCGTGCCTCCAATGTAGACGGTATTGAAGCGACTTAAAGTGAACGGTTCATATCCCCGGTGCTCCTTCACCTGTAGAGTTATCTTTTGGGGATCGGGTTTGAGTCCGTCAATCGATAGCCATTCCATGTCGGCAGTAAAACAAATTCCTCGATTATGGTTAGCACCCATTCCATAGTAGGGTGAATAAATGGTTACCCTCTTATCTTCTGTTTTGGATAGTCCGCATACAATCAACAAAGTTTCTTCCTCTGGATTAATACCTTTTGTTCGGAGAGCTTTAAATACTTCACCCCGAATCTTGCTTCCCGATTTATAAGTATAATTCCCATCATTATGGGCACCTTGGATTTCGTGTAGTTTAAGTATTCCGTTTTCTCTCTCTAATGAGATCGTAACTCCTTTATATCCAAGTTGATTCATTTCATCACGAAAGAAGCTTTGAATATCGGTGAGAATACCATTCCATCTTTTGCGATAATCTTTGATTGGATTTCGATCCTTGGGGAAAAAATAAATCACACGTAATTTTTTATCCTCCCTATCCTCATTTTGGTAAGAATGGAGGACTTGTGAAATATATTTGGACTGTTGGGGTTGTGAGATGTAATCATTCCAACTGCTAAACTTAGAATTTTTTATTTCTTGGTTTGTG